>JAGQHN010000008.1 GCA_020431825.1 Trueperaceae bacterium | reverse complement strand
TCGCTTAAGCCTGGAACGCTTTGCACCCTAAAATCACTATCATGAGCCGGGTTAGCGTCATTTTGCCAGGTTTCATTCCACCAGGAAAAGCCTCGAATGGCAGGCCAGCGGTTGGCTAAAATATTCGTTAAAGCTTCATCTGCCCAGTCAGAAGCGCGTAGTCTGGGGTGAAGGCTCGAGCCAAACTCCACCACATAAACTGCTTTATCTGGAGCAAGTTCAGCTAGTCTTGGCATAACGTCATTCATCGCCTCAGTAAAACTACCCCACTCCTTATCCTGAGGGCTTTGCACCCCGTAGGCTGAGATGCCAATAAAATCAATATAGTCATCGCCAGGATAGTAGGCCTCGAGCCGATTCCACTGGGTTTGCGGGTCGTCATAGGCATCAATATGAAATCCCCAAATAAGATTGCTGGCACTTTCTTCTTGCATCAGCGTAATGATGTGTCGGTAAGCCTCCTGAAAAAGTGCTGCTCCAGTTTCTTTGCCGTTCCACTTGGCATTCCAGGGAAACCAGTTGCCGTTTACTTCGGTGCCATATTCAACCATGATAGGAGTTTTGAAACTGGCAGCAGCTTGTGCCCAGGAACGTAAATCTGCATCAAAATGGCCAGACTTTATGGCCTCGAGGGTAAACAAAGGCTCTGACTGGTCTGTTTCAATTGATGAGCGCAGCATGAGCCTGATGTAAGGCACAGCCCCCGCGTCTCTAATCCACTGTGCAGTCTCCAGCGGAAACGCCCTCGAGCTATACCAGTTATTGGAAAAATAAACCCAGGCAACGTTACGACCTGCCGCTCTGACATAGGCATTTAGGTCCTCCGGGCTAATGTCATCTTCTTCGCCCGTTTTTCCTCCAGGGTAGACGCCGTGATAATACTGTCCAGGTTCAGGCACCAGCAAGCTCAGTTCTCTGGCATCCTGATTTTTCTGAAAGGCCCACACCAGTGCCAGAATGATAAGAAGGGCCAGGGCAACGGTTAAATTTCGCATAAAGATAAATAATGGTTTCATTTAAATTGAGCACTGATTAAAGTCTATCTTTAGCCTGATGGTTGGAAGATTTAACTTTAGTTTACTCGAGTCACCTTTATCAAGTTTAGTCTGAACCCTGACTATCTTGCTGTACTTTTGTCTCAAAGTCATCAAGCTGACTATTGGTACCAATAACAACCAGAACATCGTCTTCACTTAAAACTTTGGTGGCTGCCGGGTTGAGCTGCACTCGAGGATTAAGGCGACCGTTTTGTTCGTAGCGCTCAATGATGCCCACGACACTGACTTCAAAGCGTCTGCGTAAGTCGAGGCTAAGCAGGCTTTTGCCTGCCCACTCTTTTGGCACGCCAACCCGGCGTGAACCATAACCAGGCAAAATTTCGCGTTTGGCATGGGTTTCTCTCTGGGTGCGGTAGATGGTGTTCTGATGGGCAAATAAGAAGCAAACAATCAGAACCACCAGCGCGGGTAAGAGATAGGCCTGACCAAAAAGTTCAAAGGGTAAAAAGACAGCTGCCAGCGGTACATTGACAATGGACACAAGGCTAGCAGTCATGGCCGGAACGATCAGGGTTTGAGGCTCGAGCCCAAAAAGCCTGGCCATGATGGTCGCTACCATGGTGCCAAAAAATATAGAGGGAACCAGCAAGCCAGCTGAACCTCCTGAGCCAACCGTAGCAAGCGTTGCCAGCATCTTGCCAAACAGGGCGATCAGAGCAACCCAAAAAACCATATGCCCAGAAAGAGCCAGATCAATCGCTTCTTCTCCCGGGCCAAGAATGAGAGCGAAGCGGTGACTTAGTGCCTCTTGAGGAATCAGATTGTAATGGGCAAAAAGAGGTAAGAGATAGTAAACAAGCAGGGCTATCGCAGCGGTAAAACCGGCTCCTAAAAGATGCCGCCTCAGGCTATTGGGTTGCAGGTGCAAGAAACTGGCTTCGAAGCTCGAGCGCAGGCGTCCAAAATAAACGCTGAGTAGGGCAATAGCAATAGCCATAATAATAAGGGCCAGGTAGTAACGTGTGCTAATGACCGGAAAAAGAACTTCTTCTACCTGAAAGAGACCGCCTTCATGCACCACAAAGCTAGAAAGGATAAGGGCAGTTAAGGAAGAAACCAGCGCATAGATGAGTTTCTCTACCACCGGACGCCTGCGGTACATAACCTCAATGGCAAAAAAGGCAGCAGTGAAGGCGGTACCGAGTAACGTTGCTACCGCGGCGGCAATGCCGCATAGCTGAGCCGTTTGTAAATCATCCGTGTTGGAAGAACCCCACCAGCGTTTCAAGCGGCCCCACCAGCCTTCTGCCTCTTGTTTTCGAATGCGCCTCGGTTTAAATAAGCCAGATGCGGTACTTTCGCCAATCAGGGTGACACTGGCCTCGAGCCCTCCCGAACCACCTCCCCCTAGAGTTAAAAAAGTCGCGAGAAATTTGCGCCAGACCAGCGAAAAGGTAGGCATTTCCCAGCGTGCTTCTATGCCATTTTGACCTAAAAGTGAAGATTCAAACTGAGGTTCAGAGCTGTAGTAAAGCGCAATGGCACGCTCGAGTCCATCGCCTTCTACATCATTTAGTTCATGAATATGCCCGTCAGCGTCGCGGTAATTAATCAGGGTAGGTTTAAAGCGCGCTAAGAGAGAAACCAAGGCTCCTGCCAAAAAGAGGGGAATAAATACCAGAAAGGGATAAGGGGTATGCTCGAGCCAGGCTAATAAATGAGAAAAGACCAGATGCACACTGGACTTAAGGGCAAAAACGATTCCCCAAACCAGTATGCCAATGACAATCGCTTGAAACACCAACCGCCGTTCATGTCCATCAAAGTGACCCGGCAAATCAACCAGGACATTCAGATCTTTAATTGCGCTGAGAAAGCTTCG
The DNA here is from genome assembly GCA_020431825.1 of Trueperaceae bacterium. Taxonomy (GTDB): domain Bacteria; phylum Deinococcota; class Deinococci; order Deinococcales; family Trueperaceae; genus JAHEBB01. Next base: position 68,719 of record JAGQHN010000008.1, on the reverse strand, counting down.
CAAAAGAACACGCATAGCTTAAAGATTGTAACAAGCTTGAGATGGGGAAAGCATAATTTTTATTTCACAAAGTTTAGGCTCTGATGGAAACTTTTGGATATTCGCTTATTGAGGAGGATGATTAATGGTCAAGGATAGTAGATGCCTACTATCCTTGACTTACTAAACAGCCGCCATTTCAGGATTGTAATTGGGTGACTGATGTCTGAAGTAGGTGTTGTAAAGTTCCGCGTAGTGACCAGCTTTTTTCAGCAGACTTTCGTGAGAGCCTTCCTCGATAATTTGACCTTTGCGTAAAACAATAATGCGGTCAGCCGTTTTAATCGTTGATAGACGGTGGGCAATGACAATGGCGGTGCGGTCCTGTAGGACAAGCTCGAGCCCTTCTTGTATCTGCGCTTCGGTAAGCGGGTCAACGCTAGCAGTTGCCTCATCCAATATAAGAATGCTGGGGTTTTGTAAGAGAACCCGGCTTAAGGCAACCAGCTGTCTCTGACCCATGGAGATGCCTTTACCGGCTTCGCCCACGTCACTATCCAGCCCCTTGGGTAGGGCCTCGAGCCAATCACCGCCGCCTACTTTGTTGGCAACAGCAATTACTTCGTCATCACTGGCATCTGGTCGTCCATAACGAATATTGTCGCGAACCGTGCCCCCAAAAAGAAAGGGGGTTTGTTGCACAATTCCAAGGTGCTTGCGGTAACTACCCAGGTCAAAACCACGAATATCTTTGCCATCTATCAGTAAATCGCCAGCCTGAAACTCATAAAAACGTGCCACTAATTTTCCCAGACTGGATTTGCCTGCGCCAGTGTGACCTACCAGTGCTACTGTTTCACCCGCATTTATCTTTAGATTAAAGTCAAGCAGAACCTGTTCTTGCGTAGTATAGCGAAAATTTAAATTTTTAAACTCAATTTCACCACGAAGCTCTGGGACTGCTTTACTGTCATGCTGATGAACCCTAGGTTCAGCATCTACCAGAGCAAAGACCCGCTCACTGGCTGACATGCCCAGCTGAAACTGGCTCCAGAATGAAGCAATACTGGTAAGAGGAAACCAGAACAGGTTAATGGCTTCAACAAAGAGATACCACTGCCCGGCGCTCACTGCGCCTTTAAGCACACTCTGTCCACCAAAATAGACAATGAGGGCGGTACCAATTCCGGCAATGGTACCCAGGACAGGAAAAATGGAACTAAAAACCAGCCCTTGCCTCAGGCTGTAGGAATAAGACTGTTTATTGACCTTTTTGAATTCATTAAAAATGGTGCCCTCTTGCCTGAAGGCCTTGGCTACAGAAATACCAGTAATGGATTCCTGAACATTGGCATTGACCTGGGCCAGAATGCGCCTTGCTTGCCGTGTGGTAAAGCGGGCAATATGTCTGAATGCTAGAGCCGTCGCTATAATAAAGGGAGCAATGGTCAGGGCAATAAGAGCCAGTCGGGCATTGATGTAAAAGAGAATGCCCACCACAATCGCTACCTGCAAAAGCTGACTCATAAGGTTTAGCGTCAGGGTGACAACGGTAGAAAAGTCTTGGGTATCTGATGTGACTCGGCTAACGACTTTGCCTGTTGGGAACTCGTCATAAAAAGACATATCTCTGGCCAGCACTGCGTCAAAGGCATCCTTACGCAGATTCAGTACAACATTGCCAACAGCTTTGGCAGTAAACCACTGCCTGAAAAAGTTAAAGGTCCAGGAGAGTAAACCTGCAACCAGGATTGCTGCAATCAGCCAGGCGGTTTGTCGCCAGATACCCGTTGTACTGTTACGCAGGTCTGCCAGACCATCAATACCTCTCGAAATGAGAACGGGTAAGGCAGCGTCCATGACAGCACTCGAGAAAATCATCAGAGCGACAAAAACCATAATGCCCAAAAAGGGCTTGAAATAGCGAAAAATGCGTCTGACGAGCTGTCCGTCGCTATAACTGCGGTCGTATGCCTCACCGTCGATACCGTCCATGATAAAACCCATTAGTAAGCTCCTTTGAAAAGGGGAAAGTGAAAAGGGAAAAGAGGAAAGTTAATCATAGCGGGCAAAAATCCTTTGATAGAGCGAGCAGCGTCTTAGCAGGTCTTCGTGTTTACCCTGATCAATAAGTTCACCCTGATGGAGTACCAGAATTTTGTCGGCACGCCGGATTTGAGAAAGGCGGTGAGTAATCATAAGGGTAGTCCGACCTTCTAAGACTTTGTTAATAGCCTTTTGAATCTCATCTTCGGTAGCGCTGTCAATGGCACTGGTAGAGTCATCTAAGATAAGGATGCGTGGGTCGGTTAAAAGCGCCCTGGCAATCGCCAGTCGCTGGCGCTGACCCCCGGACAGGGTAACGCCCCGTTCACCAATGACTGTGTCATAGCCATCTTCAAAGCCCAAGATGAAATCATGGGCCTGCGCTGCTTTGGCGGCAGCTTCAACTGCTTCCCTCGAGGCCACTTGCCCCAGACCAAAAGAGATATTGTCGGCAATCGAGCGAGAAAAGAGAAAGATATCTTGCTCAATGACGGAAATTTGGGAACGCAGCGTTTCCAGATTCCAGTTTTTAACATCTACGCCATCAACCAAAATCTGTCCTTCGGTAGCGTCATAAATACGGTTAACCAGATTGGTAAGCGTGCTTTTACCCGACCCCGTTTGACCAACAATGGCAACCGTTTCGCCGGGCCTTGCATGAAAGGAGAAATCCTTGAGGATGAGCTTGTCACTCAGCTTGCCGCTATAGCTGAAATTGACATGGTCAAAAACCAGATCACCTTTGATGGGCGCACTGTGGCCCGAGGGGTTTTCATCTAGCTCGGTTTCTGAGCGCATGAGCTCGAGCATCCGTTCGGCTCCAGCCATGCCCAGTTGCACCAGAGAAAAAGTAAAGATCGAGATAAAAGCAGGAAAGCGCAGGGCGCCCATAAGCCCCATATAAGCGACCAACTCTCCAACAGAAAGTTGACCTTTAGAAAAAAGCCAGAGACCATGAGCAAAGGCCCCGGTGCTGGCAATGCCTAAAAAGAGCAGAGGCAGGTACCGAGCCTGCACCAGACCTTGCCTGACAAAGTAGTCGCGAAAGAGACTGGCGTTTTTAACAAATTTTTGCTGCTCCTGACCCTCTTGAACGCTAGATTTGACTACTTCAATGCCAGTAATGGTTTCGTTGAGACCAGCATTCAGAATGCCAAACTGACGGCGCATATTGCCTGAAACCGGGTTGAGCTGGCGCATATAGTACCTGAGCGCCAAGACAAAAGTAACGATAAAAAGAAGCGGCGCAAGGAGCAAATCAAGTTTGATAAAGGCGATAAAGGTGAGGGGTACGATTATGCCTACCATAGACTCGGTAAGCAGGGAAACGCCAGGGTTCATCATAGGATTGAGCTGGCGCACATCATTAGCCGCTCTAGCCATAATGTCGCCGACTTTTTGCCGATTATGGAATGTCTGACTTTTGCCCAGAAGGCTTAAGTAAAGCTCCTCACGCGAGTCGCGCTCGAGCCTTTGGCCTAAGGTTTCAACTGAGACAGCATTGGTCAGGTCAATAAGGCCACGCAGTAGAACCAGACCTAAAATGGTCCCAGCAATAACCAGCAAACGCTGGAGGCTTGGGTCAGCCTTGAGCATTTCATCAAAGGCCAGCCCAATAAGCCGAGGAATACCTGAAAAAATGATGGCTGTTAGCGTTACCGCACTGATAAAAGCAATAACCAGTAAAGGATAGCGGCGCAGATGTGAGAGAATCCAGCGCAGCGGACTCGAGCGGTTATAGCTATGGCTGCCAGCAACACTAAACTCCTGTTTAGACTGGCCAAGACTGGAAAGGGCCAAGGTAATCTCCTTTTTGAACTTTGAGTTTAACTACAGAAGATAACTAGAACGTCAGACTAAAGGCCGATAAGCAAAACCAGTAAGCGCATGAACAAAGTCATGGCGCAGTATACCTTAAAAAATTAGGTATGTGAGGATTGGCTTAACAAAGCTTCATGATACAGGCTCGAGTCTGACCCGGCTGCGCTTTAAACGCAGTAAATGAGAAAGCAGGACATTTAAACTCCTTTGGTAAAACCAAGGCTACAGAAAGTATTCTGACCAGACTAAAAAAGGGAACATTTAAGTCTTTACTCGCCAGGTAACCTAAAACCGCTCAGGGAATAGTAGCCGAAACCACTTTAAATTTCAATCCTTTTTAGCTTTTGAGGAGGCTCGAGCGCTATGCTTTTGATCGTCAGGTTTACAGTTTAATTCACAAAAGGATACTTTATTGGCTTACATAAAAGATCAAACAGAGAGGGTCATAATAAAAAAATGAACTACCGACAACTTGGAAACAGTGGCCTCTTCGTTTACCCTTTAGCCCTTGGTACCATGCAGTTTGGCTGGACTGCCGATGAACAGACCGGCTTTGACATTATGGATGCTTATATTGAAGCAGGCGGCAATCTGATTGATACTGCCGATGTCTATAGTCGCTGGGCACCTGGCAATCCAGGGGGGGTGTCTGAAGAAATTATTGGTCGCTGGCTCAAGACGAGAAAAAATAGAGATACGGTGCTGGTCGCAACCAAAGTTCGTGGACCAATGGGGCACATGGGCAGTGAGGGACGGCAGACAAAACATCAGCGTGAAGGTTTGTCGCGCAAGTGGATTATGCGAGCTTGCGAAGATTCGTTAAAGCGCTTACAAGTAGATTATATAGACCTCTATCAGGTGCACTGGCTTGACCCTATTATCCCTATAGAAGAAACGCTGTCTGCTCTAACAGATCTGGTTCGCAAGGGTTATGTCAGATATATTGGCTGCTCAAATTTTAGTGCCTGGCGTCTCATGCAAGCGCTTTGGGCCAGTGATAAGCACGGCTTTGAGCGCTTTGTTTCGATTCAGCCTGAGTACAGTATTGCCAGTCCGGTGCGTGAACAATTTGAAAGAGAAATTGCTCGAGTCTGTGAGACGTACGGGGTAGGGGTTATTCCTTATAGCCCGCTCTCTGGCGGCTTTTTAACGGGCAAGTATCAGCGAGATGCCGATTTACCAGATAGCGAACGTGCCAAAGGCATTGCTGATAGTCGTTTTAGTGAAAAAAACTGGGCTATTTTAGATAACTTGCGTGAAGTCGCGGACAATCATCAGGCGCATGTAGCACAGGTATCTCTGGCATGGCTATTGTCTAAACCTTATATGACTGCACCGATTGTTGGTGCTAATAGTGTAGAACAGTTAAAGCAACTGCTACCTGCTGCTGATCTGGTCTTAGATGCTCATGAACTCGAGGCACTCAACGAGGTTTCCGATTGGCCCAGAACCCGAACCGAACGAGAAAACTAGCGGTGGTCGCTATAAACCGCTGCTGGCGCTAATTTCCTGAGAGCGCAGACTTCATCTTTGCTTAAGTCAGGAGACGTTTGCGCTGCAATATTTTCCTCGAGCTGATTAAGATTACTGGCCCCTGGTATAACGCTGGCTACCGCCGGATGGGCAAGGGCGTAGCGCAGAGCCAGCTGGCTGCGACTGCGATTAGGCAAAACAAAATCATCAAGCCGGGTTTGCAAGGTAGCAAGCTCGGCTTCACTATGCTCGAGGTAGGCTTTGGCAGGTTTATCTGAGAGCAGGCCCTTGGCGACAGGCCCCCTGGCAATAACGCTCACGCCTTGTTTGGCAAGCAAATCAAGCACGGTTTCTTCGGGGCGGCGGTCAAGCAAGCTGTACTGCATCATGACAGAAGAAAGTTTGCTACGTTTCAGCCACTCGCGTATGACATTGGGCCGAATAGAAGAAATGCCATAAGCTCTTATAATTCCCTGATTTCTTAACTGCTCAAAGGTCGCAATAATGTCATCAATGGGATCATCCAGGGTGCCACCATGCAACTGATAAAGGTCAATATAATCAGTTTGCAGACGCTCGAGGCTATCCATAACCCCTTCTTTAATCCAGTCGGGTGAAGGGTCCCAGCGCCAGCTTTTGCCATCATCATTCCAGCGGTTACCCACTTTGGTCGCCAGAATTATTTTTTCCCGTTTATGTTTAAAAGCCCGACCGACAAACTTTTCATTCAGGCCGCGGTCATATAGATCGGCGGTATCAAAAAAACTAATGCCCAGCTCAAAGGCACGCTCGAGTAAGTTCAGAGCTTGCGCTTCGTTGGTGCCAAGCGACATACAGCCAAACCCAATTTCACTGATCCAAAGGTCTGATTTACCCAGTTGCTTTTGCTTCATAATCAACCATCTCAAAAACGTTCTAAACTAGATATATCAGGTAATTATGATAATAAGAAGAGTTTGGTCACAATGTCTGCAGAAAACAAATATGGTATATAGCTTTTAAGGTGAGTCCAAAACTTGTACGTCCTGCCCAAAAGAATGATGTTTTAAAGATTGTAGCCATACTCAAAGAGGTCTTTACAGATACCTATGGTCCAGCCTTAAAACAAGCGGTTCTTGAGAGCTTTTTAACCCAGCAATTTAGCGAGGAAAAAGTAGCGGCTGAACTCGAGCACTACCGCCTTGCTCAATTCGACAATAAGGTGGTTGGTCTGCTGAAGCTTAGGAGTTTAGCCCAGCAAAGGCTCGAGCTGGAAAAGCTTTATATTTCAAAAGAAGCCAGAGCGATGGGCTTTGGCAAGTTGCTCATAGACGACGCCGTGGCTGGGGCAGGGCAGTTACAGGCTAAGTGCTTATGGGTAAAAGTTTGGCAGGAGAACAGGGGGGCACTGGCTTTTTACAAGGCTCGAGGCTTTAGTAAAATAGGCGTGACCGAGGTGCATGTTTTCGAGACCATTTTTCATGATGATGTCTTAGCTAAAGTGCTATAGCAAGGTAGACTGAGCCCATGATTGATGACCCGGTACTGGTAAATGACTGGCACCCTTTAGCCAGTGTCAAGATGCTCGAGCAAAAGCCCGTTTTTGGTAGCCGCTTACTTGGCGAAGATATAGTCATCTGGAAAGATCAGGGTCACTACTACGCTTGGCAAGATCTGTGTATACACCGAGGGGCAAAACTTTCTTTAGGCAAGATAAAAGACAACTGCCTTATGTGTCCCTATCATGGCTGGTACTACGATAAGGATGGTAAATGCATTTTTATCCCAACCCATCCGGAGCAAACGCCTCCTGCCAAGGCTCTTGTCAAGACCTATCTGGTAACAGAAGCTTATGGTCTCTTATGGGTGTGTCTGGGACAACCTGAAAAAGAGGTTCCGCCATTTCCTGAATGGCCAAACAGCCAGATGGCTAAAGCCGTGTGTGGGCCTTATGAGCACCTAAAGGCGCATGGCCCCAGACTCATAGAAAATTATCTGGACGCTGCCCACTTTCCTTTTGTCCATGAAAATGTCCTGGGTGACCCTGATAAACCCATGCTTGGAGAGTTCGAGGTTCGCCAGACGTCTGAAGGCATTGCCTCTGACCCTATACGGGTATATCAGCCCAATCCTTACGGAGACAGTGCTGGAGAAGTCACTTATACCTATCATGCTTTTCGGCCCTTAACCGCGCACTTTACCAAGCATATGAAGGGCGCAACCAATGGCATGATGCTAACCGTTACTCCGCATGATGAATTAGATAGTACGGCCTGGTTTGTGGTTGCAACGACAGCAATGAAGGACACCGAGGCTCTAGCAGCCGATTATGAACCGCGCATCCGGGCAATCTTTGAAGAAGACCGTGCCATTGTGGAGAGTCAACGCCCCGAGCTATTACCTCTGGACTTGCAGGCAGAGTTGCATTTACGTTCTGACCGGGTAGCCATAGCTTACCGCAAGTGGTTAAGAGAATTGGGGCTAAAATTTGGTACGGCCTGAGTTAAAGCGCTAGCAGAGTAAGGGTTGTTTCTTCATCGCTGCATAGCACCCTCAAGGCTCTTGTATTTAAGGCTCCAAGAATGGCCTGAGCTTTTTCCTTACCTTGAGCCACAGCAATCGTTACAGGAATTTGTTTTAAATCCTCGAGCGATATCCCGATAATCTGCTCATTAAAGCTGCTAGGGTGCAGATTTCCCCCAGCATCAAAAATATGCCAGGCCATATCACCTACGGCGCCTGCTTCACCTAAGGCCAGGACATCAGGTTCTTGCAAAAAACCCGCCTTAACAAAGTTAGAGCTTTTTGGATCAAGATTGCCAATACCTACCAGAGCATAATCTGCTTTTCTCGCGCTTTCCAAGACACGCTGAACTTCGCTTTGCTGCATGATTACCTGGGCAGCCTCACGGTTATCAGCAATGGCAGGCGAAGGTAAGTAAATAGCCTCCCCCCCTAGTTTTTCAGCCAGTTGCCTTGCCAGTGACGAACTATCGTACTGCTGCAAAGATGATGACATACCCCCGGTGGCCTGAACCACTCGTATATGTGCCTGATAGTCTGGATGAAGGGCTTCGATAACGGCGTGCGTGGTTCGCCCGAGGCAGATGGCTAAGGTGCTGCGAGGCTTTAGGTTTTGCTCGAGGTACTGCGCAGCCAGTTCAGCTAAAGCGCTTAAACCCTGACTGTTTGCTAGAACAAGGGCATCGGTTAGACCAAAGCGTTCTTTTAGTCGGTGCTCGAGTTCACTATTGGTTTTTATGGGCCAGTTGATCGTTATGCGGACAACGCCTTTATCTCTGGCTTCTTTAAGCAGTCGATAAATTTTTACTCTGGATAAGCCAAGCTCTTTGCCAATAGCTCCCTGAGTCTTTTCTTGGTTGTAATAAAAGTCAGCTACTTTCGCCAGTAGATACTGATGTTTGTCGTCCACAAGGTCACAGTTTAGCTCACCCAGGGCCGGTGTGCAATTGCACGGTCCTTGAAATTTTGCTCACTTTTGTTTAAACTTGGCTATTATTTATTTTGGAGGCCATCTGTGCTTGGGCAAATAAAGCAGTTTGGTAAACAACAGGACGCTTATGTACCAGCAGGCTGAAACCTTAACACCAGGGCAAAGTCTGGCTGGTTTTGATATTTGTATTGTCGGTGCAGGGGCTGCTGGCATTCCTATGGCGAAAAGACTAATAGGCAGTGGTAAAAAAGTGCTTCTGCTAGTCAGCGGACAGGCCAGAGACAGGGGCCGACCCGAGGAAAAACGGCAGTCCATCTATCGGGGAACGGTAGGGTCATTTCTTGAAAAAGTTGATCCTATCTTTTTAGACCGTTCCCGTTTGCACATGTATGGTGGCACAACCAATCATTTTGGCTTCTGGTCGCGTCCACTTGACCCCTGGGATTTTTCCCCACGGCCGGGTTACCGGGAAGCCAGCTGGCCTTTTGCTTTAGCTGAACTCACGCCTTACTATGAGGCTGCTCATGCATTTGGGCACTTTGGCCCTTTCAATTACGATGATCTGGCATTCTGGGAGCGGGTGCTTTATGCGCGCTCATTTCCAGGGCAGGCAGGTGACGCCCTAGAACCTGCTATTATGCATGCCCAGTACGAAGAAAGTTTACATGACTTTCAAATTCAGTTTGGCGAAGAGCTCAAAGACGCCGAAAATATCACGGTTTTATTCAATGCCCATCTCCTGAAGATTGACAGCAACGCTTCTCAAGATGAGGTTATGCAGCTTCACTGTGCCACGCTGGAAAACGGTCAAAAGGGACTCTCTTTTAGTGTTGAGGCAAGCTCTTATGTTCTTGCAATGGGCGGCATCGAAAATGTGCGCATGCTCAAACTCTCAGGGGATTTAGGCAATAACGAAGCTGACCACTTAGGGCGAGGCTTTATGGTGCATCCACTCTTGACGCATGCTGCTAAAGTTAGATTTAAAGACGGCATTGCCACCGACATTCGAAACTTTTTTAGAGAACAGCAAGTGCGCTTAAACCCACCCAAAGACAAAGGCGGAGTGTACGAACACGTTGCCATGCCGCTGGTTAACCCGGAATATATTTTTGACTATGATGTTTTTAATGCCTGGGGCATTTTAGCAGCCAGCGAAGCAACGCTCAGCAGAGAAAAAATCGGTAATTTTCGCATCGTTCTTTATTTCTTATCGCCTGATGAAGCGATTGTCAATTTGAACTGGGAGCAAGTGCCCAATGAGGCCAGTAGCATTAGCTTAAATTTGGAAAAACGTGATCCTGTCTTTGGACAGCCTGTTAGCCACCTTGACTGGCAATTAAAATATGAAGATAAACGTACAGCCGTGAGAGCACTCGAGCTCACCGAACACTTCCTGCGTAAACACGGTGCCCTTTCTTATGACTATGTTACTGACTTAAGCGGCGGCGCTGATAACTGGACCTTTGGTCCAGAAAACCCTGCGGCACTGGCAACGGGTGACCACCATATGGGAGCAACGCGTATGTCAGAAACGCCAGAAGACGGCATTGTCAATGCCGATGCCAGAGTGCACGGGGTAAATAACCTCTATATGGCAGGTTGCTCGATTTTCCCAACCGGGGGTTACGCCAATCCAACGCTGACCATCGTAGCCCTTTCTATCAAACTCGCTGATTACTTGAAAGCTTTATAGTGACGGTGTACCAGATTTTGTGTTTTCTGAGGATGAAGCTTATTGGCTATTCAGCTTTATCCTTAACTCATCTCACAAAATCAGACACTTTCAAACCAACGGAGGATATATGAATACGATAGGTAAAGTAAGCCAACAGTGCAAGATTGCCGCCGGACTTTTCTGGGCCGATTACTCGGTGCTGGGCGCGCAGGTCAAAGACCTGGAAGAGGCTGGGGTTGACTGGCTGCATATCGAAGTGCGCGACGGAAAATATATGGACTTTGGTATGCCCAGAGGCGGCTTTGACATTATTGAAGGGGTGCGTAAAAGCAGCAACCTGGAAATTGAAGCTCAGCTTCAGATGCACCGCCCCAGTTTTGATGTTTTTGACCAGCTAAAAGACTTGGGAGTAAATTTAATCAGTTTGCCCATTGAAACCACTTACGAAAAAATCTTTCAGGATATAACCTACATAAAGGAAAAGCTCGAGCTTAAAGTGGGTGTCTGGGCCTGGCAAGGTGTGCCTGCCACTGCGTTTGAACAGTTCATTCACCCTTATGTAGACATTATTGAGTATGAGTGCCGTGCACCGTTCTGGGTAAAGCCCGTGGCTGGTAAAAGCCCACATACCATTGACCCTATCGTGGTTCAAACCGTACACAAACTGCATCAGATGATTAAAGAAGCAGGTATGGAAGACCGCATCGAACTGATGGAGGACGGCGGGCTAAATGCTGGAAATGTCAGTGACTTTATTGAAGTCGGCATGACGGTAGGTGAGTTTTCCTCGCCGCTCTTAAAAGGCCCTGGTGGCAAATTACAGCCTGGAACGGGTGAGATTAAGGCTGCGGTGCAGAAGCTGCGTAGTGTCATGACTGACGCCAGCAATAAGTACCGTAACGAAAACGGGCTTAAAAACTAATGTCTGAGCGCCCCCTCAATATTGCGCTCATAGGTTACGGTGGCATAGGTCGGGTCCATGCCATGGCCTACCGCGATATCCCGTTTACTTATGGCTTGCCTGCCCGTTTGGTCAATCTTGCTGCGGTGGCAACGACTCGAGCCGAAACCGCTGAAAAAGCCGCTAAAGAAATCGGCTGTGAGCTTTATACTGCCAATTACCATGAACTCCTCGAGTGCCCTGACATTGACCTGATTGACTGCTGCACACCCAATAGTGCGCATAAAGACATTATCCTGGCAGCTGCTAAAGCAGGTAAACACATCTACTGTGAAAAACCGCTGGCCATGAATCTTTTAGAGGCGCAGGAAATGCTGGACGCCGTACAAGCAGCAGGCGTCAAAACGCAGATGACCTTTAATTTTCGCTTTTTCCCTGCGATTTTACGTGCTAAAGAACTCATCGAAGCGGGCTTTTTAGGGCGGGTGTTTTCCTTTCGGGGCAGGTATTACCGCTCGAGTTACATCGACCCGGAAAAACCGCTGTCCTGGCGACTCAGCAAAGACGTGTCTGGCGGCGGCGCCCTGTTTGATCTGGGCTCTCATATCATTGATTTGCTTTACTATCTGCTGGGCCCCTTTGCCTCGGTTCAAGCTAATCTTGATACGCTGATTAAAGAACGACCTATTAAGGCAGGCTCTACCGAAAAAGGCCCCGTAGATGTTGATGATTTTGCCCTGATTACGGCCAGGTTAGCCAGTGGTACCCTGGGTCACATTGAAATCTCGAGGATGGGCACAGGTGTGAATAACGAGTGTCTTTTTGAGATTTATGGTGATAAGGGTAGCATTCGCTTTAATGCCGAAGACCCCAGCTACTTAGAAGTCTATGATGTTCGGGATAGTGGCACTATGCGTGGTTTCAAAAAGCTCGAGACCATAGGCCGTTACCCAGGACAAAAAGCACCGGATGGCAGTATGCCAACAGGTTTTGTGCGCACCCACGCCGAGTGTCAGTATCAGTTTTTAAAAGCTATCTGGGAAGACCGTGACGGCAGCCCCAACTTTGCCGATGGCCTGCATGTGCAGGCTATTATGGAAGCGGCGGCTCGAGCTGCAAAGCAAGGAAACTGGACTGAGGTATGAATGAGTACGATATCATCATCATTGGAACGGGGGCTGGTGGCGGAACCTTAGCTTATGCTCTAAAAGATGCGGGTGCAAAAATCCTCATCCTCGAGCGTGGTGACTTCTTACCGCAGGAAAAAGAAAACTGGCAGGTCGAATCGGTCTTTAAGGAAAACCGCTATAAGCCTGAAGAAGCGTGGTACAGCCATACGGGTGAAGCGTTTAAACCAGGTGTTCACTACTATGTGGGCGGAAACACCAAGGTTTATGGAGCCGCCTTACCGCGTTTTCGCGAACAGGATTTTGAGGTACTCGAGCATGAAGGGGGCACCTCGCCTGCCTGGCCTATTTCCTATGAAGATTTAGAGCCCTACTACACAGAAGCGGAAAAACTTTTCCGGGTACACGGCACAGTTGGTGAAGACCCCACTGAACCTCCACGTTCTACGGATTTTCCTTTTCCAGCCGTTCCTCATGAACCCTATATAGCAAAGCTTATAGATAAATTGCGGGCACAAGGTCTGCATCCTTTTTCTTACCCAATGGGGATTGACCTGCGAGATGGGGGCCGCTGTATCCGCTGTAAAACCTGTGATGGTTTTCCCTGTAAAGTGCTCGCCAAAAGCGACGCTGATACCTGTGTGGTTCGTCCGGCTTTGGAAAGTCCAGATGTCACCCTCTGGACAAAAAGTTTTGTCAAACGCCTCATCACCACGTTAGATGGCAGGCGTATAGCAGGCGTTGAAGTTGAAAAAGAGGGTGAAACGGTGCAGGTAAGCGCCGATATTGTTATTTCCGCCTGTGGCACGGTTAACTCAACTGCCTTGTTGCTTCGTTCGGCAAATAGCGCTCACCCTGAGGGACTGGCAAATAAAACCGGACTTGTAGGCAGAAATTATATGGTGCATAACAATACTGCGCTTATGGCAGTAAACCCTTTCTTAGCTAACCCGACCGTTTTTCAAAAAACCACTGCTATTAACGATTATTATTTTAAAGGCCCTGAATTTAATTACCCTATGGGCAATATTCAGGCACTTGGCAAGTTGCAGGCCGGTATGTTGGCAGCGTCCAAACCTTTTATGCCCAAGCCTATTTTGCAGGCCATGGCTAATCGCAGCGTTGACTGGTGGGTCATGTCAGAAGATCTGCCCGACCCGGAAAACCGTGTCACGCTGGGCAGCGATGGCCGCATTATTGTACGCTGGCAAGCCAATAATCTGGTGGCCCATGAAAAGCTGATTGAGGCTGCCAAAACCATGATGCGTCAGGCAGGGTATCCGATTGTGATTGCTGAGCGTATGGGAATTGCTACCAATTCGCACCAGTGCGGCACTATTCGCTTTGGTAATGACCCAGAAACCTCAGTGCTTGACCCCTTTTGCAGAGCCTGGGAAGTCGATAATTTATATGTAGTAGATGGCTCATTCTTCCCGTCTTCTACTGCTATGAACCCTGCCCTTACCATAGCGGCGCAGGCGCTGCGAGTGGCAGACCATTTAAAGGGGAAACTGCGTGCCTAAAGATTATGTAGTTGGCATTGATTTGGGTGGAACCAAAAGTGCGCTGGCATTGCTGGATGAAAATAATCAAATAGTAGCCAGAGCCCGAATTGCTACCGAAGCAGATGAAGGGCCAGACAATATTATCGGGCGTTTGCTTGAGGAGATTGAAACCTTCAAGGCTGGTTTGGCGGCGGACGTACGCTTAGCCGCAGTTGGTGTTTGTGCGCCCGGTCCTCTAGACCATGAACAGGGCATTATGCTAAGTCCGACCAATATGCCCAGGTTTCACAACACGCCCCTCAAAACTATTTTGGAAGAGCGTCTGGGCGTACCTGCACGGCTCGAGCACGACGCCAAAGCCGCTGCCCTAGGTGAGCTTTATGCTGGTGAGGGGCAAGGTTTTAACAGTCTTGTATATATCGTTATTGGTACTGGTGTTGGTGCTGCCATCATCCTAAACGGTGATCTTTACCGCGGCGAAAAAAACTTTGCCGGAGAAATCGGGCATGCCACGCTTGACCGCTACGGTGAGCCCTGTCACTGCGGCTCGAGGGGTTGTTTTGAAACCTTTATGAGTGGCCCATCTCTTACCAAGCGCTATGCCAGATTATGCCCTGATGTTGGTCAAATTTCTGGCGCAGCTATTACCGAACGAGCAAAGCACGGTGATGAGGCTGCCCTTCAAATCATTCACGAGGCAGGAGAAGCGCTGGGTGTTATGGTGGCAACGACCGCCATGATGCTCGATATAGAGCGCTTTATTGTAGGGGGTAGCGTTGCAAAAGCTGGCGATTTGCTCATTAATAGCGCCAGAACTACTATTCCTAAGTACTCATTTAAAAGTTTTAGCTCGAGGATAAGCCTGGTTTCGACTAAGCTGGGAGAAGACGCTGCTATCTTAGGTGCTGCTCATCTGGCACGCCAGGCACTTAGTTAAAAATAATAGGAGGCACTATGTCTATCTTAGATCGTTTTTCCTTAAAAGGTCGCACAGCCCTGGTAACAGGCGGTGGACGTGGCATCGGTGCAAAACTCGCACTGGCTTTAGCTGAAGCAGGTGCCGACGTCGCTATTGCCGATCTTGATACATCGACAGCTCAGGAAAGCTCTGAAGCCATTAAGACACTAGGCGTTCGCTCTTTAGCCGTGCAGGTTGAAGTAACAAATGCTGCCAGTGTTATCCAGATGGTAGAAACAGTAACGAATGCCTGGGGCAAGCTGGA
This sequence comes from Trueperaceae bacterium, assembly GCA_020431825.1. Classification (GTDB taxonomy): domain Bacteria; phylum Deinococcota; class Deinococci; order Deinococcales; family Trueperaceae; genus JAHEBB01. Next base: position 53,536 of record JAGQHN010000008.1, on the reverse strand, counting down.
TATTGCCGTTAATAGTGCCGGGGTTGCTAAGCGTAGCGCAGCCGAAGCAATGAGCGAAGAAGACTGGGATTTTGTTGTTGATATTGACTTAAAAGGTATTTTTTTAAGCACTCGAGAAGAGGCCAAAGTCATGCTCGAGCAAGGCGCAGGCTCAATTATTAACATTGCTTCCATGTCAGGTCAGATTGTCAACCGTCCGCAATTACACGCTCATTACAATGCTGCTAAAGCCGGGGTTATCCAGTATTCGCGCTCTTGTGCGGCAGAGTGGGCTGCCAGAGGCGTAAGGGTGAATACCTTAAGCCCAGGTCACACCATCAGCCCTATGACCGCAGCTTCTCTTAAAGAAATGAGTGAAACCTGGCTCTCCAATACCCCGATGGGTCGTCTGGGAACGCCAGATGATTTGCAGGGTGCTACGGTCTTTTTAGCCTCAGATGCCTCGAGCTATGTCACAGGTCATGATCTGGTGGTTGATGGGGGGTACGTCCTTTGGTAACTAGGGCCAAGTCTTTATTTAAATGTAGTTTTGTATTGCAAGGATCTTATTTTTATTTGAATGTGAGTAGATATGACCACTTTGGAAAAGGATAAGTATGGCTAGTCCTGTCCTCATGCCCAAACAGGGCAACAGTGTTGAAAGTTGCCTGATTGTTGAGTGGAAAAAACGCCCGGGCGATAGGGTTGAACAGGGCGAAATTTTACTCGAGGTTGAAACCGACAAAGCTGTCATAGAAGTGGAAAGCCCGGCAAGTGGCACTTTGCTCGAGATTTTCTATAAAGAGAATGATGATGTTCCGGTGCAAACCACCATTGCCATGATTGGCGAAGCGGGGGAGCAGGTCGAAAAAGTAAGCGAGGCAAAATCTGAACCCAGTCAGCGAATGGAACAGACTTCGCAGTCTGTAAGCGCTGCAAAAGAGCCTGTACCGGTATCAAGAAGCTCTCTAAAAATCGGCGTGTCGCCCAGGGCAAGAAAGCTGGCTGAAAAAGAAAATCTGGATACCTCGAGCCTTAGGGGCAGCGGCCCACAAGGGCGCATTATTGAAAGAGATGTTTTAGCGGCGCTCGAGTCACGACTTGCCGATTTGCCAGCTGCAACTCTTGAACCAAACGTGTCTCTTATTGACAGCCTGACTGATGATTTGGTCACGGTTATCCCACTTACAGGAATTCGTAAACGGATTGCCAAGCGGATGCTCGAGTCCTTGCAGACAACTGCGCAACTCACGCTGAATAGTAGTGCTGATGCCAGAGAACTGCTACACTACCGCGCTCAGCTCAAGAAAAGCCCGGAAGCGCTTGGTGCCAGGGATATCAGCATAAATGATCTCATGTTGTTTGCCATTTCAAGAGCCCTTTTGCAGCACCCTGACCTGAACGCAATTTTTGAAAATGACACAATTTATCAGTACAAGGCAGTCAATCTTGGTTTTGCGGTAGATACGTCAAGAGGCTTACTGGTTCCAGTGATTCACGGTGCACAGGATTTAAGTCTTAAAGCCCTATCAAAAAAGACCAAAGTTTTGGCCAGTCAAGCGCAAGATGGCAAGATTGCGCCTGATGATTTGCAGGGGGCAAGTTTTACCGTGACGAATCTGGGTGCATTTGGTATAGACACCTTTACGCCTGTGCTTAACCCACCACAGGTTGCCATTTTGGGTGTTGGCGGCATCAACTTAAAGGCCGTGATGGTTGAGGGGCAAGTGGAGCATATTCCTCACATTAGCCTGTCGCTGACTATCAATCATCAGGTGGTAGATGGTGCGCCGGGGGCCAGGTTCTTACAGACGTTGAGCAATCATCTGGCCAATTTGTCTAATTTGTTCTTCTTATAAAAATCTACGTTTATGTTTGCTTTTCTGAAAGAAATCTCCCTTAATCCCTCCCAAATCAAGGTTGGAACAGGCTCTTTAAAAAAGGGGGAAATAGTGTTTGCCCCTTTTTCTAAAGGTTCCGAGCTTGCGAGAACGAATGGGTTAGGGAGGATTTATCCCCTAAGGAGTCTAAATGCCCAAATCCATAACCATTGACCCGCGTGAGGTGCGTAAACCGGGGGTCATCACTGCACCCGACTTACCCGTTAATGCCTACAACGCTGAGCCCAAAAAAGAAGCCAAAACCTACGGTAAGAAAACCCTGCGGCGCATGTACCGCGACATGGTTTACATAAGAGAGTTTGAAACCATGCTTGACCGCTTTAAGCGTGAGGGCAGTTACGAGGGCATAAGCTATAACCACCGCGGCCCTGCGCATTTGTCCATTGGGCAAGAGGCTTCCGTGGTGGGGCAGGCGTATTACCTGAGCCCAGATGACTTTATTTTTGGTTCACACCGTAGCCATGGCGAGATTTTAGCCAAGAGTTTTTCTGCCATCGAGCAGCTTTCTGAAGCTGAACTTGAGTCCATTATGCAGTCCTATATGGACGGTGCCGCGCTTAAAGTAGTTGAGCGCTTTGAACATAAAGACATCAAGGATTTAGCGATTGACTATGTACTTTATGGGGTATTGGCTGAAATTTTTGCGCGTGAAACAGGCTTTAACAAAGGCCTGGGCGGCTCGATGCATACCTTTTTTCCACCTTTTGGGGTTATGCCCAATAATGCGCTGGTGGGCGGTTCTGCTGACATCGCCACAGGCTCTGCCTTATTTAAACGGGTAAACCGCAAACCTGGTATTTGTATTGCCAATATTGGTGACGCTTCGATGGGTTGTGGTCCGGTCTGGGAAGCCATGATGTTTGCCGCGATGGACCAGTACAAAACCCTCTGGGATAAAGACTTAGGCGGGGCGCCGCCCATTCTCTTTAATTTTATGAATAACTTTTATGGTATGGGTGGGCAACCGCAAGGCGAGACCATGGGCTTTGGCATGTTGGCAAGAGTCGCTATGGGAGTAAACCCTGAAGCCATGCACGCTGAGCGCATAGACGGCTACAATCCGCTTGCTGTCGCTGATGCCATCAAACGCAAAAAAGACTTGCTCTTAAAGGGTAAAGGGCCAGTTTTGCTTGATACCATTACCTACCGCTTTAGTGGGCACTCTCCCTCAGACGCCTCGAGCTACCGTGAGCGTGATGAGCTCGAGCTTTGGCGTTCACAGGATTCGCTTCTATCTTTTGCTGAGTACCTGAGAGACAACAAACATGCTTCGCAAACTGACTTAGAGGCGGTCATTGCTGAAAGTTTGGAGCGCATTAAGCGCATTACTGAGGCTGCTATATCCACCGAGCTTTCACCCTATATGAGTATTAGCAGCAACACCATTGGAGACCTGATGTTTTCTAATGGCGTCAAAGACCGCATGGAAGAGGGCAAACCTGAAACGCTGCAAGCCCTATCTGAAACGCGTTTAAGCGTGACCCAGGGCAAGCTTCGCTTTGGTTTAGAAGACGGCAAACCGACCTCAAAACTCAAAACCCTGACCTACGCCGAAGCGCTCTTTGAGGCCATGATTCACCGTTTTTATGAAGACCCCACCATGATTGCTTACGGCGAGGAAAACCGCGACTGGGGCGGCGCATTTGGCGTTTACCGTGGTCTGACAGAGGCTTTGCCCTATCATCGTCTGTTTAATAGCTCGATTTCCGAAGCTGCCATTGTGGGAACGGCAGTCGGTTACGCACTTTCAGGTGGGCGTGTCGTAGCTGAGCTGATGTACTGCGATTTTATGGGTCGTGCCGGCGATGAAATCTTTAACCAGATGGCCAAGTGGCAGTCTATGTCGGCTGGTGTTTTAACTATGCCGATGGTCTTACGTGTGTCGGTCGGTTCCAAGTACGGTGCGCAGCATTCACAGGATTGGTCATCGCTCTGTGCCCATATTCCTGGTTTAAAAGTTATGTTTCCAGCAACACCCTATGACGCTAAAGGAATGCTCAATCTGGCACTGCGCGGTACTGACCCGGTGGTCTTTTTTGAAAGCCAGCGCCTTTACACCGAAACGGAAACGCTGGTTGAAGGTGGCGTTCCGACGGATTACTACGAAGTACCTATGGGTGAGCCTGCGCTGCGCCGTGAAGGAAGTGATTTGACCATGGTTACGGTGGGTGCAACGCTTTACCGTGCACTCGAGGCTGCCAAGATTTTAGAGGAAAGCTACGGTTTATCTGCTGAAGTTATAGATGCGCGTTTTATCAACCCCTTAAATTATGAAACAATTCTCGAGTCGGTGAAAAAGACGGGTCGTCTGGTTCTGGCGTCAGATGCCTGTGAGCGTGGCTCATTTCTCCACACCATGGCATCGACCTTGGGCCATTTGGCTTTTAATTATCTGGACGCGCCCATTGTGGTTGTTGGTGCGCGAAACTGGATTACCCCACCTGCGGAGCTCGAGGAAGCCTTCTTTCCGCAAAAAGAGTGGATCTTAGATGCGATTCATGAGAGCATTTTGCCACTCGAGGGTCATAACGTTAGCACGACACAGAGTGCTGCTGAGATTGTCAGACGTAATTGCCTGGGTATATAACTTGCTTTTGTCCGTTTTTTAAACATTCTTGTCCAGTTTTACCGTGGCTCGAGCCAGACGACTTTGCTAGATTGAAACTATAGCAAGCATAAGGCTCGAGCCTTTTTTATTTTTTGCAAGGTTGAACGGCTAAGAAAGGTTTCTTGAACCTGAAGGAGCAAAGATGAAAAATAAGATTGAGACAATTTATCTGGTTCACCACAGCCATACCGATATTGGCTATACCCAGGATCAGCCGATTGTCTGGGAAATGCATAGCCGTTTTATTGATGAGGCGCTTGATCTGGCAGAAAAGTATCAGGACCATGATAGCGACGGGGCTTTCCGCTGGACAATTGAGACAACGGCTATCCTTGAGTACTGGCTCAGGTACGCCACGGACGCTGAGATTGACAGACTGATAAGGCTCGAGCGTCAGGGGCGGGTTGAAGTCACGGGCATGTTTGCCAACATAACCCCGCTCTATGACACCGATCAGCTTATCGAGAGTTTTCAAATCCTGCGTCGTTTGCGCCAGGACTATGGTTTTAGCATCGAACATGCCATGAACTGCGATGTTAATGGACAGAACTGGCCCCTGACCGATGTCCTTTTAGATTTAGGCATAAAGGGTTTTAGTATGGCTATCAATAGTCATTTTGGTGGTGCGCTTCAGCCCAGACCTAGCACCTTTAACTGGCAGGCTCCCTCGGGTCGCAGTCTCAAGGTAAATAACGGCTGGCCTTACGACAAAGCCTGGCGTGAAGGGATTGGTCGGGATCAAGACGAATTCAAACTTCGCTGGCAGCGGTTACAAAGCTATTTGAGCGAGATTGATTATCCTTTGCCAATCCTGCTGTTGCAGACCTATCATCCTTACGGGGATAACGGCAGTGCCTTTGACTTTACGCCGTTTATTGATACTTGGAATGCCAGTCAAGAACCTAAAATTGTTATGGCAACGCCGCGCTTGTGGTGGCAGGCTGTTGAGCAGCATGCTGCTAAGCTCGAGACACTTCAAGGAGACTGGACAGACTACTGGAATTTTGGCAGCGTCAGCAGTGCCCATGAAACGCGGCTTAACCGCATCAGCCGGGCGCAGCTAAGGGCTGCGGACGCCGTTTATGGTGGATTAAAGCAAGTTGTCAATACAGCGAAATGGTCAGATAAGGCTTTTTCTCGCCACCGCAAAGAAGCCTGGCATCAGCTTAACTTCTGGGATGAGCATACCTGGGGTGCTGACTCTTCTATAAACCAGCCCAATAATGACGACGCGCGTACTCAGTGGTATCACAAAGCGGATTACGCTCATAAGGCGCGCAGTCTAAGCACCTTGTTACAGCGTGAAGCCGTCGGTGATTTTGCCCAGCAGGTTCAGCGCCAGCATCCCGATGATATTTTGCTGTTTAATCCTCTACCCTGGTCACGAACGGTGGCAGGCTCAGTGCCTTACTTTGTGACGAATCCTCGTGGTGTTGCCAGTGATAGCACAGCTGGGCGCCATCATCAGGACCGCAAGTGGAAAAAGCAAGCAGGCGATCACTGGCACAGGGGCGATCAGTTTGATTTGCCTGCAACCGAACTTCCTGCCTTTGGATATAAGGTCGTGGCTCGAGCCGAGCTGGTCAAAAGCGAGGAGCGGTTACTTGGTGAAGCTGCCACAGTAGAAAATCACCGTTACCGTCTTGTCTTTGACCGGGAAAGAGGCGGAATTAGCTCGCTATATGACAAAAAGCTTGACTGGGAAATGGTTAATACGGCGGCCGATTATCCTTTACACAGCTATGTTCATGAAGAAGTGGCCGACAGAGGCTTTAAGCCGCCGCGCCACCGACTCTTTTATCAGGACTGGAACGCGGAACTTGCCGAGATTCCGACGGGTTGGAAAAAGGACTGGCATGCTCGCCGTGAGGCGCCTCATAAGCTGCTAAAACATGAGGTTTATCGCTTGCCTTATGGTCTTCTGGTGGTACAGGAACTTGAGGCAAAAGGGATGGATGGGCTTTTAAGCCAGCAGGTCTTTTTGCCCGATTATGCTGATTTTATTGACTGCTCAGCCCACTGGACGATGATGCTTGACAGCCACCCGGAAGCAAGCTATCTGGTTTTTCCTTTTGATTTGCCTGAGGCAAAAGCAAGGTATGACGTGGGCGGACAGGCTGTGCTGGCAGGTGAAGAGCAACTTCCGGGAGTGTGCCGTGACTACTTTACCGTGCAGGGCTGGGTTGACTTTAATAATGGTCAGCGCGGTGTACGGGTTGCTATGCCTGAAAACCCGATGGTACAACTTGGTGGCTTTCAGTTTGGCAAGTATCAGATGGACTTTAGGCTCGAGCAAGCCACCTTGCTTGGCTGGGTGACCAACAATTACTGGGAGACCAATTTTCGCTCGCATCAGCCGGGTCAGGTAGAGGCTCGCTACCGAATTGAAGCCTATGAGGGTGCTTTTGATGAAAGTGCTGCTCACCGTCTGGGTCAAGAGGCGCTCAACGACTTGCCGCTTTTTCAGCACATGGCTGAGCAATCGAGGGGTGGTGACGCTTTACCTCCAGAGGGGGAACTGCTTCAGTTACCTAACGCGCCTTTTCAGGTTTTGCATATCAAGCAAGCTGACGAGGGTAAGGGACTTATTCTGCGGCTGCTAAATGCCAGTGATGGGGTGCAAACCGCTGAGATTGCTTCAGGATTACTCGAGCTTAAGGCAGCTTTTAACTGTGATTTACTTGAAAACAGTCAGGAAGAGATTGCTGTAAGTAATGGACGTATGCAAATTGATTTGCCCGGTCGTGCTATACGAGTGATTCGCTGTCAATTTTGAAGATGTCCGATTTGGTGTAAGGGACGAAGGGTAAACCCTGGCAACAGGGACATTCACCAAATTAAATATGCATAATCTGGTACACCGTCTCAATTCCAGAGTAAATTTACTAAGGCTTTAGTACAGTCATACTTCTCAAAGAGTATGGCTAGTTCTTTTTTTGCTCTGCTCAAGCTGCTTTACTAACTTTAATTACTATTGATTAAGGGGCTTCTTGGGTCTTATTGCAGAAAGAAGAACATCATCAGAATGAAAATGCGGACCCTTCGTAAGCGCCTGACAAGGCTTAAAAAACTGGCAACTGTGGTCTCAGCAAACGACTATGAAGCCTCGCTAACAAAAATTCTGGCTGATACAGCTGACGTGCCAGGATTTGTGCAGGTTAGCCCGATACTTTTAAATCACTGCCGTAAGTGTCTAAAGAAGCCTGAAGGTTAAAACATTCTGGGTTTAAACATCCAGTTTGACCCTATAGGTGTATGACTTTGTAAGAAGAGATTTGAAAGGTTGGGCGAGAAAACAATGAAGTATTTAATGGTGGTTGTAATGCTTTGCCTTAGTGCATGCTCGAGCCTTGACACAATTTCAGACCCGCCACCCCAGCCTGGTCCCAGTGAACCCGAAACACCAGAAACGACTAATCCCGAGACCGGTGAGCCTGAAAACTTTAGCGGTCAGTGGCTAGGGAAAGTCATATTTGAAGATTACGAAGCAGACTTAGAACTGAGGCTCGAGCAAGATCTGGTCTTTTTACGTGGGGAAGGCTTACTCAAAGTCGATGAGCCGTTTTATAAGACGAGCCTTAAAGGCAAGGTTTCCGGCATGTTGAAATACGACGAAGTCAGTTTTGAGCTGGTGCCCGACGACCCTGATTACTGTTATTACCGTGCCAAAGCTATTCGCAATACGGAAAGACTCGAGGGTAGCTTTGTTGGCGTGAACTGTGTTGATGACGCTATTAGGGGAAGTTTTGTTGTAGAAAAAGTGCTCGAGTAAGGACCGCTAACAGACTACAGGGCTCGAGTTTTGGCTGGCTGATTCAGCTCTTTTTAGTGAGTTAGATTAAATTCATTGGTTTAACCTACAAAAATATGCTCTTTTTTGTTAAAAAATCCACAAGTTTGACTTCATCAAAACTTTAAACATCCAAAAATAACTTAGCTGTGTAACTACTCTTTGAAGGTCTGCAAATCAAGGTTGCTCTGGTCTCCAACCGCAGACAGACGAGGCTGAGAGAAAGGGAAACATGAACGTTCAAAAGTTATTCGAAACCAAAGTAGATCGCCGGAGAGTTCTTGGAAACCTGGGAATGATGGGGGCAGGTGCCATGCTTACTGCTTGTGGCGGGGTTTTTGCTGAAGACCCTAAAACCGGTAAAGACTATGACGCCGCAATCTTAAATTTTGCTCTCAACCTCGAGTACCTCGAGGCTGCCTTTTATCTGGCAGTGGTCGGTAGACTTCATGAATTGCCAGGCTATGACCCTGCCAAAGTCATTTTGCCAAGTGGCTATGACGGCACTGACCCCAGTAAATCTCTATTTCCAGACAAAGGCCCTGTCGCTGACCCCATTGCCGAGTATGCTCAGGAAATCGCACAGGATGAGCTAGCTCATGTGCAATTCTTAATAGCAGGTCTTGGCTCGGGCGCTGCGTCCTTGCCCAAACTTGATTTAGACGCTTCTTTTAAAGCAGCAGCAGCGGCTGCATCGGGTTTAACTATGAACGGTTTCCCCTTTGACCCTGCCGACTTTGACCCCTTTGCCAATGGTGCTTTTTTCTTACATGGCGCCTTTATTTTTGAAGATGTTGGGGTAACGGCTTATAAAGGTGCCGCTCGCTATCTTAAAAACCCGGACTTTCTAGAGGCAGCTGCAGGCATTTTGGCGGTTGAAGCCTATCATGCTGGGCTGGTTCGCACCTTCCTTTACGCCGCTGATAAACGCCGTGGTGACAGCTTTGGTGGACTGGATACCTGGACGATTGTTCGTGCTATTTCCGACGCCAGAGATTCTCTTGATCAGGGCAATGCCAGTATGAATACTGACCTTGATCAGGGCATTGTAGGCAATGATGACCTAGATACGCTGGTTCATGAAGGTGATGATGGCTTAGGTGCCAATATTGTACCTACCGATAGCAATGGCATTGCCTTTAGTCGCACGCCCAAACAGGTTGCCAACATTGTTTATCTAAGCCCAACTACGCAGGCTGGTGGTTTCTTCCCAGAGGGTATAACCATTCCTTCCGGGCTCGAGGATGATTTCGCCTTCCTCTTATCCCTCTAATCTGATTTAGCGCTAAGCAAAGCACACCAGTTTAGTTTTCCAGGGGGCTGAGGGTAGCTAACGTTACCCTCGGCTCTCAACCCGGGCTAGCCTGGCTTTTGTTCATTAGCAAAAATCCTTACATTTTATTTAAGGGAGAAAGCATGAAAAATATACGCTACTTTTTTGCGCTTTTGCTCTTTGTTTTTCTGGTCGCCTGTAGCAGTGAGCCGGTGCCAACGCCGGAACCGACACCGACACCAGAAACCAACCCAGAGCCAGAGCCGACCCCCGGAGAAACCCCAGAACCTGAAACGAGTACCGAAGCAGACTTTGCTACTTATCTGCAAGAGCTTAACGCTGATTGGCAAAGTGTCATCGGAGAAAGTGAGGAGGGGCCAAGCTACCTAAATGCCCTACCTGCCAATACTTTGCTGACCGATCTCTCGAGCCTGACCGATCTGATCAGTATGGAGGATACCAAGACAGCGCTCGAGCAATTTAGCTCGTTTGCTTTTTTAAGTCTCTATCAGCTGATACCGACCCATCAATCAGATGTCAGCTTGCCTGTTGGTTACTACGACTACGATCTTGAAAGCCAGTCCTGGATGTTTATAAAAGACTCCGAAGACTTGAGTCTGGAATTTATCATCAAAGATACCGATGACTCGGATATCAAAATCGTGCTGACCTTTGACTGGAATTATGGCGCGCCAACCACAACGGTCTTAGACCGTACCGGTCGCAGCATAGAAGTACCTGACATTATGCGCATTTCAGTGACCAAAAATGATACGGCAATAGGCTATCTTGATTTAGATGCTGAGTGGTGCGAAGGCTGCGGAGAAGACATATTTGAACTGAGCAAACTAACTGTTAAAGGTCAGTTTGGCTATGAGGGTTCGCCGGATAAAATCGATATAGATGTTTACTACAAGTTTACCGATAATGGTGGTGACGAAAAAGATACCATCAAAACTACGGGTGACATCCTTTATACTTCTGGCGAAGATAGGGCTCACTTAACCTGGGATATTCTGGATCAGGGATATCTCTACCGCGATGAAAATTGTTTCCTGACTGTTATTGCTATAGATCAGGGTGATGTGAACATAAAGCTTGACCTCGCACTTGACGGTAAAGAGCGACTTATTGAACTGGCTCTGAGCCATGGTCAGGTGATTGCTGATGAAAAAGGCTACGCCATTTATGACATCAGTGGGGATGTAAAAGCCGATAGCCAGCAAGTACTAAGCTTTATGGGCACCTTTAATGACAGCAATGGTAACGGTGTTCCAGGTGAAGAGCTCGAGATCAACTTTAAAAATGGTGAAATGACGACGCTCGAGGCCATCCTCAATGAATATTTGAAGCTTCCCTGACTTTTAGACCCGTCTTTTTTTGCCTGTGGCCCGGTGTCACAGGCATTTTTTGTTGCCACTTTGCTAAACTTTGCTATGTCTTTTCCCTGCCCTGAAGATCAGCTTCCCAGTTATACAGCTTACTATTTGAGTGAACCCCTTACTATTGATGGTCATCTGGATAAACCTGCCTGGCAAAATGCGCCACGTTCGGCGCGTTTTCGTGATCTGGTCTCGGGTGCGGAAACACTATTTGACACTCGAGTCTCCCTTCTCTGGGATGAAGCTTATCTCTACGTCGCCTACTGGGTAGAAGAACCCTTTGTCGAAGCTAGCCTGCTCGAGCAAGATGCGCTGATTTATCAAGATAACGATGTTGAGCTGTTTATTGCTGGGCCAGATGCCTACTATGAGTTAGAGATCAATGCTCATGGCACAATTTACGAAGTCTTTTTTATCTGGCAAGATGCTTATGAGCGCTCACGCTACAGTCAAATTCCAGAGTTTGCTTTGGAGTGTGAAGGGGTAAGACCTTTTGATGGTGTGGGCTTTAAACACTCAAGGGGCAAGCGCATTGGCTTTTGGAGCTGGGATTTTCCTGGGCTGAAAAAGGCCGTATTTATTGATGGCAGTCTGAATGATAACAGTGACCGAGACCGCGGTTGGACGGTGGAACTGGCCCTGCCCTGGTCAGGTATGAAACACCTTGCCTCAGGCCGCTCTTTGCCACCAGATGAGGGTGACATCTGGCGCATGGATTTTTCCAGATTCAATCAGTACAAAGAAGCTGCTCCTGCTGCTGATTCAGGGGGTTGGGCGCTCAGCCCACACTATGTTTGGGATTCACACGTACCAGAGTGTTTTGCTAAAGTCCAGTTTTCAAGAGAGTCGGTTTATAGCGCAAACAGAGGTTAAGGGCAATGATTCGGGTGAAAGTGTGGTGCTGGAGGACAGCCTAAACCAAACTCCAAACTTGCCATTTGTCAGGATGATACCACCAGTTCAGGATAATACCACCACCAGTGTTTGAGCGCTGAACTTGTTAGACTTCTAAGAGTGCTTTGCCCTTAAACGGGCTCGAGCTTAATTTATAACCAAGGTGGTAGCTATGCCCTATATAAGCGATGGTCGAATAATGATTCAGGATGCCTTTAAGCGGCACTATACCCTGCCAGCTTTTAATATTTGTAGTGCTGAAATGATTCGTGCCTGTATAGAAGCCGCCGAGGAAGAAAAAGCCCCTATCATCTTGCAGACTTACCCGGCCGATAGTTTGCAGATTTCAACCAAGCACATAAAAAACCTTATAAAAAGCTATGCCGAAGATGCCACCGTGCCCATAATGCTGCATATGGACCATGGGCAAAGTTTGCAAATGGATATTGACTGTATACGCAATGGTTACAGCTCAGTAATGTATGACGGTGCCAATCAGGATCTATCTGAGGTCATTGCGACGACTAAGCAACTGGTATCTATTACCAGCGTTGCAAGCGTTGCTGTTGAAGTTGCCGCTGAAAGTTTTAATGCCGGACAGGTGGAATACACCAAACCCGAAGACGCTCTAAAACTCAAAGAAGCGGGTGCCGATATGATTGCCGTTTCCATTGGTACGGAACATGGGCAAACGGGAGCGCTCAAACTGGATTTGCTCAAGGATATCTATGAAACACTAAATCACCCCCTGGTTATTCACGGGGGCAGTGGTGTCAGTGCTGAGGATTATGCGGCTGCCAGAACATTTGGCGTGGTTAAAGCCAATATAGGCTCTGCACTTTACCGCGCTCTGCGCAAAGTCTGGGAAAGTTCTGCCGATGCTAAAAACCACCGTGAAGTCTATGAGCGGGCCAGAGCTGCACTAAAAGAAGTTGCCAGAGAGAAAATTAGATTTATGGGAGCAGAGGGAAAAGCTTAGAGGCGTATACCGTAGTAGAGCAGTATTGTTAAAACCAGGTACTACCTGCAAGCATAAAAAGGCGGCTAGGTTAACAATGCCGTGTAACCTAGCCGCCGGGCGAACAACCCACCTCGAGAAAGTTTGTTCTCTCCTGATTATCTGAGAACAGCCTTTCGGAGTTCTTAGTTCTTTAGTTTGCGTTTATTCAACAACTACAAGATGAGGCCAGCGCTTCTGATAACTGTCTGCTTTGGCTCTGAACAACTCTGGTGCCAGATTTTTAGGATTGGCTCGTAAAATTCCCTGCTCCATATCTTCAAAACCATAGGGGGCATAAACCTCTTCATGCCTGACCTCTATACCCAGACAGGTGCCAGCAATTAGATAGCGGTCTATGCCATCTTGACTCGAGCCTAATCTGGGGTAGTCGTGACCAAAATGCTCCCTGTACCACAAATGCACCCGCGCCTGATTTTTCAGCTCGAGCCTGATGGGCAAATCTTGAGCCAGAGCCTCTGCTTGTTTAATTGCCCTGTCTTCGGCTTCATAACTCAGATCGCTGTCATCAAAGTAAAAAACGTCGTAATCCTTTATATTTTCCTTAGCAGGACGACTCTTTTGTAAGTTCCAGACCGTTTGAAACAGGCAACCTGCAACCAGATAGGTCTGGGGAAGATTGAGTCTCGGTAAGCGCTCTAAAAGAATGCGGTTATAGTTGTTTTGCTTTATAAGCTTTAGAAACTCATTAGACGTCACTTGGCTAGTTTAACCACTATCCATAACTACCAGCCGCTTTACCCTAATAACATCCAGCTTCACCCGAGTAGCACCAGCCAGTGTCAAGGTTATAAATGGTTTTCATCATGGTTTCATGCGACATGGCAGATATCTGGCTCATGACTTCATAGGCAGCTTGCCTGTCCTGGACGCACTGCTTATAAACTAGATTGGCTTCTTGCTGATTACTGGCATTTGCCGCCTGATCTTCACAGGATTCTGAGCCAGCATAGGGGTCAGTGAGAGGTTGTGGTGAGGTCGCTCCGGTGTACTCGAGCAAACTTTCATCCATACCAACAAAAGCAACTAGAGGCAGTGCTGGGCCGCCGTAAGCCACAAAGTTATCTTGCAAGGCTGAATAAAAGAGATAATAAATAGCTCCGGATTGGGCATCGACATAGGTATAGGTGCTCAGGTAGCCAACATTTTCAGCGTCATATAGTTGATAAAGCCGGTAAAGGGCACCTTGCTGCGTGTTTTCATCCATGAGTTGACTGTAAAAGCCCTGACTGGTCAGGTCAAAACTCTCGAGCATAGAGTCAGCAACTTGTTCGGCGCTTGTGTTTGTGCCTCCCTGACTGACAAAGGCAAATAAGCCTAAAAGCGCCGCATCTTCGTCATTTGGGTTTTCGTAGGCAATAACGCTGTAATCATCCGATTGGACCTGCCAGTTTGCGGGAAGCTTAAAGGTTAACCCAGCCACTTCGTAAGGAACTAACGCGACTTGTGCAAACGCAAGACCTGGCAGGCAAATAAAAAGGCTAAAAATAAGTTTCATAGTCTGCATCCTTTACTTTAGATTATGTCTAGCGTACTTGCTCAAAGACTGCCTTGAACGTGAGAGATGTCGCACTGCTTTAAGGAGGCGATAGGTTAACCCTCGAGTACCTTGACGGAAAGAATAGTCGTAAAGCGCAAAAAGATAAACAGGGCACGCATCTAGAAAGAACCATTGTCTGGAAAACGATTCAAGCTGTAAAGGAAACATACTATTTGTCAGGATGATACTAACACTATGAAAACGTTATCAGAATGAAACCTTTCGCAGCATTATTGCAAAAAATCCTCTAGGCTAATGGCACTTTTATGCTGGAGGCAGCGACATGGCAACCATTATTATCGATCAAATGGGCGAATATATCTGGCAAGTTGATGATGACATTTTGAAACATGTCATCGATCATGTGATGCGTCATATAGAGGCGCGCTCTGCCTTTCACGAGCTTCTATATGCATCTAGAACTTATGGAAACCTGGCTTTTTACCAGCTTGGGCCTGAGCAAAAAGACCGTTTTGAGGCGCTGATAAATGATTTTGCCCAGGCTAACCCTGATCTTGGGGAAGAAGAACAAAAAACGGTCAAGAAACTAATAGATATGATCGCCTTTTCTCGGAATTTTGATACGGCAGCGGTTTAAGAAGCCCTGGCAATTTCTCTTTCTGCTAAGCCAGTAAGCTCAGATTTTGCCTCTGAATCTTCAAAGACGTTTAACGCAGCTATAGCCGTTTGAGCTTCATGAATAATTTGCGCCCTTGTTTCTTTGTCAGCACCGTGTTCTTTGACAAGGCTAATCATGCGTTCTACATCGGTCTCGCCTCTGGCATGGCGCCTGACAATAGCTCTGGCTTCCTCAATCCCGGCATCAAAAAGTACCAGAACCGGGTAGGTGGCTTTACCTTCGCGTAGGTCGCCGCCTACAGGTTTGCCCAGTTTCTTTTCATCGCCTAAAAGATCAAGGTAATCATCTTGCATTTGAAAGGCGCGGCCGTAAGCCATGCCAAATGTTTTTAGGGCTTGCCTCATTTCGGGGCTGGCATGGGCAACTATAGCTACGGACTCGAGTGCTGCTGCAAAAAGCACCGCGGTCTTTCCTTCAATGACTCTAAAATAGTTGTCAAAAGAAAAGGTTTCTAAGGTTGCCATTTGAAACTGCAAGACTTCGCCTTCGCAGATTTTGGCGGCGGTTTCTGACATCAGGCGGGTAAAGTCGGCATTGTTGGCATCAGCCAAAAGCCCTAGAACTTTTGCCAGCATATAGTCGCCAGACATTACGCTCACTACATTGCCGTAGCGGCGAAAGGCAGCTTCGCGCCCACGCCTGGTATCAGCATCATCTATAAGATCATCGTGAAGTAGGGAAGCAGAGTGGAGTAGTTCAACCGAGAGGGCGGCAGGCATACTCACTGTGTCACTTGCGCCAAGCATCTTGGCTGCTAAAAAGGACAGGCTGGGGCGTAAACGTTTGCCTCCGGCAGTGACCAGATCATCACCGATGGCCTCTATAAATTCAACAGACGATTTCAGGTGGATGGCAAGTTCGCGTTCAAAGGCCTTAAGGGAGTCTTGAATGATGTCAAACACAATCTGACCAGTATAAACGTTGAACAGAGCAATAACAGGGTTTCAACGCCAAAAAGTACATTTCAAGCATTGACACCGAAAACAAGCATAGACACTGACAACAAGATGACATCGGTATTCATGTGTCTGGAGTCAAACTACCTGATATACCGTCGCTTTGAATACCTGTCTATTCGCAGCTGTCTAGCTTACCAATCCAGCGGCGAATCAGCTCTGCGCCGTTTTCAGGAACGATGGAGCTAGCTAGAGGGGGCATCTGATAGCTTTCCCGACTCGAGAGTCGCTTAAGCAAGATCGAGTTTTCTGGTCTACCAGGAGCAATGATATAGGCATCCAGAATGCCCACACTATCAAACCAGGATCTAACTTCACAGGTACCCGTTTCTGCCAGGGGAGTATCTGCCAGCAGATTGATTTGAGCCCGACCGGCTGAAGCCCCAGGTCGATGACAGCCTGAGCAGTTAACCTCGAGGTATTCTCGAGCCTCGCGGTTTAGACCTATACCTTCATTTTCAGAACTGGCCAGATGAGGTTGTAGAGAGACTTTATTTGCAAAAATACCCAGATCAAGCAGATCCAAAAGCTGGCTATGAAGCTCGTTATTGCGCCGGGAGATGACATTCATATTCAGGAGATTGGTGCCTAAACCGTAGCCTGCACCTGCTGTGTGACACTGCAAACACTCAGAGCTGCTTGGGTAGTGCCAGAGCTGTCCATCAATGCTTTTGTCCTTGCTGTCCTCGAGCAAAAAGGCTTCCGTTTGTTCATCATTCCATTCGTAACTGTAACCAAGCCAGCTTGACTGACTCGAGTGAATCATTAACCGGGTTTCTATAGCTTTATCATTCAGCGTAAACTGTTTAACCAGCACCGTGCCTACCGGAAAATCCAGACTTTCATGATTGTCCTTGGGAAACTTTATTTTCCCTCCTTCCGGTAAAAAGAACCAGCGCGTTTTTAATACACCATCTGACCAGAAAGCCCGTTGAACTTCATAAGGATAAGCCCCCGCTGGCGGCTCAGTTGGCGTTGTCATCTGAACACAGGCCGTATCAGAGAGACGCTTGGGTAGACCAATCCTTAGCTCTTTATCAGCCTTGTCCTGCCAGGCTGATACATTGCACTGATCTTGTTGCTGACTCTGGCTATAGTCAAGCAGGTTTGATTCTTTAAGCTGCGCTTCATTGACGACATAAAAGTCATAGACTTTAGTGGTGCTGCCGCTTGATAGCTTAAATCTAAAATAAAGCTGCGTTGTTGTTTCCTGGGCAGGCAAATCAAGTACAGCAAAACCATTTTCAATGCGAGAGCTAAACTTCGCTTCCCCAATAAATTGGGTCCAGTTAAACTGAAAGCCAGAGCCTTCAAAAGGTACTTTAAAAACAACAGGAGAGCCACTGCTAAAAAAGCGTGTCTCTGGTTCACCCAGGGTCAGGTTCGGTGCTTTACTGCAAGCGGCAAGCACAAGCATAAGCATAAGTAATGACCAAAGCATATAGCTAAACAGTTTCACGACTTAACCCTCCCTCCAGCAAAAAGGATTTTTCACCAGAGCTACTTATACCTCAAGTTTAACGACTTGCCAAGAGTAAAACGCCAAAAATTAAGAAAAAGAGTTACTTGTCAGGCAGCTAGGGTTTGCTACCCTAGACGGTTAAGATGTGTAATTTAGCTCGAGGCTAAAGCGACCACTTTTTCCCTTTTTATCAAGCTCGAGCTTAAGGCTTTCACCGCCGCGCTGATAGTTTGCCTCGAGCTTTTGAGACTGGTCTTTTAGTTCATAACTAGTCCTCTGCCAGCCACTATTAATAAGCTGGCTATGCAGATGATCGTAGACCTGATTAAGACTGGCATCACTGTAAAAGCTGGCATCGACTTCGGAGGGGCGTTGCTCGAGCTTTTCTAAGCTTGCTCCAGGGTAAAGCACCAGTCCAAGTTGCTGGTAAATATAGGTTTGATTGGGCGCTGTTTGTATGGCAAAGGTGGCGCTCACTGTCTGATTGCTGTTAGCACCTACCGTAAAGGAAACATATTTATCCTGAAAGCCATTGGCGACAAATCTAGCCTGATAGTTGCCACTTGCCAGTTGCGTTTGTGCAGTTGGCGTGGTGCCGTAAGACTGACCATTTATGTAGACTTGCGCTGCCTGATTGCTGGTAAAACTTACAGTACCGTATTGCGTCTGGGGTGCAAGTGCAGTCATTGTGCCGTCTATCCTCAGGGTTTGACCACCCGAAAGATTAACCGTTTGCGTATAAGGATTGTAGTTGGCCAGCTCGAGCCGGATGCTGTGAGAACCCGTCGTGGTGCCGTAGCGAACAGGGGTATAGCCAACAAATTGACCATCAACAAAGGCTTTGGCGCCCGAGGGGCTCGAGTTTATCTGCAAGTTGCCGTATTTAGAGGTCTGTGGCTGAGAACCCACATAAAAAAGAGCGGTGTCGGTCACCCAGCTGGTTTGTGGTTTGGGCTTAATAATGATGCTTAGGGTCTGAGCAAAATTAGATTCTCCAGCATCGCTGGTCGCAAACTGCGTGTCCTGTTTAAAATCTGCCAGATCAGAAGTATCAAGGGCTTCTTTACTGGCCAGGGCGATCACCTTATCCTGACCTTGGGGGCCGTCTATGTCAAAGGTATAACGGGCGTCATTGGGAGGGAAGTAGCGCGTTTGCCCAGCACTAACAAAAACATCGGAGCCGTTACTGTCGTAGCGGTTCGGTAAAATCTGAATAATTTCACCGGTAGAACGGACATTAAAGAGATAGATATAGGCATCTTCACTGGGTTTAACCCCAATCTGGATGCTTTCGCCAATGGCGTAACTGGGGCTGGCCTCGCCAGAGGGGTCTTTATTGACAAAAACTTCAACTTCAAAATCAGCGATCGGATTAATAACAATACTTTGCGGACTAAACACTACATCATCAGATTGAGCCAATGCTAAGCCGAATGCCATGAAAAAGCCAAATAATAGTAAACGTTTCATGCATCCTCCTTTGGAGCCTAAGCCTAGCAAAGCAAACTTGAAAAGAATAAAAGAATTCTTGAAATTGGCTTCATGAAGGTATCTTCATTTGAAATGGATTTACTTTTGCCTTTGGCTTGGGCACCGACTCATCTATGACATACTGGGTTCATGCCAGAAGAGCGTATTGCCATTATTGATCTGGGGTCAAATACCGCGCGGCTGGTGGTATTTGCTTATGAAGCTAAAAAGCACTATCAACTGGTTGATGAACTTCGGGAGGTGGTGCGCCTTTCTGAAGGCATGGGTGAGGGTAAGATCATTCGTGCAGACGCTTATGAGCGCGCCCTGCAGACCTTAGTTTCTTTTAAAACCTACTGTGACGCTGCCGGGATAGCCAAAATTAGAGCGACAGCGACCAGTGCCGTGCGCGAAGCCCAAAATGGCGAGAGCTTTCTGCGGTCAGCCAGAGAGCGGGCTGGCTTAGAGCTCGAGCTTTTGCCCGGGGACGCTGAAGCCAGAATGGGTACCCTAGCGGTCGCCAATAGCTTGCCATATCCTGATGCCATCATTTTTGATATTGGTGGGGGTAGTCTCGAGGTCAGCCTCATGCAAGGCCGAAAGTTTGTAAAGGCTGCCTCCTGGCCGCTTGGTGCGGTTACCGCTACAGAACAGTTTTTGCAGCATGATCCGGTAAAGAAAAAAGAAGTCAAGGCGCTGCTTAAAGAGACGCGCAGTCAGGCCGAAGGCTTCTTTGCTGATTTGCCCAAAGAGCTGCCTGTTATTGGCATAGGGGGAACGATTCGCAATCTCGCGGATGTGCAGAAAAAGCGCGAGAATTATGTGCTGGATATATTGCACGATTATGTGCTGAAAAAGTCAGATCTTGCCGAAATCGTTGAAGATCTAGTTGAAAAAACTGTAGTGGAAAAGCGCGACATTTCTGGTCTAAATAGTGACCGGGCAGACATCATAACGGCGGGTGGCATTGTGGTTTTAGAAGCGCTCGAGTTTTCTGGTGCTGCTGAAATGATCATAAGCGGTATGGGTCTACGCGAAGGTCTATTCTTTACCGAACTTATGCCCGACGAGCCGCATTTACTAGACGATGTCCGTGGTTTCAGCATCGCCAACCTCGCACAGCGCTATTATGATCGGCCTGCTCATAATGAGCACGTCAAAGTATTAAGCTTAAAGCTTTTTGATGAACTCTGTTCACTGCATCAGTATGGTGATTGGGAGCGGGAGCTTTTGGGACACGCAGCGCTAATTCATGACATTGGCATGGCGGTTAATTACTACGATCATCATAAGCATGGACTTTTTTTAGTCATGAGCGCGGCCTTGCCGGGCTTTAGTCACCGTGAGCAGGCGCTTATTGGCTTGCTGTGCCGCTATCACCGTAAAGGCAGTCCCTCGAGCCAGGGCTATGACGCGCTTTTACAAGAGGATGATATGGCAAGGCTGGGCAAGCTGGCGGCCCTGTTACGCCTGGCCGAATATCTCGAGCGCAGCAAGTCGCAGCGCATCAAGGATCTGCGCTGTCATATCGGTGAGGGCTTTGTGCAAATTGAGGCCTTAGCGCAGGGTGATGCCTATATTGAACTGAGAGAAGCCAATGACCGTAAGGACCTGTTTGCCGAGGCATATGGTGTAAAGGTTGAGGTTATTTTAGGTCATTTGGCCTGAGCCTTAACGACTTAAAGGCCCCAGGCCAAACGGTACAATAGCCAAGACCTTTAGGAGGCGTGCTATGGAATACCGGCAACTTGGTGGTTCGGGCTTGAAAGTGCCAGCCCTATCCTTTGGAACTGCAACCTTTGGCGGACGTGGAGAGTTTTTCAAAGCCTGGGGCAGTACGGATGTGGCAGAGGCCAATAAGCTTCTCGATATCTGTCTCGAGGCGGGCGTTAACATGTTTGACACTGCCGATACTTATTCGCAGGGGTTGTCAGAAGAAATTTTGGGTCAGGCCATCAAAGGTCGGCGTGACAAGGTGCTCCTTTCAACCAAGGCCACCTTTCGCATGGGAGATGGTCCCAATGATCTGGGTTCGTCACGCTATCACCTGATTAAGTCCTGTGAGGCAAGCTTAAAACGACTGGGCACCGACTACATTGATATTTATACCCTGCATGGTTTTGATGCCCTTACCCCGGTAGAAGAAGTGCTTAAAACCTTAGATGAACTGGTGCGAAAGGGCATGGTTCGTTATATTGCCTGCTCCAATTTCTCGGGTTGGCATCTTATGAAATCTTTAGCTACCTCTGACCGTTTTGGCTGGTCGCGCTACGCCGGGCATCAGGCCTACTACTCGCTGGTAGGCCGCGAGTACGAGTGGGAGCTTATGCCGCTGGCACTTGATCAAAAGGTGGGCACCATTGTCTGGAGTCCTTTGGGTTGGGGAAGGCTAACAGGCAAGCTGCGCCGAGGTCAGGAATTACCCGCCGAGAGTCGTTTGCATGTAACCCTAAAAAGTGCGCCCCCGGTGCCTGATGAGCTGCTTTTTGATGTGGTCGACGTACTTTTTGAACTGGCAGAAGAGTTGGATAAAACGGTAACGCAGGTGGCGCTAAACTGGCTGCTTCAGCGCCCAACGGTCTCGAGCCTCATTATCGGTGCAAGAGATGAAGAACAGTTGCGACAAAATCTTGGTGCTGTTGGCTGGAATCTAAGCCCCGAGCAAATGGCCAGGCTGGATAAAGTCAGCCAGACCACGCCGATTTACCCCTACTGGCATCAGCGACCCTTTCAGGAACGTAACCCTTCGCCGGTCAAGCTTTACTAATTTGTGACACGCCTTCCGGGGAAACGTCAAAGCCTTTATCTCTTAGCTCTGGCAGAGCTTTTTGCTATGGCCCTGTGGTTTTCAGCTTCGGCAGTCATCCCACAATTAACGCTTGCCTGGAATCTGACAGGGGCAGAAAAGTCCTGGCTGACCATGAGTGTGCAGATTGGCTTTGTGGTTGGGGCACTGGCAAGTGCTGTGCTTAATCTGGCAGACAGGGTGAGTGCCAGGGTCCTTTTTACAGTGAGTGCCTTTTTGGGCTCGAGCTTTAATGCCCTGATTGCACTGAGTGTCAATGACATTGGCCCCGCGCTCATTCTTCGTTTTCTCACGGGCATTAGTCTGGCGGGCGTTTACCCACCGGGCATGAAACTCATGGCAACCTGGTGCAAAGAAGACCGCGGCTTTGGTATAGGTTTGCTGGTTGGGGCACTTACGATTGGCTCGGCTTCGCCTCATCTGCTCAATGTCATCCCTGAACTCACAGGGTCAGGAACCGTACCTAACTGGCGTCTGGTACTGTTTTTAGCCTCAGCTCTAGCAATCATCTCAGCGATCATTAGCATCTTGTTTGTAAGGGAAGGGCCTTATCTGGGCAAAGCTGCACAGTTCAACTGGCGCTTAGCAGGTAAAGCTTTCTCTGACAAAGGCGTCAGGTTGGCAAATTTTGGTTATTTAGGGCATATGTGGGAACTTTATGCCATGTGGGCCTGGGTACCCCTTTTCTTACTCGCAAGCTATGAGAGGGCAGGTCTAGGTACCGCGGCTGCCAGGTTGGCTGGTTTTAGTGTCATTGCTGTAGGCGGTCTCGGAAGTTTACTGGCTGGCAAGCTCGCTGACCGCCTGGGCCGCACACGTATAACAATGATAAGTTTGGTGATTTCAGGAAGCATAGCCCTGGTAGCCGGGTTTTTCTTTAATTCTCCTGTTTTTCTCACCTTGCTCTGTCTGATTTGGGGGTTTGCAGTGGTCGCAGACAGTGCTCAGTTCAGTACCGCGGTGAGCGAACTTAGTGATGCCCGCTATGTGGGTACAGCGCTGAGTAGGATAAGAGCAAGTTGCATGGTTTAACCATTAGGCTCACCCTCTCCTCCAAACCGGACGTGCAAGTTTCCCTGCATCCGGCTTTCCATCCGAAATTTCCTAGTTTCTGTTAAATGACATTCTTTGCATAACGCTTCGACGTTTTCTCTGAGGTTAGCAGAGTCCACGTTCTTGTACCGCTTGAATGGGCTTTTATGATGCAATTCTGCTGTCTCAAAGCTTAATTCTTTATGACAGTGGTTACATTCAAAACCTTGTTCTTGCAATACGGTCATGCGGAGGTCGGCGGTGCGGCGTTTTGAGCTGCCGCCCCAGGCTTTGTCCGAAACAAGTAATTCTTCTCTGACAATCAATCCTTCGTCTAGGTAGGGATTGAGAATGTCTTTGAATTTCACTTGTCGCATACTTACCCTTTTAATGGTTGTGGCCCGTTTCAGTGTAAACCCTTGATATACCCAGTTGGTGTCCTTGTACACGTTGCTTGCGTAGAGCTTTGCAATTGTGCTTTTCTGCTTTCTAGCTAGCCAGTGTGCAAACAGATGATGCGTTTTATCACTCAGCCAATTAAACACTACTGTGCTATTATTGGCGTACTTGTAGTAATTGCACCACCCCGTGGTGAACGCATTAACCGCTCTTATCTTATCGATAACAGAGTGGTTATACGTTGCTTTGTCCAGCATTTGCTCTAGTTTAGCTAGCGCTTTCTTGGACGCTTTCATAGGTATATAGGTTGACGTGCTGAATGTACCGTATCCCATGTCTCTTCTCAGCAATTCATAACCAAGGAACTCATAGCCTTCTGCAATGTGTGTCAGCTTGGTTTTTTCTGGCGCGACCGTGAGCTTGAGCTTTTCCGTCAGGAAGTTAATGACAGTGTCTTTGGCTTCCTGGGCCTGTTGTTTTGTACCTCTTACCACTAGCACGAAGTCGTCAGCGTATCTTACGTAGCCGAAGGTAGGTAACCCTTTGCCTTGGCGGTAGTATATCTGAGTTCTTGTGAAGTTGGCTCCAAGTTCATGTCCAACAAACTGGTCTAGCTCATTCAGGTAGATATTGGCTAATAAGGGGCTCAAGATGCCTCCTTGCGGCACGCCGCTTTCAGTATTCTTGAATAACCTTTTCTCCATAACACCCGCTCTTAGGAATTTCCATATCAGGTCAAGAACTTTCTTATCCGTTACCCGGCGCCCTACAAGCTTGCTGAGTTTGCGGTGGTTAACCGTGTCGAAGTAGGACTGAATATCCCCTTCAACGGCCCAGTAATACTTGCTTTGCGCAGACTGGTAATGGGTCAGATATTTGATGGCCTGAATAGTGTTCCTGTTTGGCCTAAAGCCGAATGAGTTTTCGCTGAATTGAGGTTCAAAGATGGGTTCCAGTACCATGCGGAGCACTTCCTGTACTACCCTGTCTCTGAGGGATGGGATACCTAGAGGTCTTAATTTCCCGTTTGTTTTGGGAATATTGACTCTCCGTACCGGGTATGGCTCGAAAGTTCCTTCTCTGAGTTCTTCGGCTATCTTGTTTATTTGATAGTCGAAGTCTCTGTCGAAGACGTATCTGTCGATGCCATCACATCCTGCCGTTATGCTGCCAGCATTGCTTAACACTTTGTTAGCAGCGGCCTCTAAGAATGTTCTGTCGTAGAGAAGGTTGTAGACATTATTCATCTTTTTGCCTTCCATACTCCAGAAACTAAGTCTCTTTTGCATTTCCTTAATATTCATTGATATTCACCAACTTGTTCATTAAGTACCTTTGCATTAGAGAGGTTTCGGACTGCCGCCCTTCGCCATGGCAAGTTGCCTTGTAACAGGCTTTCCCTGTCTCGGACTACTACGGCGGCTCCGCCAGTTATGCGCTTCATTGTCATACTCATGACTCCCCGCATAACCTTCCCAAGTTCACATATTTGTACTGTAACGGAATGACTTAGATTCATCGTATGTCTTTTAGCTCTCAGGTTGAGAGTGTCTACGCACAGACTTCCCAAATTAGCGTAAGGGTTGTCATCCACGGCCATGTGATGTCCTGCGCCAAGCATGGTAGATGGTGCAGGAGTGCGTACAGTCGTTTGAGTCATTTTATTGACTCCAACAGCGTTTCGACTGGAGCTGGGTATCCCGACTAGACCGATGTTCGCTTTACTAATCATATCATTCCTCAACCAAGCGGAGTCATCTTGAGTCTGCTGTTGACTCTCAACCCGCCTTTCAGGGGCAGCTATTTCACCTCTACGTGAGTATATAGTGGCTACGCCCCAACGGTTCATTAGGCTGCTAATCTCCTAAAGGTGTCATCAGACACATTACAAATATGCGCTTCTTGGCGCACCCATGCAAACCAGTATGGGTTTTTTGCTAACGCTCTTTACCATTCGGATGATTCCACCTTTAGAAGCTTGGCTTAGTTGGCGCTACGCTTTTATGATTTTGGCACTGGGGCCAGTCTTTGGTTTTATCAGTATGTGGTGGTTAAGACGATTACCTGCAGCAAGTAAAATGGCTTCGGGCAATAAGTAGAGGAGACAACGTAACAATGCTGACGAAAAAGGCTCATAAATGGATTGGTTAGCCTACCTGCTTTTACCTGTATTTGTGGGTATTTTACTTTTTCGCATGCGACAAGATAAACGAGAATTTGAAGCTTTTAAGGCTTTAGTGTCAAGTTCTGACAGACAACGCATGTACAAGAAGTGGTTACTCGAGTCTTTTTTGCTGTTTGGATGCTCGAGTATACTTAGCCTTCTATTAATGGGCCAGGGACGGCTATTAAGCTCCCTGTATTCTGCTTTTAGCACTCTGATATCCAACAACTTTTTTACCCTTACAGATAATTCTGCTTCGGAAGGGGGCAGCTTTGTTTCAGGCTTACTCATTGGCGCTATATTTGGAGGGATTCTGCTTGGTGTAGTGCTTGGCATCCTGCTGAAAAAGAAAAAGCCCCAAAAGCCGCTTATTGTTGGCGATGTAGAGGCGTTTTTTCCTAGAAATAAGGCGGAGGGTTTTTGGGCAGCTCTGCTGGCCATAAATGCTGGATTTAGTGAGGAACTTTTTTTTCGTTTATTGTTACCCCTGCTTTTTTACCTGGTTTTTAAGCAGGCCATCTTGGCGCTGGTTTTGGCTGCTTTACTCTTTGGCTTGGCACACTTTTATCAGGGCTGGGCCGGCATTATGATTACGACCCTTTTAGGCGCAGCGTTTACTGTGCTTTATCTTGCGACGGGAAATATCTGGCTGGTTATGCTTGTTCATGCTCTGATCGATTTAAATGGACTGCTTTTACAACCTTATTTACATAAAAGATTTTTTCAAGCTTAGCTAATTTAGCAAGCTAAGAGAAAAAAGCTACAATAACGGATTGGATTTTTGGAGCGAACGTATCTGTTGCCTTCAACTCTAGGAGGCGCTAAACCATTGCCCGACTGATATTGACAATTCGGCACTTGGTTTTTACTCATTTACTTCGGCAACACTATCGTGCTAGCTTAGCATCGTCTTAATAAGTTTTGAGAAGTAATCTGTTAGCCCTAGGCTAATTGCTGAGGGATCGGTCTGGGACCTAATTTAAAGATTTGTGAAAGTGAATTAGGGCAGACAGTCTAAAAACCCAGTTGACCACTTCTGAATATATGGATGAGTCTTTTCGCAAACCTGAGATTGTCACCTAAGCCAATGCAAAGGCTGCCAAACTTGCTGATCGTTAACGCATAGCAGTTTCAAGATTCATTGAGACACTTTTTCCGTATTCACAATGGGTGATTGCAAACGCTTGTCTCAATGAGGTGTGAAAATGCTAGTAAACTTGCAAGTGTTTCAATTACCCTTGGAAAGAATGGTTAGATCATCATTGTTTTAGCCAATGAGATATTAGCTAAGCCTCGAGCCTTCTCCTTAAGCCTGCTCAACCACTTCTTTACCTAGCGACAGACTGGGTAATTCACTCTCTGGATAAAACTCTTTTAAAACAGACAAAAAAGCCCTCACAGCTGGTACTTTAAAGTTAGCACTGTGAACCCCAATGGCTATAGTGCGCTCGAGTGGTGTAGGTAAATCTACAATTCGCAAGCCTGCCGGTAAATGAGTAATCGCCAGCTTTGCCAAGATTGAAATCCCAAGACCCTGCGCAGTCATGTTTAACAGGGCAGCTTCATCCTGAATAAAATATTTTGGCGTTACCCCAGGGGCTTCCTGCCGTAAAAAGTCACTGATGGTTTCCTCACAGGCTTTTTCTGCTTCAACAATAATCGGATAATCCTGCAAATCCTTCAGGCTTAGGCGGTTTCGGCTAAACTCCTGAGGTACCACTGCAACATAAGGGTCGGTAAAGAGTTTCCAGGAAAGCACATTTTCCATCTTGGGCGTGTTTGGTGTTGATAAATGGATAAAGGAAGCGTCCACTTCCGATTTTTGTAAGATTTCCACGTAGGTATAAATACAACTTTGAGAATTGGGCATTACGGGTTCAAACATTACTATGTCTAGCTGCGGATACTTTTCTCCTAGCCGCTTCATGAGAGGTGGCATGAGGTGATAGGCCACACTATGAAAGACGCCGACGCGTAGACGCCCCTTTACCAGCCCTTTATGCAGGGCAACTTCCTGATTTATAGCGGCTTCACTTTGCAGGATTTTACGGGCGTGCTCAATAATGCCGAGCGCTGCCCTAGTAGGTCTAGCACCAAAACGACCTCGGTCTAAGAGCTTAATGCCCAGTTCGTTCTCGAGTTCAGCGACCGAGTGACTTATAGCAGCCTGCGAAACTCCCAGGTCTAGCGCCGCCTCAGAAAAGCTGCTCGAGTCCACGACTGCCAGGAATCCTTTAAGCTGCGAAAGTTTCATAACACTAGTCTAAAGGCTGCCCCTTAAATTATCTATAAGTTTTGTTTATAGATGACCTGCCTTATATCAAGAACCCTTTTTGATAGTTTTCGCTTGCTTTTCTAAGCTAGGTGCAGGAGGTTACACATGATTTATCTTCCTCGTAAACAAGCTTTTGTTGTCTGGTTACAGCCTTTCCTTATTCTGATTAGTTTCGTACTTATTTTGGTCGGGGGCATAAGCTTACTTGCCTACACGGTTAAAACGCCCCAAGCTAACTTTTTAGCTCAACCTCATCTCACCCTTGCTCTTTCAGGTGCGGTACAGGCCAACTTATTACTCGATAGCGAAGAAACGAGTGCCATGTTCGCTTGTACAGATACCAGTTTTCGTTTTAGTCAACCTGCCACCCCTGAAATCTACGGACTTAGCTGGACCTTTGAGTTTCCAAAAACGCTTAGTAAAGCAGCAGTATTTACCCTGGGAGCAACTTATCCCCTGAGCCTTCATCTCCTGGGTCAAGAGGGTATTTATCAAACTTTTACCGCAACCGAGGGTGAGCTTTCTTTTGACCCAGTCAGCCAGCGAGGCTCATTTGTTGCCTATCTTTTTGACGAGCAGGGTGAGCGAGTTCTGGCAAGCAGTTCCTGGGTTTGCCATTAAGACCAAAAAGATTGGTTTTTAGCGAAAGGGCTACCAAAAATCATGATCTTAGTAGCCCTTTTGTCATTCCGTTAAAGCCAAAAAACGTATGCTCATGCTCGTGCTGCCTTTAATAATTTCTTTTTTACATATCTGTAACGACATGTTTAGCTCTTTCTTAGCGCCCCTTTTGCCCAGTTTGCAGGGTAGATTTGGCGTGAGTTATGCGGCAGTTTCGCTGGTTGTGGCGATTTACTCGTTCTCGAGTAGTCTTTTGCAGCCCGTTGCTGGTCTTATTGCTGACCGCTATGACCGGCGTTTGCTGGCAGCGATTGGGCCTCTTCTGGTGGTGCTGGGTTTTGGCTTTCTGGGTTTTTATCCAAATCTAATCGTTATGGCTATTTCACTGTCCGTAGCAGGTTTGGGTTCGGCCCTTTTTCACTCTTCGGGGGCAGCGCTGGCAGGTCAGTACGCCCCTGCTGGCAAAAAGGGCTTCTGGCTGAGCTTTTTTGCCTCATCGGGTATGTTTGGTATTGCCATGGCGCCGATGGTGGCGGTAGGTATGGAAAATGGGGTGGGGCTTAAAGGGCTGGCATTGCTTACGCCTTTAGGCGCGGTGGCAGCCTTTTTGCTTATGCGGCAGGCACCGCCCATTAACATAGATGCTAAGCCCTCGAGCTTTCGTGATTTGGCCAGAGTTTTTCGCGGCGAAGTTGCCAAACTCTGGGCGATTTCTACCCTGCGAAACGTTACCTTTATGAGCTTTTCTACCACTATTCCCTTCTGGTTTGCTCAGCGCGGTATATCTGACGCACAGATGGCAATAACCTTGAGTATCTATAGTTTTGCAGCCGTTGCAGGCACCTTTATTGGAGGCACCTTATCGGATCGCGTTGGGCGTAAGCGAGTTCTGGTTATGACCATGGTGGGGTCTTTACCCATTTACGCTGCCCTTATGCTGTTTCGACCTGAGTCGTGGTTGTATATACCCCTTTTAGCCCTGGCAGGTGCCCTTATGAATGCCGGTATTCCGGTTGCAGTAGCGATGGCACAAGAATATGAACCCAAGCAGATCGCAACTGTCTCGGGTCTGCTTATGGGCTTTACCTGGGGCTTTGCTGGTTTACTCTACGGCATTATTGGCCCGCTTGTTGAGAGATTTGGTGTGGTACCAACCTTAACAGTTTTGGGGCTTTTGCTTATTCCAGCACTGGTCATAACCCTGTCGCTCAGTAATCCTGCCTTGCAGACTGCAGCGTCAGACTTTAAAACGACGGCAGAACCTAGCTAAACGCTACCTTACTCTAGGCCATGCTTGACAGGTCGCAGAAAAACTAATACTATTAGTTTATAAACTAATAGTATTAGTAAAGGAGAAAGCAATGACCTATAGTTCAAGTACCCAATGGCTTCGTTTAGAAGGTTTCGTTATTCTGGCTTTAAGTAGTTATGTTTATTTTCAGACGGGTCTTAGCTGGTGGCTTTTTGCGCTCTTGCTGTTTAGTTTTGATGTGGGCATGCTTGGTTATTTGCAGGGACCAAAGTTTGGGGCGCTCGTTTACAATCTGTTTCATAGTTATATTAGTCCAGCTCTTTTGCTAACTGTAGCTTTGCTTGTAGCTTCGCCTCTTATGACTGGCATTGCCCTGATCTGGTTTGCTCATATTGGGCTTGACCGCACGCTGGGGTATGGGCTAAAAAGCTCTGAAGGATTCGCCTACACTCATCTGGGAAAACTTGGTAAGCATGCCTAGAGCAGGCTTAAGTCAAGTGGACATCATCGAAAACGCCAGCCTGTTTATAAATGAGCATGGGCTCGAGCAACTAAGCCTTGGCAAACTGGCGCAGCGCCTCAAGGTCAAGCCGCCATCGCTCTATAATCATATTGCCAGTTTAGATGCTCTGAAAGACCAGCTTACTTTAAAAGCCATCAGCTTACTAAAGCAAGATTTGCTAAAGGCAACGGTTGCCAAAACACAGCAAGAGGCACTTCAAGGATTTGCCCATGCCTACAGACGCTTTGCCCTGAACAACCCGGGGCTTTTTCAGGCGACCCTAAGAAATGTTGAAGATAAGCAAGGAGAAATCAAGAAAGAAGGTTATGAAATCCTCGAGCTTATCTTAAGCATCTTAAAGGGCTTTGGTCTTGAAGGTGAGCAGGCGCTTCATGCTACACGTAGTTTGCGGGCTAATTTGGCAGGCTTTATTATGCTCGAGCTCAACGAAGGTTTTGCCATGCCTATAAACAGTGAAGAAAGCTTTGACAAGCATGTGCAGGGTTTTATAAAAAGTTTGTCTAACTTTTAAAAAGGGTGGTGGTATCATCCTGACAGATGGCCCGACTACTTTTGTAGTTGAAATCCGTTCCACAACAGAATTTTTTTCACTAATTTGCTAACCCTATCTGTCTATCCTATACCACTACCTTAGAAAGCTTACAAAAACTCCTTAATGTCTCCCTGGCTGGGTATTTGCTCGAGCATTTCCATAAATTTCTGATACTCGTCATTTTTAATGTCAACCATGTGCCCGGCTTCAGGATAGCCTCCAGTGGCAACATCGGCTTTAAAATCCTTAAAAGCAGCGATTGTTTCCTTATGAAGACGTTCGTATTCAGCAGCCAGATTTCGGTAAACCTTAGCATGACGTGGGACGTGTCCGGTATTGGTGCCTAAAATATCGGTAGCAAACAGATACTGTCCGTCGCAACCCGTACCGCTCCCCATTGACAGCACCAAAATTTTCACGCGTTTTGAAATTTCAGCGGCAATCCTATGGGGTACAATTTCCATCTCTACCCCAATGGCTCCTGCCTCCTGGTAAGCCAGTGTGCGCTGATAAACCTTCAGGGCACTATCGGTGGTTTTGCCAACGGCTTTAAACCCCCCAAACCAGGTGCTTTTATACGGGATAAAGCCGACATGCCCCACCACAGGAATGCCTTCATTTGCCATGGCCTCAACCGACTTTAAGCTCACACCAGCATAAACCGCATCAGCGCCGATATTGAGCGCCTTAAAGGCATTGCGAATGCAGGCATCGCCATTCACATAATCACCGCTGTTGATAAAGCCTACTGTGAAAAAGGTATGGGGCGCCGCCTCGCGAAAGGCTTTAACGTCATTGCGCTCGGACGTGATAATCATGTCAATACCAGCGGCTTCAGCGGCGCTGGCTTCAGTCGGAGTACTGACATAGACCTCAGTGACTTGTCGTTTGCCTTTTAGCTCAAAGATATCTTTGACCGTGAGTTTTTTCATCCCATTACGGTATCACTGTTACTGGCTTTGGCGGCTTCCTCAGCAGCTTTTTTGCGAGCCCTCGAGCCCCATTTTTCGCAGCCGCCTTCACCTGTGGGTCTGACCATAGGTTTGGCAATGTCCTGTGTGGTTTTCCAGAAGTAAGGGTCTTTGCCCGCAATCATAACGATGTCGCGGTAGTCAGCTATCGCCATATATTCATTGGGTTCAGGCAGTCGCCAGGGTAAGAGGGATGAGGCGCTCATATAGTGATTGACCAGTACACGGCGGTAGCCACTCTGGGCGCGGTTAGGGAATGAGCGGTGCAGCGTATAGCCATTAAAGAAAACGATCGAGCCAGCCTTGACTTCTACGGGTATAGCGTCGGCATCGGTGTAAGGAAAGCCCTGCGATTCATCGGTGCAGTCAAAACGGTCATCTTCCTGCGCTTCTAAAGGCCATAGAACCCCATGTTTATGCGAACCAGGAATGACCCACAGACAGCCATTTTCTATGGTGGCGTCATCCAGGGCAATCCAGCCACCTGTCAGTGAGCGGTCACGGGTCGGTATAAAATCTTCATCCTGATGCCAGGCTTGCCCTGGTTTGCCTTTTGATTTGATAAAAAGCATCGACTGCATACACTTAACATCGGGTCCAATCACCTGCGTTAAAACATCGACCATCTTGGACGTTGCCAAGTACTTGGTCATAATGTCTGACATCTTGTGCGGGAAGTGAATGCAAAGATAGCGGCTCAGGATATCATCATCGCTATCTTCTTCGGAAAAGTCCAGGAGGCCATCGAAGATGCCGCGTTCACCTTTACAAATGCGCAGGGCTTCGTCATTGAGTTCTTGTAGCTCGGTTTTGGAAAGAGCCTCCGGCAAGACAAAATAGCCATTTTCTTCGTAAAACGCTTTGATGCTGCCATTCTTGAGAGTAGGCTCGCTAATAAAGCTTGGGCCACCTTTTTGCAGGGCCTCGAGCTGTGGGTCTAGGGTAACTGCCATATATATACTCCTTTTGCAAAGCATGGCTTCAAAAGCCGGACTTTTTTCCTCAATCTATTGATAGACTAAAAGTATAGGCGAAAATTGAGGTGCTGTCGTTTAAAAATATGCTAGAGGATATCAAACAGTTAGACGATTTGCCCTATAAGCAGATGGGACTGATGGCATGTATAAAAACCTGATTCTTGTTCATCCAAGTTTTGAAGGAACCTGGCCCTTTGTGGCCAATCATCTGGCAAAGCTCTGGAACGCCAAGTTGCTGAGGCTCGAGCCAAACGAAACAAAGTCAATCGAACAGTTACTCGAGCAGCCAGAGAACGTTGAAGCGCTCATTTCGCTCATGGCACCTGTGACAGAGCAAAGTCTCGAGCCTTTTAGCTCGCTAAAAGAAGCCGTTATTTATACCGACCCTTACGGCCAGCAGGCAGCTCAGAACTGTCTTGATTTTCTGGCAGCAAGAAACGTGAGGGTTTACAAACACGATAGCGAAGGTTACTGGGGTCAGTCGGTGGCTGAGTTTGCGCTGGCCTTAACTCTTTCAGCGCTTCGTCAGATTCCTCAGGCTTATAGAAGTATGATGACGTCTTTAAAACCCTGGGACTATGAGCCCGAAGATGGAGTAGGACAGCCCGAGAAACGGGGTGTGCAGTTTTGCGATACCACTCAGTTCACCAGTGGTACCTTAGGGGGCAAACGAGTGCGCATTGTAGGTGCCGGGAATATCGGCAGTCGCTTTGCCAGTTTTGCTCATTTTTTAGGGGCAGACGTGGCAACCTGGGACCCCTATGCACCCGAAGCCAGTTTTCACCGCAGTGGCTCGAGGCGCGTGCGCTATTTGGAACAACTCTTAGATGACGCCGAGATTTTTGTGCCGATGTTACCTTTGACTGAAACCACAAGGGGGCTAGTGACAAGAGAACACATTCAGTGTTTACCTGAGGGTTGTCTGGTGGTGCTGGTGACCAGAGCGCTTATTACTGATTTTACAGCACTAAGAGAACGGGTTTTAAAGGATGAAGTGAGTCTTGCCGCGGATGTCTTTGATGTGGAACCTTTGCCCCTGGATGATCCTCTTATAGGTCGGCACAATGTGCTGCATACGCCGCATATGGCTGGGCGTACCAAAGAGGCAAATTACCGTTTTGCAGAGACTTTGCTTGACTTTTTCCAAAATTAGCTATGAAGCGTTCTTTGCTGGCTGCCGATACTATTGAAACGTACTATCCTAAAACGCTCTTGCCCGAATTACCGGGTCTTGGCTGGCGTACCTTTAGTCAGGGTACTCCTGGAGGACCAAGACCCAGCGAGAGCCGAGCCTTTGAAATTTGCTTTATTGATAGGGGCAGTGTTGAGTGGTGGATAAACGGTCAGCTTTATGAAGCTGGTCCCAAAAGCCTCTTTATCAATAAACCGGGTGAGTGGCATGGAGGCAATAGCGGTATGGTGCAACCCTGTGAAATGTATTGGTTGCAGTTTTTCTTTCCACCTGATGGGGACTTGCCTGGCTTGCGTGAAGAGGTCGTGACAGAACTCAAAAGCATCTATGAGGGTATGGAGCGGCGCTACTTTGCGGCCTCGAGCCAGGTAGAGCAGCTTTTTGAGCAGTTGCTAAATGAACAGCGGCAGCCGGGCTTACTGGCAGAAAGTTGCGCCAGAGCAATCTTTCAGCAAATCTTGATTACAAGTGCTCGAGATTATCTGGCACAGACTCGGCTCGAGTATTCGCCAGGGATTAAAAGAGTACTTGGCTGGATGGACAAGCATCTTGCCGAAGATGCGCATAGTGAAACCCTGGCGGAACTTGCAGCTATGAGTGTGGCTCAGTTTTATAAGGTTTTTCATCAGGAAGTGGGCTTAAGTCCGGCTGATTATCATGTGCGTCAGCGACTTTTTATTGCCAAGCAAAGGCTGCGTAACTCAGATACAAGCATTACTGGCATTGCGCTCGAGCTAGGTTTTTCCAGCAGTCAGTATTTTGCTACGGTGTTTAAAAAGTTTGTGGGTTTAACTCCAGGAGAGTATCGGCACTTAAGAAAGAAAGTTTAGCTTCTGGCTGCTGTACTTTCGCGTATGACCAGTTGAGCGGGCAAAAGGATTTGTTTTATTTCTGTACTGCCAGCTAAACGCTCGAGCAAAAGCTCAGCAGCAACCTTGCCCAGTTCAGCAAGTTGATTATCCAGCGTGGTAATGCTGGGTATCGTCCAGCGCGCTGCCGCTGCAGAACCCAGGCAAATTAAGGAACAGTCCTGTGGAATGCGCTTCTTACTATCATGTAAAGCACGCAAAATGCCAAGATAAGTTGCTCCCAAAAGTGCGACAATAGCCGTTATATTTTTTTCATTCCGAATGAGTTTTTGAGTTGCTTGATAGCTTTCACTATTTCGCCGACCTGCTACTTGTCGGATGAGGTCTATTTTGAAGTCACTTTGCGCACGCTCTAGGCCTTGTTTCATATAAAAGGCGTAGCCTAAATCTTCTGCTTGTTCTTGTACTGATAAATCTAGATAACCTATCCGAGTATGACCCAAATCAATCAGGTGTTTGATGGCAAGATAGGCAGCGTTTTCAAAGTCAAAGTCAACCAGGCTTAGATCTTCTGTGTGTTCGGTTCGACCAATTAAAACAAAGGGGTAGTCACTGGTTTTTAGGATTTCAATTCTTTCATCGTGACGGGCAATATGCATCAGTATTAGACCATCAATGCGACGTTGACGAAATGCATCAAGCAGCTTGTCTGCGGTTTTGCTGTAAGGAAACAGGCTTAAGGTATGAGTCTCTTCGAGAGCCTCTGCTGCTGCTGTTATAAAGTCAATGCTTGTGCCTTCCAGCATATTTTCATACGGTGGATGCACCATCGCAATAGTCCTGCTTAGACCCAGGCGTAGGTTATGTGCCTGGGCATTGGGTACAAAACCGAGTTCTTTGATAGCCCTTTCAATGCGCTGTTTAACCGCTATTGAAATGGGCCGTTTACCACTCAACGCATAGGAAACTGTGCTGGGTGCCACACCGGCATGTTTTGCTACATCTTTAATCGTTGCCACTTGTTAGAAAACCCCTCATCTTCCTTATTGACAGAAAAGCAAGATAAATTTATACTTTCGCTTAATCTAACATTGAATCGATTCGACTTCAATTGCCTCAGAAGTCTTTTGACTATAGCTGTATTTAGGAGGTGGAACAGAAGGGTTTAAAGGCTCGAGTTGTCTTTATTCAGCAGGTTTTTCGTTCATTTCAATAGTTTGGGAAGGGAAAAATATGTCTAGAAAACTAGGAATAATCATGGCTGCGTTTTTATTTGCTCTAATATCTATGCCAGTATTTGCGCAAATTCCAGAACTCGAGAAGCAAGGCTGGTGCGAAGGGGTTAAAATCCGCTTCTTTGCTGGGGGTAAAGAAGGCGATGGATTTGCTGCTATCGTTCACCGCGGGGCCTTAGCTGCCGCTCGTGATTTAGGCGCAGATGTCGAGTATGTTTTTTCGGGTTGGGATTCGCAAATTATGACTCAGCAACTCCGTGAAGCCGTTGCTCAAGAGCCTGATGGTATTGCCATGATGGGTCATCCTGGTTCCGAAGCCATTATGCCTTTAGCTGCCGAGGCCGCCGAAAAGGGCATTATTATGATGTATCAAAATGTGGATGTGCCCGATGTACGCGCAGCCTATGGTGGGGGCTATGTTGGTGCTCAGTTGGCAGCCCAGGGCCGGGCTTTGGGTGAAGAAGCGATTCGTCAATTTGGCCTTACGGCTGGCGATAAGGTTATCGTTCAAGTTAACTTGGCACAGCGTGAACGGGCGCAACGTGAACTTGGTGTCTGGGAAAGGCTCGAGGAAGATGGCATTGAGGTCATCCATATGGAAGGTAACCCTGCCTGGGCAGCAGACCCCAACCTCGCTATTCCTACCGTCGTTGCTTCTTTAACAGCTAATCCAGACGTCAAGATGGTTGTTTTCCCTGGTGGCCAGGCTCTTGGCAACACCCAAACGTATTTTGAAGCTGCTGGACTTACTGCCGGGCAGGTCAAAGCAATTGGCTTTGATACCAATGAATTTATTATGAATGGTTTTGAAGATGGCTGGATTCACTTGACCTCTGACCAGCAACCCTTCTTACAAGGCTACTTGCCTATTCTTAGCATTTGTCAAACTGCCAAGCTTGGTCTTGCACCCATGAATGTAGATACGGGCGCGGGATTTATTGATGTTAATAATTATCAGCAAGTTCGCGATTTGGCTAACGCAGGTTACCGCTAGACAACGCTGATAGTCTTAGGCGCATCGTCTAAATGCCTGGTCAGAATTCGGTGGGTTTTAGCACTTGCTGAGTTCTGACTGCTTTATTTGGTGGTATTTCAGATTTGCTGGTATTTCAGGAAGGATTATCTATTTTGAGTGAGTACATTATTGAACTAAGAAACGTTACCAAATCTTTTGGAAATGTTAATGCTGTGGACGGAGTAAGTCTTGCGATTAAACGAGGTGAAGTTGTTGGTCTCATAGGGGATAATGGCGCAGGTAAGTCCACCCTTATTAAAGTTTTATCAGGTGTGCACAAACCAGATAGTGGCGAGATTTATCTGCGTGGTGAAAAGGTAAACCATTGGGACTCTGCCAAATCGCGTCATTCGGGTATCGAAACGGTTTACCAAGACCGGGCTCTGGCGGTACAGCAGTCAATTACACGTAATATTTTTATGGGTCGCGAAATTCAAAACCGCTTTGGTTTTGTTGATGTTAAAAAACAATACCAAGAAGCAAACCGACTTATGCGCGAGATTGGCTTTACCTCTAAGGTTTTTGATCCGGAATCGCCCGTTGCTACGCTTTCTGGGGGTGAAAGACAGGGTGTTGCCATTGCCAGGGCTCTTTATTATGATGCTGACCTCATCATTTTAGATGAGCCAACTACGGCACTCTCTTTAACAGAAACCAACAAGGTCTTTAGCTTTATTGAAAATGTGCGGGCACAAGGTCGTTCGATCATCTTTATTGGTCACAATATTTATCACGTTTATGATATTGCTGAAAGATTTATTGTGCTTGACCGAGGTCAGGTTGTCTTGACTTCAGACAAGTCGGAAGTACCCTCGGCTGAACACTTGATTAAAACCATGCACGATATTGCCCGGATGGGCCATGCAGAGATGAAAGGGGCCGCATGAGTACCCAGTCGATAGATCGTCGTAAGGGCCGAGATGAAGTTTCTTCTTTTCAAAAGTGGTTGCGCAATAACCGTCGTGTCCTTACCTCAGCTGCCTTTTTAGTTGTCATGCTTATTGCCTTTACCCTGGCAAATCCCTCTGTTTTTACGCAGTTTAAGACCTACCGCGCTGTTATGATAGCGCTGCCCATTTCGATATTTCTGGTTGTTCCACTGGTTTTTGTGGTCACAGCAGGTGAAATAGATTTGGCTTTCCCTGCAATTGTTGGTATGGCATCTTATGGGTTTGCCAGCATTATTGATGTGGGGGGAAATCCTCTTCTGGCACTTATAGCGGCTTTAGCCATTGGTCTCTTACTTGGTTTTGTCAACGGGATATTTGTCGTTCAGTTTGGTCTTTCGGCACTGATTGCCACTTTAGGGATGAACTTCTTGCTGCGGGGCTTAATTAATATTGGGGCAGAAGGCTTTTCAATCGCCCTTCCAGAAATTCGGGGCACGCTCTTTCACACGCTCTTAACAGGCACGACCTTTGGCATTCCCAATCAGATGTTTTGGGCGCTAGGCTTTGCCATCATTGGGTTTTTGCTTTATAACTTCCATAAATTTGGCGTCCATGTTCACTGTGTAGGCGATCACCCGGGCAGTGCTCAGGAGATGGGCATTAATGTTAAGCGTACTCGCATTATGGTTTTTGTTTTTTCGGGTTTGGGTGCGGCCTTTGCGGGTGTGTTCTCGGTCATGATTAATTTTGTCTGGTGGCCTACAACGGGGGACGGTTTGCTACTGCCTGTTTTAGCCGGTATTTTTGTAGGTGGAACGCCAGCCTGGGGGGGCATTGGCACGGTTCTGGGAGGGGTTTTTGGAGTTTCGATTGTGTCTTTTATTGAAACAGGCGTTATCGCTGCGGGCTTAACAGGGTTTTTTACCCAATTTTTTTACGGTATCATTATTATTTCCTCTCTTATAGGGCACCGTCTGAATGGTGAGCGGGTCAGATAAATGAAGACGCTTCTGGTTGGTTGTGGCGGCATAAGTCAGACCTGGCTTAAGGCCATAGCGCAGATACCTGAAATTGAGCTTTTGGGTCTGGTTGATTTGGATGAGGCTTTGGCCAAACAGCGGGCTCAGCAGTTTGAGCTTGAGCTTGTAACAGGCTCGAGTCTTTTTGACATGCTTCATAAGCTAAAACCCGACCTCGTTTTTGATTGCACCATTCCCCAGGCGCACTATGATGTTAGCCTTGCGGCGCTAAAAGCAGGCTGTCATGTTTTTGGCGAAAAGCCTATGGCTGATTCTTTAACCGAAGCTCAGCAGATGGTTAAGGCCGCTAAAGAGGCGGGCAAAGTCTATGCGGTTATGCAAAACCGCCGTTACGATCCCAACATTCGCAGTCTGAAAGCCTTTCTGGCTTCAGGTGTGCTCGGAGATATTACGACAGTTCATGCTGATTTTTTTGTGGGAGCGCGGTTTGGTGGGTTTCGTGATCATATGAAACACATTCTGGTTAAAGATATGGCGATTCATACCTTTGACGCGGCCCGTTTTTTGATAGAAAAAGACCCAGAGGCGGTCTATTGCCATGAGTGGAACCCCAAAGGTTCCTGGTACGATCAGGATGCCTCTGCCATTGCCATTTTTGAAATGACCGACGGGGTGCTGTTTAACTACCGGGGAAGCTGGTGCGCCGAAGGTTTGCGTACCACCTGGGAAAGTGAGTGGCGCATCATTGGTACTAAAGGCAGTGTGAGCTGGAATGGAGCTGAGGGCTTT
Source organism: Trueperaceae bacterium (assembly GCA_020431825.1). Taxonomy (GTDB): domain Bacteria; phylum Deinococcota; class Deinococci; order Deinococcales; family Trueperaceae; genus JAHEBB01. The sequence continues at coordinate 14,161 of JAGQHN010000008.1, read as the reverse complement.
AAAGCCGAGCTAATTGAAGATAATTCGGGCTTTTTATCCACTTATAAACCGTTAACTGTCCATAGTCACAAGGCGACTGATTTTGGGGCAGGGCATCTGGGTGCCTTGCAGAGTTTTACGCACGCCATGCTCGAGGGTAAAGAACCTGAAACGATTTGCACCGATAATATAAAAAGTCTGGCTATGGTGCTGGGTGCGGTGGAAAGTTCTGAGAAAGGGGCTCGAGTCCCTATAAAGCTAAGTTTTTAAAGCCGCTGCACCAAAAAGGGCTGCCTGCTCGAAGTGCTGGCTTATCTGGCACTTCAGGCCAGTAAATCTCTCCAGAGGGCTGCCGAACAAATCAAAAGCCCTGGCTAGGTTTCCGCCTAAGACCAGCGTATCAGGTTGAAATCTGTAAACAAGGGGCTCGAGTACCTGGGCAAAGTATTCGCCCATTTCGCTAAAGCTAGCTTGTGCTTCCTGGTTTCCCTGCCTTGCCAGTTGGGCAAGCTGCTTGCCTGACAAGCTCTTTCCAGTTTTGACATGATACGTTTTTACCAGCGCGGTTGCACTTACAAAATCTTCGGCAATGCCATCTTGAAAGGGCAAATTCCAGATTTCTCCGTCTGGTGGAATGCGTTTGTCGTGACGTAAGACTTTGCCCGCTTCAACAAAACCTGCACCCAAACCCGTTCCTAACGTAATGCCAATCATGCGCTTACTGCCCTGAGCAGAACCAGCCCACCACTCACCAAGAGCAAAAAGGTCAGCATCATTGCCAAAGTATATCGGCACGGACTCGAGTCTGGTTCCGTGCCAGCTTTTTGCCAACGCCTCTCGAACATTCACCTGAAAAAGTGCTTTTAGTTTATGCTCGAGTAAAGAAATACCCGATTCATAGTCAAAGGGCGCAGGCATTGCCAGACCAATGTGTCTTATAGTTACGGGTGTTTGTGGAAGGCTCTGAAGGGCAATTGTTGCCCAAATGGCTAGCAGATTTTCGGCACTGTCTTCATGATTATACGTCTGCCGCTGAATGCTCTGCTCAATAATTTGTTTTTGCTCGAGGTCAACCAGCGCGGCTGTACCATGGCTACCACCAATATCTAGACTTATAGAATAGTTTGACATTTAGACCCCAGGTATGGTTAAACGCTTGGCCACGTCACGAATATGTTCAGCTGCCAGTCGGTATTCCTCATCATTAGGGAGGTGCTCGATAATCAGGGGTGTATCCGGGTCCAGTTTGTTCAGTTCATTCAGGAACACCTCATAGTCTAAAAATCCCTGACCCGGGCGCACTTCATCAAGGTGAACAGTCAATTCTTTTTGCAATTTGATGTCCTTGGCGTGGCAGCTTTTGATTTGAGGGCCAAGTAAGCGAAAACATTCGCGCAAAAAGTCGGCATTGCGAAAGTAGCGCTGTGGGCTCGAGATCATATTGACCGGGTCAAAGTGTACCGAGCAGGCAGGTCGATCAATAGCTTTAAGCAAGTCTAGATAGCTCTCGGGTGAATCAGGAAAAACCCAGGGCATGCTTTCAAGGCAGTAAAAACTGCGTTTTGGTTTTACCGCATCTATGATTTGCTGCGTGGTTTCAACAATCAGGGCAAACATATCCTGACTTAAGTTTTCAGGGTGCGGACCGTCCCAACGGTGACCTCTCGAGCCTGCAATATTTACACAGCACCGCGCGCCAATCTCGTCGGCAAGTGCAAGCTGCTCCTGACAAAAAGAAATCGCTTGCTTACGTTCGTTGTCGTCTGGACTCATAGGGTTTGACCAGGCACCAACTTCGGCCAGTAAAATATCTGCTTCTTCTGCCGCTTTGGCAAAAGCATGAGAGGTTTCTCTATCGGCATCATGTTTGAAAGGGAAAATGGCAGCACGGTAGCCCAGGCGTTTAAGTTCAGCTACCCAGCTTTCTGGTGAATCTTTACTATTGCAAGGGCCACCCAGACGCATATTGACTCCTAGTAGGTTGTTTCGTTAAACAAAGTTGTGAATAAGTTGAAAATAGCTCGTAGAGATATTTGGTAAAGGTTATTCATTGGCATTTATAAGGTCCATGGTTTCACTGAAAATGATGTCACAAAGATCTGTATCCATCGTATTACTTAACAATACAAAGATAAAATCCTTTTCGGGAAAATACAGCATATCACCTTGAAAGCCAGATGACGCCCCACTGTGTCCCCATGCTGTACCGAACTGGGTCTCACGGCGCTCGAGACCTAAACCATAATCTTCTTGAGGATGAAATTTCCGCATCTCTAAAAGCATTTCGTCATTGATTAGTGACTTGTCGGTAAAGAGGGCTTTTAGAAACTGACTTACTTCATAAGCAGTAGAGATAAGACCCCCGTCGCCCAGACCTAAAGCATCTTGAATTTCGGTAACATCTTCTCCTTCTTCATAACCTCGCACTTTTAAACCACCAAATCCCCCCGGCCTAGGCTCTTGTATCTCCATAAAGCTATGCTGCAAATCTAAAGGGTCAATAATAATGCGTCTGATTTCACTCGCCAGAGAAGTCCCACTGACTTCTTTAACAAGCAAGTCAAGCAAGACGTAATTGCTATTGGAATAGCTCCAGCCTTCTCCCGGGAGAAAGAGGGCATTTTCCAGAGGGATATAAGCCAGCACCTCTTCAGCTTTCCAGGGGCGGCGTTCAGGAAACGTTTCGATAGCATCATTGTAGTCATCACTATCGGTGTAATCAAAAACGCCACTTGTCATGGCTAGCAGGTGTCGAATACTTATTTCTGAACTATTAGGAATGGCACTAACTGCCGGGGTAGATAGATACTTTGTAACAGGATCATCCAGAGCAATTTTTCCTTCTTCGGCAAGTTTTAAAACTGTGACGCTAACAAAAGTCTTGGTCATACTGGCAAGTCTTAAGGCGTCATCAGTACTCATAGAGCGCTTTTGCTCCAGATCAGCAAAACCACTCGAGCCTATCCATGTAAAGCTAGGGCTTTGAATAAAGAGTACAGCACCCGCTGCCCCTGAACTATCGACAGAAGTATCCAAACGTTCTTGTAATTGTTTGGCTAAAGAACTATTGACATTGACAGTTTGGGCTTTTGTTAATGATCCTATTAAAAAGGACAATGCCAGAAATACAAGTTGAACAAATAGCTTTCTCGGGTGGGATAAAGTAGTAAAGTGCATTTAGATTAAAACCTCATGTTCCACTAAATAATCGGCGGTCTATAAAATAGATTGAGAACTAAGTTCTTTGAGCTTTGTTTTTGCCAGGAATTGTTTAGCTTTGAAAAACTATTCACCAGGCAACAGCATAATGAGGCAGTCATTTTTAGGCATCTGGAAGGCTTAGCTGGTACTGCGGGTCAAAACCAATCAGTGCTCTTGCTCTATCGCTACTGACCAGAGCCTCGGCGCCCTGTATATCTTTTTTCCAGGTTACAACTTCAGGATAGAAAGTTTCGGCAAGTTTGCGACTGCTTATGCCCAGAGTGTTTTTGGGTGCCATGACAAAAAGAGGGTGGCTTCCCTCATAGTCAGATGTTACGCTTTTTTCGATAGCTTGCGCGGCGTCACGGTCATCCAGATTGACCCAGTAGTCAAAGCGGTCAAAAGCATAAAAACGCCACAGTGGGTCAGCGTGATCCTGGGCAAAAGGATGTTTGCGGTCTTTGACCTGAGCATACTCGAGCGGCCTCGTCTTGCGAAACGCCAGAACCTCTGTCTTTAGGCGCTCGAGTCTTTTCTTTTGGTCCTCAGGACTTTGCTCAAACAGCGCCAGCACATTGTCGCGGTTAGTGCGCATGCGTTCAAAATAGCCTTCATTGATATGTTTTTCGCGGTTATAAACCCAGGGAAAGCGGAAGGAAACGCCCGAAATGCCGTCACGGTGATAAAAATACTCAGCCAGGTCTTCAACCATTTGCTTCGATAAAGAATAGGAATCGGTCGTAAACCGTGGGTGCTCTTCATCAAGGGGAAAATACTGCGGGTGAATGTCGCCAATACTCCAGACACAGCCAATCGCATTGATGGAACTGGCCTGTACGACCCGTTTGATGCCGAGTTGCGCGGCGGCCTCGTAGACATTAAAGGTGCCAGCTACATTAATGCGAAAAACTTCTGGATTAGGTGCGATGGTGGGCGCGCGTATGGCTGCCATATGTACCACCGCGTCACAGCCTTCCATTTGCTCTTTGAGGTCATCAAAGTCCATGATGTTGCACTTTGCGTAAGTAACTGGAGCCATATCCATTTCATCTTTTAGATCAATGATATGAACATCCCAGCCTAGTTCTAAAAAACGTTTGCTGGCGGCACTGCCTATGTCACCTGTACCACCTGTTATAAGTACCTTCATAGCGATTACCCTCTTTTAAAAATAAAGGAGGATCAGCAGCCTGCTTTGACTACTGATCCCAGACATGAATAGTTTTACTTGTTTTGCTCTTTGCGCCAGACTTCGTACTCTGCCCAACCCTCTTTGCTTAAAGGATAGTACTTGCGCAGGTCGCCGCCTTGCTCGAGCTTCATCTTGGAAAAGACCTCCCACTCGGCGTGCTCTCTGGCATGGCCTAAAAGGTCAGCTGCCAAACCAACAGGCACAACGACAACCCCATCTTCATCTGCCACAATAATGTCACCGGGCATAACCAGGCGACCCCCACAGGCAATGGGTACATTAACAGCGTAAGGGAAAATACCTGTTTGGGTATGGTAGTTAGGCGTAACGCCTTTTATCCAAAGACCCAGTCCAAGCTCTTTGGCGCTTGGGTAATCACGAATGCAGCCATCTATGACGACCCCCGAACCACCGCGACCTTTAAAGTAGGTCAGCATCATTTCTCCAAAAACACCACTGGCCATATCGCCTCTGGCATCAACCACGACCATATCGCCAGGTTGCGTATGGTAGAGCACATGGCGGTGAAGCTGGGTTTCGGGGTCACCATATTCTTCTTCTTTGTACTGGTCTTCCCTTAAGGGCATAAACTGTAAGGTTAGTGCTGGGCCAGCCGCCGTAATACCGGGTGTCCAGCCAACCGGACCACGAATCTGTGAATCACGAATGCCCATGCGCCTCAGTTCACCACTGGCGGTAGCGCTGCCAATACGCTTGAGACCTTCGACAATTTCCTTGGGTGGACGCTGGATATCTGGGGTTTGAATCATGGCGCTGACTCCTTGAGGGATAAGAAGGTTGGGTAAAAACCGTAACCGTCTCTAGTTTGGATTTGTTTGAAGATCTTACCAATGATTTAAAACGAAGAATGTCTTTTTGAGGGTTTAGTCAGAGCTTGCGACAACTGTGACATCTTCAGTGCGAAATTCACGAATGCCGGTTCGACTAATTTTCATAACTGCCTGACAGTTAGGGTCAGGACACATAACAAGATCGTCTGTGCTCATCCAGTCGCTTTCATCGGTTAGGCGTTGTTTAGCTGGCAGGAGCGGCAAAACTGCTGCTAGTGCATACATGCTAAACGTTTTTCCGGCTGGAATGCTCAGGTTTTCCCCTGAGACTTCAAAATAGTCACCGATATGATGATTGCAGATGTCCTCGAGCCCCTCTTTGACGGCTACAATTTCGACTTTCAGGTCATAAAGTTTAAAAATGCCAGGCATAGTGAAAGCCTAGCATTCTTTTAAAGAATAACTTTAAAAAGGTTTAGTCGCCAGCTGCCAGTCTATCCCTGACAAAGCTCTGAATGTCTTCTGGCCAAGCACTTATTTGCCTTTCCAGGCGATCAAAATCTCTGCTGTAAAGTGCCCTCGAGGCTTCTTCATAACCTGCTAAATTGCCGGCCATAGCAAGCATAAATTTATCTATAGCCTCGAGCTTTTTGGCACTAACTGCCGGGCTATGTCTGCGCGCTTCATCGACCAGTAACCTTAGTGTTCCTGAAATACCTTTGGGTTGCGACTCGAGCCACTCCCAGTGGCGAGGCAAAAGGGTGACTTCTTTAGACACAACGCCCAATTTTGGTCTGCCTGGACCAGTGGTTTCGGGTTGGGGCAGGTTGCGCTCCAGAACCTCTTGGGAGGTGCCACGCAAATCAAACTCGACCTGTCTGCCGGTTTGGTCGTGAAAAATGAGCAAATGCTCCAGCGATCCCTGATCTTTGGCTAAACCTTGACTATCCAAGTAAGTTCTTGTCGTTGCCAGGGTTTCAGCTAGAGTACCCGAAGCTATTTTTTGAACATCGTGAAAGCTTGTAAATGTACCATTCGTTTGCATAGCTTAATTTTACCCGGGTAAAATCTGTTTGTCAATATCACCCGGGTAAAATGTAAGGTTTAACCTTTATTGAGGTTGTATTTCATAATGCGTCCGTGTCTGCCCTCGACATCGCGCTCGAGTTCGTAAACGTCACCAGGAATGGCTTTAAACTTTGATCGGACGGTTTCAATTTGTGTGAGTTCTGTTGCGGAAAGCTCGAGCCCATCCCTTAATGCCACATGTTCTTGCAGATGTTTGGTATTTCGTGCGCCAACAATGCAGGCGCGCACCGCAGCTTGCGCCAGACAATAGGCCGAAGCAAGCGAGGCAATATCTGTGTTGTGCGTATTGGCAATGGCTCTTAAAACACCTAGAAGAGCTTGCAAAGCATCCCAACCGCCCATTTCTTCAACCATAAGGAGATATTTGGTCAGCGAGCGGTTTTCGTGAGGTTCCTGAGGTTCGCTTTTGTCTAAATAATGGTCAGACAAAAGCCCGCCAGCTACGCTGCCATAGCATAGCAACTGGATGTCATTTGCCTGGGTGACTTGCTCGAGCCTCTTTGTTGCTCGCCTGTCTATCACTGAGTATTGCACCTGGATTGAGGCTACCGGAATGCCGTGGTCAACGATACCCTGAACACGCTCAGCAGAAAAATTCGTCAGACCAATTTCTCTTAGTTTGCCCAGCTCTTTGAGCTTTTTCAAGCTATCAAGTGCCGCTAAGTAGCTACCGCTAGGGTAGTGCCACCAGTGAAACTGCACCAGGTCAAGTTGCTCGAGCCCAAGCCTCGAGCGTGAGCGGTCAATAATCACCTCGGTTTGCTCAAAGGTCAGAGTCTCGAGCATCGTCATATCAGGCACATACTTGGTATGGACTTTTATGTCGTCTGGTCCCAGTCCGTGTGCCCGTATAAAGTTTCCTATGTTTGCTTCAACACCCGTATAAATATCAGCGCAGTCAAAAACCCTGAAACCTGCTGCGTAGTAACTCTCTATGACTTTGAGCGCTTCGGTTTGTGAGGCTTCGCTGTGACCCTGAGAGAGTTGCCAGCCGCCGATGATGATTTTGTTGAGGTACTCGAGCTTCATATCTCAAGCATAACTTTTTTAGGTTCGCATCCTCGGATCAAGCAAATCCCGTAACCCATCGCCAATAAAATTAAACGCCATCACCAAACTGGCAATGGCCAGCCCTGGAAAAAGCCACATCCACCACTGGTCAAAAAAATCTATGCCAATAGAGATCATGCGTCCCCACTCTGGAGAAGCAGGTTCAGGGCCAAGCCCTAAGAAACTAAGTCCAGCAAAAATCAAAATGGCGTTGCCAATATCAAGTGAGCCGTAAACCAATACAGGCGCAAGACTGTTAGGTAACAAGGTGCGAAAAAGGACATAGGGATTTTTGCCGCCCAGAGCTTTGGCTGCCTCGACATATTCGGCTGTTTTATTTTCAATGATGATGCCTCTGGTTAGCCGTGCATAATCAGGCCAGCGGACAATAACAAGAGCTAAGACGGCATTCATCAGACTGGGGCCAAGGGCAGCCGTAACTGCCATCGCTAAGATAATCGTAGGGAAGGCCATAAAAAGCTCGGTCAGGCGCATCATAATTTCGTCCCAGATGCCACCAAGGTAACCAGCAACGGCGCCAATCACCAGCCCTAAAATGCCATCAATAATAATGACCGCAAGGCCTGCCGGAATGGTGATGCGACCTCCGTAAAGCACGCGGCTAAAAATATCACGGCCTAGCTCATCGGTGCCCAGAAGATAGGTTTGATTGGGTGCCTGCAAACGATCAGGAATATGCTGCTCGAGGGGATCAAAGGGTGCAATCCAGGGTGCACTAAAGGCCAAAACAATCCAGATTAAGACAATTACCAATCCGATAATGACGGCAGGGCTTTTGCGCAGGGTCTTGAGCAGTTTTAGCCTGCTCTGGCTGGTAAGCTTTAGGTCTTGAGTCGCGCTAGACATAAAGGCTCAACTGTACCTGATACGGGGATCAATAAGAAAATAAAGAATGTCTACAATAAAATTGGCAATCACATAAATAAGCGCAATCAGCATACTTATGCCCATAATGGCGGGAAAGTCCTGTGAAGTTGAGGCTCTGAAGGCGTAGCGTCCAATACCGGGCCAGGCAAAAATAGATTCTGTCAAAACAGCCCCTGCCAGCAAGTTACCGTACAGCACTCCTAAAATGGTTACAACGGGTATAAGTGCATTGGAGAGACCATGACGCAAAATGACTTTTGGTTCTATTTGCCCTTTGGCTCTAGCGGTCCGGATAAAGTCACTTGATAAAACCTCGAGCAAAGACGAGCGAGTAATGCGGGCAATAATTCCTGAGACAAAACTGCCTAAGACAAAGCTGGGTAATATCAGATGAGACAGGGCATCTCGGAAGGTTTTCCACTGGCCTGCCAGCAGACTATCAATGGTAAAAAGCCCCGTAACGTGCGGCGGGTCCTTGACCAAAAAACTTAACCTGCCTGGCCCTGCGGTCCACCCCAATTTGGCATGAAAGATAGACAGCGCAACCAGTGCCAGTAAAAAGACCGGAAAACTGACCCCAATAAGGGCAAATACCCTTACCAGATAATCAGCCCAGGAATTGCGCCAGACCGCTGAAATAACGCCAAAGCTTATTCCCATAGCCAGACCAATCAAAATTGAGTAGGTAGCCAGTTCAAAAGTGGCTGGTAAAAATTGCCGGATGTCCTCTAAAACAGGGTTTTTGGTTTTAATGGATACCCCCATATCGCCACGCAGCAAATTGCGCAGATAGGTTAGGTACTGAATATGAGGAGGCTTGTCCAGGCCCCATTTTTCCCGAAACGCCGTGACTAGTTTTTCGTTATTGAGGGCATTTTGGGGCAGATTGGCATTGATGGGGTCAGCGGGAACCGCATTGGCAATGAGAAAGGCCACCACCGTAATGCCTAAAAGGAGAGGGATGGCAAAAAGTATCCGCCTGAAAATGTACTGATAGATGGGCATAATCTGAAACAGGAATCCCCTTTATTCCCTTGTGGCGGGAAAGCAGGGGATTCTTTGCAGGGACCTAGTTACTCAGCGCGGCTAAGCAGAGCAACATCCAGGCTCCACTGAGGGTGCCAGACATAGCCTTGAATGTCAGCGCGGAAGGCTGTTTGTACTGCAGGTACGCTAAAAGGTGCAAAAGCACCCTCTTCTTGAGCATAATCCTGAAGCTGATTAAAGATTTCGGTGCGGGTAGCGGCATCAGACTCGATTTTGGCCTGAGCGATCAGATCAAGAATCTCCTGAGAAGCCATGTCGGGTGTCCACTTGGTACGTTCTGAGGCTACTTTACCACCGGGTAAGAACTCGAGGAAATCCACAGGGTCAAGTTTGTCGGGTCCCCAGAACCAGTAGGCAAAGCCTTGCTGACCATTGCGGTACTCTTCAAGAGAAACCTGAACTTCGCCAGGATTAAGATTGACAGTAATGCCAATTTCAGCTAAGTCAGCCTGAATTTTCTGAGCATTGGTACTTAAGTTGACACCGTTAAAGGTAAAGTCAGGGTAGCTAAGCGTGGTTTCAAAACCATCGGCATAGCCAGCTTCTGCAAGCAGGCTTTTTGCCATGTCAAGATCACGACTGATAGCTTTATCTTGCCCGTAAGCACCTTGCAGACCAATCCACATATTGGTACCAGGGGTCACGCTACCGGCCCAGAGGTCACGGTAACCCTGATAATCAAGGGCGTAACGCACGGCTTTAGCTACCAGTGGGTTGGCCATAGGCCCACCAATCTCGGGGTCGCGGTTCATCAGAATGAAGTGAGTTGCGCTGGCCGGGCCTCTAAAAATGCCGATATTGTCATTTCCCTCGAGCTGTACGACCTGATCGGGGCTGAGGTCGGTTGCCAGATCAATGTCGCCGGACTCGAGCGCCACTTTTTGGGTGGCGGCCTCTGGAATATTCACCACAATTACCCGGTCAAAGTAAGGTGCAGTGCCCCAATAATTGGGGTTGCGAACCAGTACAGTTTCTTCTTGCGGGCTCCAGCTTTCGAGCATATAAGGCCCGGTGCCTGCAGAGGTCTGGTCAAGGTAGTCCATTGCGGCGTCAGTTTCGGCAGCGTCAGCAGCGTCGGTGCCGCCATTAGCCATAACCACTTCCGCATTTAAAACAGAAAAGGCAGAGTTGGTTAATTCAGACAGAAAAGAGGGACGAGCTTCGGCAATAGTGATTTGAACTGTGGCATCGTCTACTGCTTCAACGCTGACAATGGGGTCGGTTAAAAATGAAGGCTGCGCCTTGACATTTTTCAGACGATTAAACGAGAAAACCACGTCTTCGGCAGCAATGCTGTCGCCATTAGCAAAACTGATGTCAGTACGCAGATTAAAGGTATAGACGAGACCATCCTCAGAAATGCTCCAGGAACTGGCTAAGCGTGGTTCTATGGAGCTAGCATCAGTATCAGGAAAGGTAACGAGTGTGTCATAGGTGGCCCGGTTGATCATGCCACCTGTAGGGCTGTAAGCATGGGCAGGGTCATAGGCCTCAGCCACTTCAGCATGACCAATGACGATGACCTTTTCATCTTGTGCATGTGCACTTGCCAGTAATAGCGCAAACAGGCTAACTAAAAAACTTGCTTTGACTAGAAACCGTTTAAGCATACCTATCCTCCTAAAAGTACTAGAAATAGACTGTATACTATCAAATCAGAAAAGGATGTGGCTATGGATTACGGAAACCGACTGGCGGCTTTTCAGAAAAGCTTAATGGGCAAGGCCAATCTGGCTTTTGTTCCCCTTTCAGCAGATTTGCAATATCTGGCAGGGGTTCCTAGAGATATACCTAACTTTGGTGCGGTGATTCACCCGGGCGACTGGTTAGAAGGTGCCTGGCTCAGCCCAGATAAAGAACCTGTTCTTGCCCTGTCGCGTATGAGTGCTGAGCTTGGGGGACTTGCTAATCTCAAAGGGGTAGATATACGCGTTTTGAGCGATTTTGCTGATCCAAGAGAGATGGTGAAAGGCTTTATCAAAGAGTTTGCTTTGCCTGAAGGGGCCAAGATTGCTATAGGCCGAGAAACCAGTGGCGAAATGGTGAGCGAGTTTAACGCACTGGCGCCAGGGGTAAGCTTTGTTTCTGCTTCGGATATTTTGCAACCCTTGCGGGCTATCAAATCAGAAGAGGAAATTGCCGTTATGCGCAGGGCCGGAGAGATAACAGAAAAGGCGTTTGCTGAAGTTATCAAAAAGCTCGAGCACGGCATGTTAGAACTCGACCTTGTTTCTGAGGTTGATTATCAGCTTAGAAAACAGGGTTCTTTGGGCCCGTCGTTTACCACTTCCCTGTACAACTCTGGCCCTAATCACCCGCTGCTTTTTGGTGACCGCCTAAATACCTGGAAACGCGCTTTGACGCCGCCTGTCTCTATCCTCTTTGATTTTGGTGCGATTTTAGATGATTACTGCTACGACTACGGACGCACCGTCTTTTTTGGTGAACCTAATGAAGAGGCCAAAGAGGTTTACCGACTGATTATGGCTTCGCAGGCTGCTGGCATAGCTGCTTTGCGGGCTGGTAAAAACACCACCAGTCAAGCAGATAAAGCAGCTCGTGAGGTCATAGAGCAAGGCGGCTACGGCCCGGAGTTTCGCCACCGTCTGGGGCATGCCATTGGTCTGGATGTTCATGAACGCCCCTTTTTAATGGCTGGCGATGAAACGCCCTTGCAAGAAGGAATGCTCTTTACCGTGGAACCCAGCATTACCCAGCTAAACAGCTTTTCTGCCAGAGTCGAAGATGTCGTGGTAGCAAGGCCAGACGGCGGTGAAAAACTGACCAATGGTTTTCAGGAATTAATTGTTATTGAGTAGACTCGGAAGTTTTGTTTAAGTACTTGAGCCCTCTCAGGCAACCTAGAGAAGGGGTTAAGGGCAGCACGATCAAGCAGTGGTCAGCAGGGTTTGAATGCTCTGACCACTGCTTTCTTAAAACACCGTGGTGATGAGGTACAAAGGATAGCCCTTGTAAGCTGACTTAAGGCAATTCAGCTTCGGCTTCCATTTCGACCAGATAGTCGTCACCAACGAGATCGGCTCTTATCAGGGTATTGGCAGGCAAAATCTCCTTGAACCGTTCACCGTGGGCTCTGGCAATGGCTTCCCAGTCGGACATATGTTTTATGTAAACTCGAGTCCGAATCACATTATCTAAGCTTGCGCCAAGTGACTGAAGGCCACCTCCAAGCTTATCAATGACAAAATGGGTCTGGGCTGCCGGGTCCTTGCCACCAATTACGCGGTCTTTGTGAGTAGCGGTGGTACCAGAAATAAGAATGCGCTTGCCCTGTCTAACGGCCCTCGAGTAGCCTGCTAGATCTTCCCAGACGGTGCCACTAAGGGCGTGGGTTTTATCGTTTATGACTTTTGTTTTGTAAGGTGCAGGGAAGGCCTCGAGATGATGACTTAAATCGCCTGATGCTGTTAAAAAAGGGGGCTTTCGGTATTCATCACCGCAGTCACCCGGTATAGCCTTGAGGTTTTGCAAGGCAGCAGCAATTTTCTTTTTATTTGCCTCGGTAATAGAAAAGGTAAAAAGCTTGAGAGTGTCAGCGAGGTGCTCACTGCTGCCCAACCGCGCTCCAATGATGACTGCGCCTACCGCTTGTTGCTCGAGGATATACCTTGAGGCGAGGTTAGCAATCGAAACCTGCTGGTCTTTAGAAACGTCAGCCAGTACCTTTAAGAGCTCCTGAAACCCCTGCCACCCGCCAGCTACCTCAATAAAGCGCTTGTATTTGGATTGTGACCAGTTCGCAGTTGAGTCGGGTTCAGCTTTGCCTAACCAGCGTTCACTTAAAAGACCACCAGCAAGGGTCCCATAAGCCAGCAGCTTGACCCCATGTTTCAAACAAAGTTCGCTCATAGCGCCAGCAGCACGCTGATCAATCAGCGAAAAACTAAGCTGATTAGAGACAATATCTATACCACTTTGCAGGACCATATTCAGGTGAGCTGTGTCAAAATTGGTCAGACCCAGATTGGCTATGAGTCCTTCTTCTTTTAGCTCCTGGAGATAGAACAAGCAGTCAAGCCAGCTCGGGTCGGTATAGCTCCAGGTGTGAAATTGCAGCAGGTCAAGCTGCTCAGTTTTTAGACGCTTTAATGAACGCTCAACAGCGTGGCGTACCTCGGCTTTGCTTATAGGGCCTGGGGTGGGCACCCACTTGGTCATTCTTTGTACCGTTACCTCAGGGTGCTGTTTTGAAAAAAGACCCGCAATGTCTTCGGCCGAGCCGTAGTGGTCGGCCATGTCAAAGGTGGTGAGACCTGCTTTGGCATAAGGCAGCATGGCGTTAGCAAGCTTGCTTAGCTCGAGCCGCTGACCCTCTTTTTCCATATCAGCAATTTGCCAGAGACCGGTTATAACTCGGGAGACTGTAAGACTAGGACTAAGCTGAACGCGCTGGATAGACATGGCTGCTAGCTTAACAAAATTCTTACCACTTTCCGCTGGCACCAGCAGCTGAAGTGTTGCTCGAAATGATCTCTCCTAGTTTGTAACTCAGAACTTCAGTAGCGCGCACGATGCCCCGGCTGTACTCCCCCTGCTGAAAAGCTGGCACCAGATATTCGGCAATCACCATGCTGGCTACGTGGTCATCCTGGTCTGTGTAGCCCTTACCAAGCTGAACGCGCAGTTCCCGGTCATGAAGCGAAATGAGGAGTAGGACCCCATCCTGTAAAGGAGCGTTGCCTGCTCTCCGGCTATTAAAGAGACCTGTGGCAAAGCCTTCTATGTTGCTATTTGCTCCCGTATAGTCATGAAAGGAAACAAGGGTAAAGACCATGATTTCTTTGCCGGTTTCGGCTTTTAAGAATTGCAGTTGAGCCTGGAGCTGGGCTTCTTCAGGCGTACTTAAAAGGTCGGCATAGTCATTTAAAAAGAGATCCCTGTACTCCGGGTACGTTTGTGACTT
>JAGQHN010000089.1 GCA_020431825.1 Trueperaceae bacterium | reverse complement strand
ATCCAGTCGATGTTGGCTATAGTTCATTCCTTACTTCATCACACCTTGCCATTTGCTTGGTGTGCGTAAGTCCTATATTATAAGAAGCTTAATTATAAGACCAAAATCCCCCTTAGTCCTCCTTTAAGTAAAGAGGTTGGGAGAGGATTCTTCTTAAAACGTTCCAAACCAAACCTTTTTGTCATGGCTAAGGAAAATGGTAGAACCAGGCAAAAATGAAGATACTGCGCTTTATAAAAGCAAAAGCAAATCTTGTAGACAAGGAACCTTTAAAGCGAATAGCCACCTTTTTCATCATCACGCACAACCCGGCCATTCCTGAGTACAATGGTGCGTTTGCGAAGCTGGTCAACCAGTTCCCTCGAGTGCGTCGCCAGTAAAACCGTCGTTCCTTTTAGGTTGACATCATTAAGCAGTTCCAAAACTTCCCAGCTGGTATCAGGGTCAAGGTTACCGGTAGGCTCATCGCACAGTAATACAGGCGGATTGGTAACCAGAGCTCGGGCAATTGCTACGCGCTGCTGCTCACCAAGCGATAACTCTACAGGAAAAGCCTTTCGTTTATGCGCCAGTCCAACCTGACGAAGCGCTCTTAGTGCCCGACCCTCGAGGTCTCCTTTTTCACCTGTAGCACGCAGCACAAAAATGACGTTATCGATCGCACTCAGATGCGATAAGAGGCGGTGATCCTGAAAAACCATGCCAAGTTTGCGCCGGAGTAAGGGCAGCTTATTATCCTTTAGTTTGCTTAAGTCCTGGCCCAATATATAAACTGAACCCTCACTGGGCTGAATACGCCTGAGAATCAGTGAAAGTAGCGTTGATTTGCCCGCACCCGAGTGTCCTGTTACGTAGACAAACTCTCCCTGACTGATGATAAAACTGACCTTTTGCAGAGCATGCGTATGCGAACGCGAATAGGTTTTGGTTACCTCTTGAAACTGAATCATAGCTTAAATGCCCCTACTTCTAACATACCTAAATCTTGCAGACAAGCCTATCCCTATCCGTAGCTTCGCATGGTATCAAGGAGTAGCTCGAGCGCGCTCTCACGGTCAATCTTCTTAGCCACTCGAGTATTGCTTGCCTTTGCCAGCTTGACACCCCGTTCATCAATCAGGGTCATGCCGCGGGTGTGGCTGCCGTGCAGCTCTACCACAACCTGCCTGTCTTGAAATTCAAACAAGTCAGGATGCGTCAGTGCCATGACCGCACAGGGATCATGCAAAGGGGCAAAGAAGCGGTTGAAATACCGCTCTTTATAGTGCCCACCAAAAAACTCGAGCATGTCACTCACAAAGGTTGCCGCTCTGGATTTCATGGCCTTCATCGTTTCGATATTTTCAGGCTCAATAGTAAATTGATGGGTCAGATCAAGCCCACACATAGTCAAACTCACCCCGCTGCGAAAAACAATATCAGCGGCTTCTGGGTCATAAAATATATTAAACTCGGCGGCTGGTGTACGGTTGCCGAACGAGCCGCCCCCCATAATTGAAATACCTTTTAGTTTTTTGGCAATATCGGGTGCCTGGCTTAGTGCCACTGCAACATTCGTTAAAGGGCCCGTGGCTATAAGCCAAAGATCATCATGGGTTCTAGCACTATCAATGATAAAACGTACTGCTTCGGTACTGGCAAGCTGGCGCTCGAGCTTGGGCAACACGGGTCCCCCTAAACCCGACTCGCCGTGAATATCTGGGGCATGAACAGGAGGTGTATTTAGCGGCACGGCAATGCCTTCATGTACTGGAATATCTAAATCTAAAATCTGAAGGCACAGGAGAGCATTACGCGTTGTTAGCTCGAGCGGCACATTGCCACCAACCGTGGTAATCCCTAAAACCTCGCAGTGGCGCCCTGCCATCAGGATGGCAACAGCATCATCATGCCCGGGATCACAGTCCAGAATGATTTTTGGCTTGGTCATCGTGCCAGTCTACCGCACCCTGACTCAAGGCGCACGTCTCTAAGCTCGTTTACACCAAACAGATCACAAATTTAATACCCTTGTTATTTTGGCAAAGCTTTGAAGAAATTACTTGGGATCTGGCATCTGCCTACTCATTTTTCAAATCCTGAATCAGCGCTTTCATTTCAGCAATTTCCTCACGCTGAGTTTCAATGATTCCATCAGCAAGTTCCCGAACTCTTGGGTCAGAAATGTTAGCGCGTTCACTGGTCAAAATAGCAATCGAGTGATGTGGAATCATCGCCCTCATCCAGGCAATATCGTCAACGGTTGCCTGACTTCGTACTAACCAGAGAGATAGGAAAAAGATAAGGATGCTACCCGCCAAAATGCCGATATTAAGTCTGAAATTTTTGTACATAGGGAGCATAAATAAGAGCATAATAATGGCCATAGTTGCCCCCATAAGAAGAGCCATATAGGTTCTTGTCTGGCTAAAAAAGACATGGTCAAGAGCATAGGTATTAAGGTACATCAGCCCAAACATGATCAGGGTTGAGGTGAAAATCATAGCGAAAAATTTGAGATACTTGGGCATGGCTTCCTCCGTCACTAAGGCTGATAGCTTCGACTTTTACTTAAGCAAAACGACACTTAAGCATAGCGAGACTTATCTCTTTCCAGCTATGGAGGGCTGCTTCAGTAAAATTGCGTACGGACGTACTTTCTTGAGTATAGATGTACAAAAAAGCCCTCTCTGATGAGGAGAGGGCTAGACTAAAAAAGTTAGTACCTAATTGAGCAGTTTTTCTGCGGCATCTGCGCCTTCTAGTTGCTCGAGCTTGGCAGCTTCAGCCAACTTATCTTCAGGCGGCATCACCATAGCAGAGACAGCCTTGTCATCTTCGCCCAGACGCATGATGGTGACACCCTGACTCGAGCGTCCATAAGAGCTAACTTCTTTAACTCTGGTGCGTATGAGCACGCCACCTTCAGAGAGCACAAAGAGTTCCTCATCACCCAGGACATAATCAAGCATGACGACTCGCCCGGTTTTCTCGGTAACCTTTAAGGTAATAACGCCCTGACCTCCGCGACCTTGTAGCGGATATTCGGTCAGTTTGGTGCGCTTACCGTAGCCATACTCGGAAAGGGTCAAAAGCTCAGCTTCTTCTTTTTTGCTATCACTAACTGCAGAAAGGCTCACCACGTAGTCATCTTCACGAAGTCGTATGCCAATGACACCTTGCGTGGCACGGCCCATTTCACGGGCCTGCTCTTCTTCAAAGCGGATGGCTTTACCCTCATGGGTTGCCAGTACCACATCTGAATTGCCATCAGTAATTTTTACTGAGACCAGCTCATCGCCTTCAATGAGATTAATGGCAATAAGACCCGCCGAGTTTATATTGCCATAGTCTCTTATCGCTGTACGCTTAACGTTACCCTGGCGCGTGGCAAAGAAGAAAAAGCCATCACGGTCAAAATCTTTAATGGTCAGGACAGACTGAACTTCTTCATCACCTTCAAAGGGCAAAATGTTGCGAATGTGATTCCCTCTGGCAGCCCGGTCAGCTTCTGGCAGATCATAAATTTTTTCGCGGTAGACCCGACCACGGTTGGTAAAGAACAGCAGATAATCGTGGGTGTTGCCTACCAGAAGCAGCGAGTTAATATCATCTTCTTTTTGCTTTTGTGCACTCACACCGCGACCGCCACGTGACTGTGAGCGGTAAGCATCTATGGAAGTACGCTTGATATAGCCACCTTGCGTCATGGTGACAACCATCAGCTCTTCAGCGATCAGATCTTCTTTGGAGATGTCTTCGCTCAGGTCACCAATTTGGGTTTTGCGCTCATCACCGAACTTTTTCTTAATCTCGACAAGTTCATTTTTAATAACTGCTTTCAGCAGTTCTTTGTCACCCAAAATGGCTTCTAAACGAGCAATTTCTTCCATAACGCCGCGGTACTCCTCGAGCAGTTTTTCACGCTCGAGTCCGGTCAAGCGCTGCAAGCGCATATCGAGCACAGCCTGCGCCTGAACTTCACTCAGGTCAAAAGTATCCATAAGCCCCTGACGAGCCTCAGGACCATCCTTAGAGGCGCGTATAAGCTCGATGACCGCATCCAGATTATCGAGCGCCTTGATATAGCCTTCTAAAATGTGCGCGCGCTCTTTGGCCTTCTTGAGGTCAAAGTTGGTACGACGACGTACCACGTCGGAGCGGTGATCAAGGAAGTACCTGAGCGTCTCGACCAGGGAAAGCAGTCTTGGCGACTTGTCAACAATCAGCACGTTGTTGACGCTAAAGGTTGATTGCAGCTGCGAATACTTATAAAGCTGATGCAAAACCACTTCAGGGTGGGCGCCACGTTTTAGCTCAAAGACAATGCGCATGCCCTGACGGTCACTCTCATCACGAATGGTGGAAAGGTCTGTGATTTTACCTGCCCGCACCACCGAAGCAACTGTTTGTAAAAGGTTGGTTTTGTTTACCTGATAGGGAATTTCTGTAAATACGATAGATTGCTTGTTGTTTCGCTCCTCAAAACGGTGCCGCCCTCTCAGGCGTATGCTTCCCCGACCAGTTTCAAAAGCCTCCCGAATCCCGGAGCTATTCATAATGCCCCCAGTAGGAAAGTCTGGCCCTTTGATATAGGTCATCAGTTCATCTAGCGTAATTCTGGGATTGTCGACCATAGCAACCAGACCGTCAATCACTTCACTCAAATTATGGGGTGCAATATTGGTTGCCATACCCACAGCAATACCCGAAGCACCGTTAATCAGCAGATTAGGCAAAGCAGAGGGTAAAACTTCGGGCTCAACGGTTGTACCGTCAAAATTCTCTTTAAAATCAACAGTTTCTTTATCAATATCTGCCAGCAGTGATTCCGCTGCCGCACTCATCCGTGCTTCGGTATAGCGGTAAGCAGCGGCAGGGTCACCGTCAATTGAGCCAAAGTTTCCCTGACCATCAATCAGTGGGTAGCGAACATTCCAGTCCTGCGCCATACGCACCATAGCGTCATAGATAGCTGTATCACCGTGAGGGTGATACTTCTTAATCACCTCGCCGACTACCCCAGCTGACTTAGAGTGCTTACGGCTGCTAAACAAACCTTCGTTATACATAGCGTAAAGAATGCGCCGCTGCACAGGTTTTAGCCCATCACGCACATCAGGTAAGGCCCGGTCAACAATAACCGACATGGCGTAGTTGATAAAACTGGTTTTTACTTCATCGGTAATTTGTACCGGGACAACTTGTCCTTCATTCACAAATGCCTCCAAAATTAGCCTGTTTACAAGGCTAATGGTCCGTTAACAAAGAAATACAAAAAGGGTACGTTTTAACGCAATCACTCAAACCAAAGAAGTATACCATTTTTAGTCTTTGCAAGGGCTTTATGAGAGACAAAAGTTCCCTTCAGGACGGAATTTTTACCCGAAATAGAGAGGATGAAATTGGTACATTTTTATTCGGAAACAAATTTTCAATAATTTGGGTTGCCGCAACTCAAAGAAACACCGTCAGAGACCTAATATCGCACAAAAGAAAAGAAACTCGAGCCTAGGCTCGAGTTTGGTTAAATTAACGTACCGGGTTCTTGAGGGTTTTAGGGTAATGTGAAATTAGTTTGTGCAGTGTTTGCAGATCCACCACTAATTACATCAGGATTGAAAATACCAAAGAAACCGCCAAGGTATACCTTTTTAACCTGGCGTCCATCCAGCATTGTATCGGAGTCGCCTCCATCTCGTACTTTGATCGAGTTAATAGCCCACTGATATTGCATGGGCGTTGTCGCTGTACCAATATCTAGACGAGCGGGAGCAGGTAAGCTTGGGATTTTAATAGAATTACCTGAAGTTGAGCCAATCCACTGGGTAGGTGTTCCCCCCACATTTTGTAGTAGAACGGAGTAGAGATTTACGTCACTCACTGGTGTGTAAGTGAAAGTTGGTGTTGCATTTGCTCCAGCAGCACCTGAAGGCTGGTTGGTAGCACCAAGGCTAGGGAGGCTTAGATTAGCTGTTGCAGGTAAGGTCGAAATAACATCAGAGTAACGCCATACCACCGTGCCTCCCGGAGTACCAGCTAAAACCAGGCTACGAAGTTCTACACCCTCTATTTCTGGTGCGGCAAATTCATAGGTTGGTGTGGTTGAATTTACCGTCTTGGAAAGACCACCAAGCGCTAAACTAGCACCACCCACCTTAAAAACAATAACAGCATTCGCGGTGGTAGCACCAGCTGGAAAGGTTACGGCGCCTTTTAGACTCTTGGTAGAAGCGGTTTGTTGTGTGATAGCCGCGGTCGTTGTATTACCTGTAGTGACGGTGGCATCTGTCGAAGCAGTTCTTATAATGTTCAAACTACCATCAGTTTCAATATAAACAACTTTGCCTGTAACTGTTGTCTGACAGAGTGAGGTATCAAAGGGAACAGTAAGGGTTTGGGTTGTAGCACCTGCAGCAGCACCACCAGATACATTGGAATTAAGTTCTAAATGATTAATGCCAGGTGCAATAAACGCAACTGTTGCCGTATTACCTGCTGCAACAGGGGTAGCAAAGTTGACATTTAGAGTACCCGGAGCTGGGCTGGCACAAAATGCACTTGGGCCAGTAATGGGGTTAACAACTACGGTAGGGTCTACTCTGGTAACTGCAGTCCAAGTTTGGGGGGCATTGGTACCTGTTGGTGGAATAACAGAAAGTGTATAAGGCGCTTTTACTCCTGAAATACTAAATGCGCCTGTCCCATCTGAAATAGCGGTGCCTGTAGTTGACGCAGCATCATCAATTTGTACGTTAACACCAGCTGCAGGTGTGCCATCAAATTGCAAAACTTTACCTACTACATTGATGGTTGCTGGAACATTGATGGTAATCGTTGCTGAAGCTGTGAGTGAGCCCGCTGTAGCCGTTAGCGTGGCAGTAGCAGCAGCACCTGTTGTCGGAGGCGTGTAGCTGACTGTTGACCCGGTTGCCCCTGAGGGAATGCTACCAGCACCTGTAAGTGACCAGTTTATGGCAGAACTCGAGTTACTAAGGGTTGCAGTAAACGCAATAGCAGCATCACCTACTGTAACGGTTGCAGTAGTAGGTGTAACTGTTAGACTGGGAGTAGGTGTGGTTGAGCCACCGCCACAGGCATTAGTTAAAAATACTAGAAAAAGGCTTGTTAATAAAAGTCCCAGTTTTGAGTAAAGCTTTCCAGATTTATCTTTAATCATTAACTTCTCCATATTCATTTTTCCTATTAGATTTTGTAACTAATCTTATTACTAAAATTTTAGAATCCCGATCCTACTCCTAATAAGCACCTCAATAAAACTTAACAAATACACCTCCAAAATTACCCCTTGGACTTAATCTTCGCGGAAGAATTCTCCTCCTGCAAAGTGAATTTGCTTCCACCTACAAATTGTGATTCTTCACTAAGGAAATGTAACATTTTAAAACAATTAATATCTAGTGATGGATGCACGTCTAGTCCCAAGTATTAAATTTTACACAATCACAATAAAAGCTGTCTCAGACACTATTTCTACCCAATTGGAAATAGGCTCTTAAAATAAAAATTTGCATTTATAGCAAAAGCTATTGCTTTCTTTTGACAGCTTTTTCAAACAAATAGCTAATTTAGCGTTACAAATTGCCCTGCAATACCCAAAACACGAACATCTTCACCTGTAGTTGGCAGAGTAAAAACACTGGCTAGCAGATAATTTTCTTCTCTCACCTGGGCTTTTAGAGCCTCTTCTATAACATTTTGCGAAAGGCCGCCGATAAAATCGCCAACAGGACCACCGATGTCCTCGAGCCCCAAACTTTTTGCCAGATCAGCATTCACTTTATCGGCATATTGCCGTGAAAACTGTTCTTTTGTCGGGTTAGATAAATACAGCCCTCCAACGACAAGGGCGAAGACAATTCCAAGGATAAAATTCCTCATAGCAAAAGTTTAGCCTGACTTTTACTCATTTGTCCTCATACCAAAGTAAAAAGCGTTCAGTACCTTAGCTCTGGAAAAATACTTTTCACTTTTGCCTAGCTACTTTCCACTCAAAACAAACTGCCCTGAACCATGCGCCCAGGCACTCTAAAATGCTCGGTTGAGAGTCTAAAGCTCGAGTCTTTAAGCCCTGCTCTTAATTTCGCCAGATGATGCATTTGCCGTATTTGCTCAGCATAAACACCCTCGCCAACCATACGGTAACCAAAACGAGGGTCATTGAGCTTGCCCCCTCGCATCTCTTTAATGCGGTTTAAAACTTTATCCTTTCGCTCAGGAAAGTGCTGCTCGAGCCAGTCCTCTAATAGCTCTTTAAGGCCAAAAGGCAAATGGACGATGTTATAACCAACAAACCTGGCACCTGCCTCAACAGATGCCTTAACCAGTTGGGGTATTTCGTGATCGGTTAAGCCAGGAATAATCGGGCAGGTTAAAACGCCGACATGTATGCCCGCTGCTGCCAGATCAGCAACAGCGTCAAGCCGCCGCTGGGCAGTAGACGTTCTGGGTTCCATGACGTGGCGCAAGTCTTCATTGAGCGTCGTGATGGTAATGGCGACTGAAACTGCATCAAAATTTGCCAAGTCTTTAATCAGGTCAATATCTCTGACAATAAGATGATTTTTGGTCACCATAGCCACCGGATTACGAAACTCAGCGAAAACCTCGAGGCAACGCCGCGTTAGCTCTAACTTTCGCTCTATGGGCTGATATATGTCAGTAACGCCGCTAAACCCCACCACCTGAGGTTTCCAGCTTTTGTGAGATAACTCTTTCCGCAAAATCTCGGGGGCATCGGTCTTCACCATGATTTTGGTTTCAAAGTCCAGCCCGGCGGAAAACCCTAAATATTCGTGATTGGGTCTAGCGTAACAGTAGACGCAGCCATGCTCGCATCCCCGATAAGGATTAACGCTGGCATCGTAACCGATATCAGGACTTTTGTTATAGGTGATAAAAGTTCGCGAACTGTCTTTATAAAAAATCGTTTTGGCTTTACGCTCTAAATCTTCTTCGGTCCACTCGCTGTAATCAGGGACAAGCTCGAGCCGCTCAAAACGGTTATGAGGATTAGCATTTACCCCTCGACCCTGCTGCTTGGGACCATACTGTGCCATACCAGAGCCTACCAAGTTTGACTGGCTAGCTATGTGATTTACACTTAAATATTAAGGTATTAGCATTTCAGTAAAATTATAGGGTCTCGAGCCACTTTTCTGCTTCGTCCTTGCTGGTAAAAACTCGAGCTGTGTAGGGAGTCAGACGACTCAGGGTAGTCACAATAAATTGATTGGTACCATATTTATCTGCTTTACAAACCACTGCAATTTTAGTTGTTAACGGAATACGAATAAGCACCACCCGCTGAATGAACCGTATAATGTCAACATGCTTTGCCTTTTGCATATCCAGGTAGTCTTCAAAAAGAACCTTTCTTATCTCCGTATGGGCAATCTCATGGCTTACGGCAAGACAGATATCTAGCGAAACTTCAGCTGAGTCAAGCCCGTGAGCAATAACATGCAAGTAGTCTCCTCGAGCCTCCATACTCATATCACAGTCGGGCGTGACAAGCTCACTCATATCGTGATTCCAGTATAAGAAGGCGTGCATCCTATAGCTGTGGCAATTAACAAATCGGCAGCTAACAATTCCCGTCAAATCACAGTGTTTTGCTCAGGATTGGGCTAGACTGCTCTTTACGTTATGGCTAGCCTCGTTGACCGTTTTGGCAGGGTAATCAAAGACCTGCGCATCAGCATCACCCCACGCTGCAACTTTAAATGCACCTACTGTGACCCTCTGGGTATGGGGCATAAGGAACCTCTTGGTACCGTTACTGTGCAACAGGTAGCGCAGGTAGTTGAAGCAGCAGCAGGTCTTGGTATGGAGTCGGTACGCTTTACCGGCGGTGAACCACTTCTGCGCAAAGAACTGCCAGAGATGATCTACCATGCCAAAAGAGTTGTGGGCATCTCAGATGTTGCCGTTACCACCAATGCCAGTCTGCTAAAACGCCGCCTACCTGAGCTTTTAGAGGCTGGGCTTGACCGAGTTAATATCTCGCTGGACGCTATAAATCCAGACGTTTTTAAAAAGGCAACCGCAGGTGGCAGCATCAAGCAGGTCTGGGAAGGTATTGAGGCCATTATGGAGGCTGGGCTTCACCCGGTAAAACTCAATGCTGTAGTGATGCGCGGGGTAAATGATCAGGAACTCATACCTCTGGCAGAACTTACCAGAGACAAACCCATTCATATGCGCTATATCGAGTACATGCACCTAAATAACGCTGAGGCAAATGACTATCAAAGTCACTTCATGCCCGGCAAAGAAATCAAAGCTCATCTGGAAGCAGCATTTGGGCAGCTCGAGCCTGTTGAAACCGACCCAAGCGCACCAGCAAGGCTATTTAAAGTTCCCGGCTGGCAGGGTGCCCTAGGTTTTATAAATCCTGTCTCAGAGCCTTTTTGTGGTGCCTGTAGCCGCATGCGCCTGACCAGTGATGGTCGCCTACGACCCTGTCTTATGACTGACCGAGAAATTGATATTCGCGAAGCTCTGAATCATGAAAAGCCCGTAGAAGCTATTACTGAAATGTTTTTGGTCGCAGCGCACCGCAAGGTAAAAAGCGGCATCGTTACTCCTGTAGATAGACCAAGAACTATGGTAGCTATCGGGGGATAGACAGCCCTAAAGCTTGCTTAACCAGAATGCGTACACTATAGTGTACATATGCGGACGCTCAATTACACAACTGCAAGGAAAAATCTGGCAAATGCCATCGATAATGTCGTAGATGACCACACACCACTAATCATTACCAAAGGTAGTGACAAAGCTGTCGTTATGATGAGTTTGGAAGACTGGAACGCCTGGCAAGAAACCATGTACTTGCTTCGTAACCCTGCCAATGCCGAACGTTTACTGACAGCCATTCAAGATTTTGAGGAGGCTAAAAACCTGATTCCTAAGGAATCTCTTCCTGAGTGAAATACAAGGTATTTCATCAATCAGCCTGGGAAGATTATCTTTACTGGCTCGAACAAGATAAAAAAGTTCTTAAGCGTATTAACATGATTATTAAGGATATTGAACGTTCCCCTTATGAGGGCTTAGGTAAACCTGAGTCCCTGAAGCATAATTTGTCGGGTTGGTGGTCAAGACGTATTACCGACGAGCACCGCATTGTCTACCGCATTAAAGATGAAGAGCTACATATCGTCTCCCTGCGCTATCATTACACAAAGTAAAGGGAACAGACCTGAGCATTACTCGAGCTGTTTGACTCACGAGAACGAAAATCAATAACGCTTATTCTTAAATGGACTCCAAGCTTCACTAAAATGATCCTTAGGCAAAGAGCAGTAAGCCTTTTCTCCTTTTTACTTTCCCCTAACCACTTTCCCATCCTTTGCCTGCTACCATAATGCCATGAACCTAAAAGCTGCCGCCCATGCGCAAAAAGATGCTTATTTAGCCAGTTTAAAAGAGCTTGTGAGGCTCGAGTCCCCGACCAGCGTAAAATCTGCCAATGATAAAGTTGCCGACTATCTCCAGACCTTCCTGGCACAAGAGGGCTGGCAGGTTGAGCGCGTTAGTAAGGCCGAAGTTGGCGATCAGCTGATTGCTCGCTACGGGGCGGATGGTCAGGTAAGAACACTCATTCTGTGCCATTTTGATACGGTATGGCCACTTGGAACCCTGGAAAAAATGCCGCTACTTGAAGAAGACGGCAAACTCAAAGGCCCAGGCACCATGGATATGAAAGCTGGCATCATGACGGCAATTTATGCACTGAAAGTGGCAAAGGCGCAAGGCAAAACGCTAAAAGGCCCTGTCACTTTGCTGCTCACTTCCGATGAAGAAAAAGGCAGCGATCACTCGAGGCTGCTTATAGAACAGGAAGCCAAAGCTCATGACCGCGTACTTGTTTTAGAACCCGGTCGAGACGATGGAGCATTAAAAATTGCTCGTAAGGGCATTGGCGGATTCTGGGTCGATTTTAAAGGCATTAGTGCTCATGCTGGCAATAATCCTAAGGACGGCGCCAGCGCCTTACGTGAGCTAGCTCATTTTTTACTGTTTGCCGAGAGCCTGACCGACTACGACAAAGGCACCACCGTCAATGTCACCGTGGCACAGGCAGGTACTGTCTCAAATGTCATTTGTGAAGAGGCCAACTGTGAAATTGATATGCGCGCCGAAACGCTGGCAGAAGCAGAGCGGGTAGAAAAAGCTATTTTTGCTTACCAGCCTAAAGATAGCAGGGTCAAAATTATGGTTGAAGGCGGCATCAACCGACCTCCTATGGAATTTACTGAGCAAAATAAGGCTCTGTTTGCAGAGCTTGAAAACTATATGAAGGCTCTTGATATTTCACTCGAGGCCGTTATGGTGGGTGGTGGTTCAGATGGTAACTTTACCTCTGCCTTAGGTGTCGCAACTATTGATGGGCTGGGTTCAGCTGGTGCAGGCGCACACGCACGCCATGAACACATCCGTATAGAGGAAACCCTTGACCGTCTGGCTCTGGTCACCGCTTTAGTCAGCGAACTCTAACTTGAAGCTGTCAGACGTTCCTCGCTAAGGGCTAACCTTTCCCCTGAATCCATGATAGCTTAGAGCTTGTGTTTTTTCTTCAGGCGCTTATTCTTTTAGCCTCGGGGCTGGCCTTTAGCGCTGCCTTTCCCCCGCTTGGTCTTTGGTGGCTGGCAGTCGCATTGGTACCGCTGTTTGTTTTTACAAGCCGAGCTGAGAAAACGAGAGATGCCTTTGGCTTTGGCTTCTGGTTTGGTCTGGGCTTTTTTGCCCTGCATATTTTCTGGCTACCGAATAGCCTCTCCTCCCCTACCCTTTTTGGGCCGCTTGCCTGGGTTATTTATCCGCCGATTGTGCTTATTGAAGGCGTGTTTTGGGGCATTGTTACAGGCTTAAGCCGCATGATTGCCGGAAGGACTCGAGCCATCTTGTGGCTTTTACCCGCTTTCTGGTTACTTATGGAATGGGCCAGAACACAAGGCCCCCTGGCGTTCCCGTGGGGGAGCCTGGGCTATATCTGGGAACCCACCCCGATCATTCAAATGGCTGATCTTGCAGGCAGCTACGGTCTTAGTTTTTTATTACTGGTCATGGTTTCTTTACTGGCAGGTCCCTTTGTACCGGCAGACGAGCCTGACTTTCTTTACAGTGACTCAAGCACTTCACCCCTTTTAAAATTTACCCCGGTCTTGCTGGTTTTCATTATGAGTTTAGCCAGTTACGCCTACGGTCTTTACCGCCTGACTCAGTTCCCCCCTGCTCCTGATCAAACCGCTATGCTCGTTCAGGGAAACACTGACCCCCTGGGACGTACCGAAGGCTTGAGTGACCTCGAGGTCTATACCAGCCTGACAAATACTTATTTGGGTAGCTTAGCGCAAACGCCTGACCTGGTAATCTGGCCAGAAGGTGCCATTATTGGGGAGTTTGTGGTGGGCATGCAGGGTGAACCGACCAGACACGCTGTAGCAGACTCTGCTCCTGGCATCACGGTAGTCTCAGGCGCTAGCATCTGGGAAGACTCGAGCCACCGCTACAACGCTGTGATTAGCTTAGAAGATGCCAATATACGCGCCCGCTACGACAAGCGCAATCTGGTTCCCTTTGGTGAAGCTGTTCCCTTTTCTGGCCTGCTTGGCCCTATTTACAATGCCGTTT
Organism: Trueperaceae bacterium; assembly: GCA_020431825.1. Lineage (GTDB taxonomy): Bacteria > Deinococcota > Deinococci > Deinococcales > Trueperaceae > JAHEBB01. Next base: position 7,902 of record JAGQHN010000089.1, on the reverse strand, counting down.
ATAGAAATTTTGGTATTTATACCCCCATCACAACAGTTGGTGACCGCTACAACCCACTGGTGACACCCGTTGCCGTTATCGCTGCCTATATCTGCTATGAATCCGTTTTTCCTCAGGTTGCCCGCACCATGGTTAAGGAAGGGGCAAATGTACTCGTTAATATCTCAAATGACGCCTGGTTTGGCAAAGGACAGGGTGCAGAGCAACATTTTCAAATGGGAAACCTCCGCGCTATAGAAACAAGGCGCTACATTTTAAGAGCAGGGAATGATGGCATAACGGCTGTCGTAAACCCCCAGGGAAAAGTCCTCGAGCGACTCGAGCGGGGAATTCGCGGTGTTTTAGAGGCTGATTATGCCCTGAATGATGTCGTAACACCCTATGTCAGATATGGAGATTGGCTTATTTGGGTTGTGGCGATTTATGGGCTTTTGGCTTCGGCAGTGTTATTACTAAGACGCTAAAAGAAGCTACTATTTTTTTCTGCATCGAACACTAAAACTAGGCACGATTTAAAAATCATTCATTTCGCTATATTGTGTAAAGCTGACTTTATCCATACCCAAGCAGTTTAGTATGCTGTGTCTATGAACGTTTTGATCGTCGGTGGAGGCGAAATTGGTACGCAGATTACCGAAGCCCTGCACCGCACTCACAATGTAACCGTCATGGATAATGACCCCGAACGCGAAAAATCGCTCGAGATCTTTGATATCCATTTTATAAGGGGCAATGGCGCCGACCCTGAGGACTTGCGCAATGCCGGGGCTGCCAAAACCGACGCCTTTATTGCAGTTACCACCAATGATGATATTAATGTACTGGCCTGTCTTGCAGCTAAGGGCTTAGGCGCAAAAGAAACCATGGCCTTTGTAACGCGGCAACGCTACATGGACGCTTTTTCCGAACAGGGTGCCATGCAGAGTATAGGGCTGGTTATAGACCGGGTGCTCTGGCCACAGCGTACGCTGGCAAATCAAATCGTAGACATTGTCAGAGTACCCAGAGCTTTGGACAGCACTTTTTTCGCCAATCGCCGCATCAAGCTGGTTGAGTACAAACTTGAGGAGGGCGACCCTTTTGTGGGTAAACCTCTGGCAGAAATCAACTTACCCAAGAGTATTCTGGTCGCTGGTTCAATTCGTGGTGACAGTTTTGTGATCCCGTCGGGCAAAACGGTTCTCTGCCCCGATGACAAAGTAGTTTTTATAGGTACGACGCAAAGCATAAGAAACCTCGAGGCTCAGTTTGCGCCTAAAAAACGGGTGCAAAATGTGGTCATTATTGGCGGGGGCAATGTCGGGTTTATGGTGGCCGAGCAGTTGCAGCATGACCGGGTCAACCTCACTGTGATTGAGCAAAAAGAAGAGCGCTGCAATAAGTTGGCAGAGATTTTGCCCAGAGCTCTGATTTTACAGGGAGATGGGAGTGACCTCGAGCTTTTAGAGCAGGAGCGCATTGAAGATGCCGACGTGCTGGTTACCGTGACCGATGACGATGGCAAAAATCTGCTGGTCTCACTGCTGGCAAAAAATCTGGGTATTCCTAAAATTATTACTCGAGTGGGACGCACCCGTAACCGCACCCTGTTCGAGCGCGTAGGCATTGACATCTCGCTAACCCCCAGGGCTGCCGCTGTGCAGGAAGTTTTAAACTGGCTGCACCTTGATGAGGTCGATCACCTGGCAAGCATTGAAAACCGGGCTGAAGTTATGGAAGTTATTTACCCTTATCAGTGTGAAACGGGCATGCTACAAAACCTTGGTGCGCCACCCAATAGTCTGATTGGTGCTATCTTGCGCAAAGACAAAGTTCTCATTCCTCACGGCGACACCACCATTCAGCATGGTGACCATCTTTATATTGTGACCACACCTGATAATGTCTCAGCAGTCGAAAACTGGCTTTCTCGGCAAAAAACTGCAGCTTAACTCGCACGCCAAAATGCCTCACTTTAAAGAAATACTGCGCCCTGGATACCTTCTGCTTCATTCAGGTGTGACTTTCGCCCTTGAACCCTAAACCTGAGGCTAGGGTAATCTAAAGCAGATGCGTGGTCGCTTCGCACCTTATGTTATCGGAATGGGTCTCATTGGGCTTGCTCTTTGCATGCTCGGTTTTTTTGTCTATGCGCTTATCTTTAATGAACCTTTTCTGGGCTTTCTAATTGCTTCTTTAACTGCTGCCCTCCTCGGCATAATCCTGCGTGGCTTTGGCGAGCGTACTGCAGACCCGTCAAGGCGTGAGGCCCTCATAGGCGTACTTTTATTGTGGTTAGTCATCCCGGCATTTGCCGCTGTACCTTTTGCGCTTTCAGGGCATCTCAGTCCACTCAATGCCATGTTTGAATCCATGAGTGGCTTTACCACTACTGGAGCCACTGTTATTCGCGACTTTGAGAGCTTTCCCAAGAGCTTATTTATGTGGCGTTCGCTGATTCAGTGGTTTGGTGGCGTGGGCATTATTGTTTTGTTTATTGCCGTTTTACCTCAGCTTGCGATTGCCGGACGGCAACTTTTTTTTGCCGAAGCCCCTGGCCCTACTGAAGAAAAGCTCTCACCTAGGCTGCGCAATACTTCTAACGCCGTTCTCTATGTTTATGTTGGTTTGACCTTTGCCTGCATCGTACTTTACTGGCTTGGCGGCATGTCTTTTTATGACGCTATTTCTCATGCCTTTACCACGCTAGCTGCCGGAGGTTTTAGCCCAAATGGTCTGAGCTTTCAGGAATACCCCCCTATTTTAAGCTGGATAAGTGTCATTTTTATGCTGCTTGCTGGCGCTAACTTTGCCCTGCTCTACCGAGCTTTTTCAGGTAGGCCTAAGAGTCTGGTGCGCGACCCGGAGTTTAAAACGTATGTGGCTATTTCCATTATCGCTTCCTTACTGATTGCCTATGCCATTCGTAATATTTATACACCGGCAGATGCACTCAGACATGGTTTTTTTCAATCACTCAGTATTTTGACAACTACAGGCTACGCCTCAACTGACTTTGCACTCTGGCCAGCACCGGCACAGATGGTTTTACTTATTCTTATGTTTATAGGGGGCAGCGCTGGCAGCGCTGGAGGGGGCATAAAAGTCGTGCGCTGGCTCATGATTGTAAAAAATACTGCCAGAGAAGTGAGACGTGCCCTGCACCCTCGAGGCGTCTTTCCGGTACGTTTAGGCGGCAGAGTCATACCAGAGGAAGTGCTCAGAGCTGTTGCCGCCTTTATAACGCTTTATGTCGGGCTCTTTGCTACCACCACTTCCCTACTGGTCGCCTTTGGCGCTGATTTTGTTACGGCATTTACCGCTACCATCGCTTGCATTGGCAATGTTGGCCCGGGTTTGGCTAGCGTTGGTCCTATGGCAAATTTTGCCGATCTTCACCCCATTAGCCGGGGCTTACTCACGTTTGCCATGTATGCCGGCAGGCTCGAGGTCGTTACCGTCTTTGTGGTTTTTGACCCCCAGTGGTGGCGTTTGCCCCGAAAAGGCTTTCGCAAAAAGCCTGTAAGCAAAAAATAATTCTCATCCAAAATGCCCTGAAATATACATTTCAGTGACTTCATGTTTGGGGTTGGTAAAAATCTGATCGGTAGGACCTTCTTCAATAATCTGACCCAAATGCATATAAACGGTTCGGTCACTCACCCGCCCTGCCTGCTGCATATTATGCGTGACAATAATAACCGTGTAATCTCCTTTAATTTCATAGATCAGCTCTTCAATTTTATCAGTGGCAATCGGATCAAGCGCACTGGTCGGCTCATCCATCAGAATGACATCTGGCTCCTGAGCCATAGCCCTGGCAATACAGAGGCGTTGCTGCTGCCCACCCGACAAACCTAAGCCTGACTCTTTGAGCTTTTCTTTAACTTCATCCCAGAGGGCTGCACGCTTGAGAGACTTTTCAACAAGTGCGTTTAAATCCCCCTTGTAGCCATAAAGTCTCGGGCTAAAAGCAACATTATCAAAAATGCTTTTAGGAAAAGGGTTTGGCTTTTGAAAGACCATGCCAATACGCCGCCGCACCTCGACCGGGTCAATGCTTGATTCATAAAGGTCAACTCCTTCATAGAGTGCCTGACCCTCTATACGAGCAATGGGCACAAGGTCATTCATACGGTTAATGCAGCGCAGCAGAGTTGACTTACCACAGCCCGAAGCGCCAATCAGCGCTGTTACCTGCCCCTTGGGAAAGTTGACAGTATTGTCCAACAAGGCATGAAAATTACCGTACCAGAGGTTGAGATTTTTGATGCTAACGACGGCATCATTATCTTCCACAGGCTCGGTACGTACGGTTTGAAGTCCTTTAAGTTGTTCTCTGGTTGGTAGAGCCATAACTCGAGTCTCTGGGTTGCAGTTCAGATGAAGCTAGAGACTCCCTCCTTTACCATTTTCTTGTAAAACGTGCTCGAATAACAAAAGCGATTAGATAAATAAAAATCAAAATGGCCAGCAAGACCAAAATGCCCGCTGAGGCAATTTCCTTAAAGGCCTGATCAGGTGTGGCGAAATAAGAATAAATTTGTAGCGGCATAGCCGAGTAAGAATCAAACAGAAAGTCTCTGCCTCCTGGAATGGTAGTAATAAACCCTGCTCCCCCTACCAGCAGCAGCGGGGCAGTTTCGCCAATCGCTCTCGCTACTGCCAGGATAATGCCTGTAACAATTCCTGAAACAGCATTGGGCAAAATCACACGACTTACCGTTTGCCACTTGGTTGCCCCAAGCCCGTAGCTGGCCTGTCTTAAGGAGTCAGGAACCGCACGAATAGCTTCTCTGGCCGCAATCACCACGACTGGCAAAATAAGCAGACTTAAGGTCAGGGCCGCTGCAATTACACTTTTTTGCATATTAAAGGCGCGCACAAAGACGTAGAGGCCCAATATACCGTAGACAATGCTCGGAACACCCGCAAGGTTACGTAAATTGACTTCCAGGAAATTACTAAAGCGACCTTTTTGCGCGTACTCCTCAAGGTAAATAGCGGTAGCCACACCAATAAAAGTTGAAATAATAATGACCAGACTAATTACCCAAAGCGTACCAATAATGGCTGTATGAAAACCTGCCATTTGCGGTTTGGCAGAGTTATTCCTGCTAATAAACTCTTTATCAAGAAGAGGGTTTAAGAACAAATCAAGATTTTCTTCTTGTGCTTGAGCCTCGAGTTCAGCCTTTTGCTGGCGCCCCTGAATGTAACCGTATTGTTTGTCAATATCATCTGCTATACCGCGGTCAATGGTATAAACCACCACGCGATTAGGCTCTCCGTTGGCTTCCAGCAAATAATCAGCGCGGTTACGTAGTAAAAACTTACGGCGTTCTTCTGGGTCAGTTAGCGTCTCTTCGATTTCTTCAGGAGTCATCCCTCTGGCGGCAAGCTCGAGCTTAAAGGCCGCTTCGGCATTAGGTACTTCAGACCTTGCAAAGGTTTCGCCACTGCCCCCACGCTCAACCAGCTGCCAGACAAAACTATTATTTATATTTGTCAAAAAGACAAAAAGAATCAAGACCAGCGCAAGCACCACCGGAATAAAACTCACGTACCGCAAGATTTCACCGCGTCTTTGCCTGGCTTTAAGCTGCCGATGCTCTTCGGCACTCAGTAAACTTTTCACCGCTTTATCCATGTCTGTCCTAATCGTATTTCTCGCTAAAGCGCGCAACAACCTGATGAGAAATAATGTTGAGTAGCAAAGTAATCAAAAATAAGGTAGCACCTACCGCAAACAGGGCTTTCGCACCCACAGAACCCGCTTCCTGGTCACTCTGCGCAGCGTTAGCAATAAACGCTGTCATGGTAGCAATGGCGTCACGAGGGTCAAAGGTAATCACAGGTCTGGCACCCGCAGCTAGCGTCACCACCATCGTCTCCCCGATTGCTCTTGACATAGCCAGAATAATCGAGGCCACAATGCCAGATAAAGCAGCAGGCAAAACCACTTTAGTAATAACCTCGGCCTTGGTTGAACCAAGCCCATAGGCAGCCTCACGGAGCCTTCCCGGAACCGCCTGCATAGAATCTACCGAAATACTACTTATGGTGGGCAAGATCATAAAACCCATCACAATACCCGCCGCCAGAGCATTTTGCGTGCCCAGGCCAGGAATAAAACTTTTCAAAATAGGAGTGATACTAAAGAGTGCAAAATAGCCTAAAACCACCGTCGGGATACCGGCTAAGATCTCGAGGATGGGCATAATAATGCGCCGGGTTCTATCGGTCGCAAATTCAGAAAGAAAAATAGCCGAGCCAAGCCCTAAAGGAATACCAACGACAAGCGAAATAACCGTAACCAAAAGCGTTCCGACAATAAGTGGGGTGATACCAAAATGTTTTTCGGAGAAAAAGGGTGTCCACTCACGGTCAGTTAGAAAACTCCAGACCGATACCAGCGGATCAGCGAAAAAACTAATCGTTTCGCTACCCAGCGAGATGACAACACCTGCAGTGGTTAAAACTGAAACTGCGGCACAGGCGAGTAGAATGATTCCAATAATATTTTCACCCAGACGGCTGGAAAATCTCTTCTGCAGACTGTCTTTCAGGCTCTGATTGGGATTAGACTTACTGGTTGTAAAAGCATTCTTGTTCATAGACTTATCCATCATCTTACCCCTAGGGCTGGTCTGGGCGCACCCCTGAATTAAATAAAGCAATCTTTGTCATAAGGTAAACCAAACTATCTCTAGGCCAAGCCTAGAGATAGTCTAAAAAGCTTATATCAGTAAACTGTCAGCTTATTGGATTGCTTCCAGGCTAGCTTCGTACTCAGCGTCGTTTAAGACAGCGTAACCAGTGTCAGCAATAATGCTACGGTTGGCAGCATCAAGATAAAACTCGATGAACTCTTTAACGGCTGGTTTTTCAGCCAGGATTGAAGCGTCAGTGTAGATGAAGATTGGACGGCTTAAAGGATAGGTACCATCTTCGATATGTGCAGTTGAGGGTAAGACACACTCACCAGCGTCATTTTGAATGGCAAGTGCTTTCAGGCGGTCAGGGTCACTGGCATAGTAGGCATAACCAAGGTAAACCATGGCATAGGGGTCTTGAGAAACGTTTTCAGCAAGTACGTCGTCTTCTTCACTAGGGAAGTAAGCAGCGGTGTGGTTAGCTTCTTCACCATACACGGTGCCTAAGACTTCTTCAACGAAGTAATCGAGGGTACCACTACCTGTACTTGGGCCGTAAAGGTTAATGGTTTCTAAAGGAGCACCCTCAATGTAGTCAACCCAGACATGGTTAGCATTGTCATCACGCTGCCAGATTTTGGCAAGCTGATCATAGGTCATGCAATCAACAAAATCATTCTCTGGACTTACAGCAACAGTAAGTGCATCCCAGGCGACTTTAATTTCGATGATATTATCTAAACCATTAGCAGCGCACGCTTCAAGTTCACCTTCTTTAATAGGGCGACTGGCATCGCTGATATCGGTTTCACCAGCACAAAAAGATTTGAACCCGCCACCGGTACCGGTAGAAGCTACCGCAACTTCCAAACCCGTTTCAATGTTAAATTCTTCAGCCATACCTAAAGAGATTGGGTAAACGGTTGAAGAACCAGCAATATTTACATCTTGCGCGTAAGCAAGACCTGCAATGACAATCAGTAAAGAAAAGAATTTTTTCATTAGTCATTACCTCCATAAGCGAGAATAAAGGCGCTATGTCATGAGATTGTCATGGGCTGAAATTATGAAGAATTCCTTGGCAGCATCGGGACATATGACCTAGTGGCTTAGACCAGATAAGCTCATTCAATCGTTCCTTTGCTACCCTCTATGGCAAGTGATAGCTTTCTATTTGCACTAAAAGCCGAAAATTCTACCCTTATACGGATTCCGATAATATCCCTAATGAAATAAACATCTTTTTGTCCGATTCTTCTCAAACAGT
>JAGQHN010000088.1 GCA_020431825.1 Trueperaceae bacterium | reverse complement strand
TGCTAGTGTCTGGGCTAGGTCTTCAGGTAAACCTTTTATATCCAGTTCTGGGACTGGTCATTGGGCTGGGGCAGGGCATTATCGCCGCACTAATAACCACAGTTCTGATTATTGAACATCATCCACTCGAGCATTTTCATCACAGGCTTACGCTTGTATTTTCTCAGGTCGCAGGTCACCTGGTTTTTGGCATGGTGGTTATGCTCTCTCAAAGTCTGATTTTTCAGTTTTGGAATTTGCCTGTAAGTTGAAGTGATTTTTTAAATTTCCAAATGCTTCCTCTATTGAGAAAAACTTAGTACGTTCTTACTAGAGGAAGTAGGCTGAGGCTAAAAGGGCGTTCAGAGACGCCATGCTGATGCAGCGCTTTGCTACTCGAGCTTAACAACCAGATAGGCAAAGGCAAAAAGCAGAGATGAGGGAGTGCTATTTCAGAAACTTTAAAGAATACAAACTTGCGCCTAATTCAAGGGCGCCGAGATCAGGAGCAACACCGATAAAAGGAAGGCCAATGTTTTTGCCCCGGTCGATGGCTGGACTGTTCTTGGCAAGACTTAAAAAGTTGCTGGAACCTGGATCATAACTGGCGATTTTAGGATTAGTTAGATGAAGGTTCCAGCTATTTTTTTCTTCAATCGTATCGTCAAACATACCGACGCTGCTTCCTAGTGACAAATTATTACGCCAGGTATTTTTACTTACCGCTTTGGAACTCTCGAAGTTATGTCGACCATTATTCCAGGCGGTATTGTTTTCAATAAGATTGCCGCCCCCTATATTATTGTCAAAACCACTGCGTTTGTTCTGATAGGCGATGTTACGCCGGACAATGTTTTTTACATCATGACCACTCGAGCCCAGTTTAAAGCCATTACCATCGCCACCGTTGTAGCCATTGCCTCGAGCTATATTGCCGTAAAACAGAGTGTTCTGACCTTTCCAGCTATCAAATCCATCATCGGCATTGTTTTCAGCAAGATTAAACCAGAATTCATTACCGATGCTCTCACCGCCCTGACCTATGGAGCCAAAGCCATCACTGTTACCCCCGCCATAATTATTACGGGCAACTGAGTAGGCGACGACATTGTAAGAACCATCAAATATTTGAAAGCCGCTACCCCAGCAACCATCAAAAACCATATTGATAAAGGTGTTGTGACTCGAGCCATTATGGACCAGCACACATTGCTGAGGGCCATTCTTTACGGTTATGTCGCGCATAACAATGTGGCTGACTCGGGAAAACTTAAGCGCCTGCTGATCTTGTCCCCCTTTGCTGCCTGACCAGTCAATGATCGCTCGTTCTCCAGGGGAAGACATAAAGGTGATAGGGGCTTGTTTGCTGCCTGAACGTTCAAAATACAGGGTTTGCTCCATGTATCTGCCGCCGCCAATAAAAACAACATCTCCAGCCTTTGCCGCACTTATAGCTCTGGCGATAGTTCTAAAAGCCTGATCTGCACTACGACCATTATTTTTATCATTACCAGCGGTTGAGACAAAAAGGCTGGCTTCTTTAGGAACTTGAGGCAAGCTGGGTTCAAGATCTGTTTGTATCTGTGGGGGGCGTGACTCTGTGATGGAAGGGGGAAATGATTGCGTTTGACAGCCAAAAAGCAGGCTAAGAAAACTGAGGCTAAGTATAAGCTGGAAACGGTTTAAAGACATCTTGACTTCTCGCTTAATTGGGTATAGGAAGAACTGTAGTTCGGTTCAGGTCGACTAGTGACCCTTATAAGTTTGACTTGAACAGATGGGAAAAGTTGAAAGCAGTTAAGTAATGCACTCGAGTCTAGTTGAGTCTCGAGTCTGCCGTTCTTACTACAGAGATTTAGTGATAGCTCAAAATGACGATTTCTCAACATATTCCTACATGTGGCTGACCAACCCCTACTCGGGGTCTTACACACTTTATGGGTACGAAATGTAAAAACCGTAAGAAGATAATGAAAATCTAATGAGAGCGTTGAGATTGTGGATTTTGGCACTTACTGCTCCTGCATTGGACAAATGCCTTTTATAGTGAGCCAGGAGAGAAAGAAGTGCCAACGAAGGCTTGACAGAGTATAGGCAAACCTCTCTGACAAAAAAGTGACAGGTCAAGCGCTACAAAAGTGTTGCGAGGGTTTTAAAGGTGCGCTAGCTGCTTGTTAAGCTTGCCTCAAAAGCTCCATAATAGCGTTATGCACTGTGTAAGTTATGCACTGTGTGATGTGCAGACATTTGGTCAAACTTGACTAGCGTTAAGCTAGTAATTTGCAATTAGATAGATTCAGCAACTGAATCGGAGGAAATCATGGCAGATACCGTCATAGGCAGTACCAAGGTAAAAACAGGCTTCGCAGAAATGTTTAAAGGTGGCGTCATCATGGACGTCATGAATGCTGAGCAGGCACAAATTGCAGAAGATGCCGGTGCTACAGCGGTTATGGCACTCGAGCGTATCCCCGCAGATATACGGGCGCAGGGTGGCGTTTCCCGCATGAGTGATCCAGGTATGATTGAAAAAATCATGAAAGTCACGTCGATCCCCGTTATGGCAAAGGTGCGCATCGGGCATTTTGTTGAGGCGCAGATCCTCGAGTCTATTGGTGTAGATTTTATTGATGAGTCAGAAGTTCTAACCCCGGCTGACGAGAAATATCACATCAATAAACATAATTTTAAAGTCCCGTTTGTTTGCGGCTGTACCAATATTGGAGAAGCCTTGCGCCGTATTGGCGAGGGTGCCGCTATGATTCGGACCAAAGGCGAAGCGGGTACCGGGAATGTCGTTGAGGCAGTTCGTCATGCCCGCTCTGTTATAGGAGAAATGAAGAAATTACAGATCATGGGTGAAGAAGAGCTTATGACCTATGCCAAAGATCATGGCGCTCCCTATGATCTGGTTCGCTATGTTCATGACCATGGGAAATTCCCCGTGCCAAACTTTGCTGCTGGTGGTGTTGCTACCCCAGCGGACGCTGCCCTTATGATGCAGCTTGGTGTTGACGGCGTTTTTGTTGGCTCAGGTATTTTTAAATCAGCGGCTACTGCCAGTAGTGACAAAGAACGTCATGCTGCCTGGTCAGCCAGGGCCAAGGCAATTGTAGAAGCTACAACACACTACAATAATCCTGAAATTCTAGCCAAAGTTTCTCGTAATCTTGGTGAAGCTATGGTTGGTATTAATTTGGATACTTTAAATGAAGAAGAGCGCATGGCTGTTCGCGGCTGGTAAAGCCACGGCATCACTTGAAGGCCCTCAGTTGAGGGCTTTTTTTATTGGCTGTTTGCACGAAAAAGCTTTCTCAGAGCGTTAACACAGCGTTATGAAAGTAAAATCCAGTAAAGTCGTCTCGTGAAGATTCCTGCACTTGATCTATGATTCGGGAGGTAACTATATAGCCATAGCATTGTGCAAAAGTGAGGCGGCACAAGAGGGAAATGGCGTTAGCAGAAGCAGTACTACTGCTGGGTTACATGAGGTTTTTTTCGCAGACAGGACTCGAGTCTGAGGTTATAATCCTGAGACAAGAAACAATGATATTTTTCACGTTTTAGGTCGGCGTTGCCAGGGAAAGCCTTGGTTTTCCATGCTGGGTGCATGAATTTGCTTTGCTTTTGAAAGGAGCAACCGTGGCAAATAGACCTATCTGGATTCGTAAGGAAACTGAAATCAAAGTTTTGGAACCAACCCTTCCCAATTGCTGGCAAGGACAACCCGACTGTGTTGTTGGACCTTTCTCGAGTCGAAATGTTGCCGAGTATTTTGCTCATGTCTCAGTTGATTTTAGTCATTGTAATGCCATCATGGAATCCATTTTTGCCAGTGGTGATGCCTGGTATGTAGAGGTAAAGCCTGTCGAGGCTTGAGTTAAAAATTAATCTCTGCTTGAACACTCAGTTTCACTAGCTGGGTGTTTTTGCTTGGCTAGCCCGCCTTAAGGTAGATTTGATAGTACAAACATTTAGAAGGGATTTCTTATCACTGGTTAAAAGCATAGGCTCGAGTTCCAGCGAAGCTGTATTTATAAATGGTTTACACCACTCTAGTTACTGCCTAACAAGTGTAAGAATAAGTAATGACAAAGAAAACAAGTAAATCAGCCACCATGAAAGAACCTCAGCTGACAGGTATGGACATGGAAAGGGCCTTGGTCCTTGATACCGTGCGAATTACTGAGCAAGCTGCGATTGCGGCGAGTAGGGTCGCGGGTAAAGGCGATTCTGATCTGGTTGACCAGGCCGGGGTCGATGCCATGCGCCGTGTTCTTAATGAACTTGCTATAGACGGTGAGATTGTTATTGGTGAAGGGGAGCGTGATGAGGCGCCCATGCTCTATATTGGCGAGAAGGTAGGCATGGCGGGCGAAGCCAATTGGCAAATAGACATTGCGGTTGACCCGGTAGAAGGTACCGGCATTGCTGCGCGCATGGTTAATAATGCCGTTGCTGTTATCGCGCTGGCTGAAAAAGGTGGCTTATTTAAAGCCCCTGACACTTATATGGAGAAACTAATCGTAGGACCACCGGCTGCTGGCAAGGTAAATCTCAACTGGCCCATCGCAGCGAATCTGCAAAATATTGCTATGAGTTTAGACCGAGCAGTTTCTGATCTTACGGTTACGATTTTAGATAGACCGAGACATGAGGCCCTTATCAAAGAAGTGAGAGATGCGGGGGTAAGGGTCAAATTAGTTGGCGATGGTGATGTAATCGCAGCTCTGGCCGCCGCAGTTCGGGGTACCAATGTGCATGCTGTCATGGGCATAGGAGGGGCGCCAGAAGGTGTTCTGGCGGCAGCAGCCCTTAAATGTCTGGGTGGTGAAATACAGGGTCGCTTTAAACCTCGTAATGATGAAGAGCGTAAGCGGCTCGAGGCCATGGGAGCAAGTGAATCTAAGGTTTATACCACCGAAGAGTTGGCACCGGGAAAAAGCATTGTGTTTAGTGCCACTGGTATTACTGATGGCGACTTATTGCGGGGCGTGAAGTTCTTTAAAGACGGTGCCAGAACCCATACTATTTCTATGGGATATAAGTCGAGAATTGTGCGCTTTTCTGATGCCGTCCATCTGCTTGCTGAGGGTGCCCGAGTCAATATTCAGGTCTAGGTAGACTAACTTTCTATCCCCTTAGAGACTGCTTTCCCCAAAAAGCCGCTTGCATGCTAAGTCTATCTAGGGCAAGTGAGGGGCAATACTTTTATTCTTTTCATGTGCCGCTTGGTAAAATTCATCAAGGTCGGGCAGGACAATAGGGTTTTCATCTTTTACTGCCTTCAGATAAGCAGTAGTATTCTTCACCAAGTCCAGATTTCCGGTGGGGCCGTGGCTCGGTATAACCGTTTTTACTCGAGGGTTTTTTTGCCAGTTTTCAAGTGCCGTTATCCACTGACTTAAAGGACTGTCTTCGTAGACAAGGGGTAAGGGTGTTTCACAGGCATCGCCAACCAGCAAAGTGCCGAGTTCAGGAATAAAGGCGACGATGCCATCCAGGGTGTGACCAGGAAGATGGCAAAGCTCTACTGTGAGACTCCCCAGGTCAAGCTCGAGCCTATCTTCAAAGGTTTCTGTTGGCGCAACCAGATGAATGTTAATTAAGGCCGAGTACTTTGCCTGATAGTCTTTAAGTGTTTTGGCAACGTCATCAGGATCGTCAAAGCGAGCCTTACAGCGCTTATGTCCAATGACTTTCTGGTAGGGGAGAGTGCAAGTGCCCCAGACATGATCCCAGTCACCATGGCTGTAAACGATGATAAGCTCCCGGTTGCCACAAATGTCAAGGACAGCCTGCATTTGTTCCGGGTAGATAAGCGTATCCCAGATCATTGCCCTGGTATTTCCCAGAACTATAGCCCCTCTTACCTGCATGCCGTCCAGCTCATGCTCGAGGGTAAAAAGATTTGGCATCATTTTCTCAACAAGATTCATAAGGGTAGTTTACGCTTTGGCCTAGCCGTCTATGGGCACTGTTTGCTGAGGCAGGGGTAGCTTAAGGTAAGCTGGGTGCTATGAACCGAAATTCACTCGTGACGGGCCTTATTGTTGTACTGGCTGTTCTGGGCTACTTCTTTTTAGAGGATAACGGAGCCGGAAACCCAAGCCAGGAACAAGTTAGTAATGTTGTATCTAGTTCAGACTATGTCGTCCCAAACCAAACAATTTATGATCTGGACGGAAGGATTGCGTTTCAGGGAGATATTGATCTAGCTCCGAGTTTGGCACGTATTGAGCGGGGTGAGACAGATCCCCATGAAAACGACGGGGCTATTTTCTCCAATAGGGAAGGTTTATTACCCAGGCATGACAGAGGCTACTACCGCGAGTATGTGGTGCGGACTTCAGGTATAAACCATGCGGGTCCTCAGAGGCTCATTTTGGGTGAGGGTGGCGAGATATTTTATACGCCCGACCATTATAAGAGCTTTGTGAGGCTGGATCAATGAGTCAGCGTTTTGCTGATATACAGCATGTATTGTCAAGTGATGAAGCAATAGTTGAAGTCGTGACTGAGATAGGTGCAAAAGAGCTAACAAAAATCTTAGAAAAAGAAGGCTATTTTGCTGTGCTCGTTGACCGTGCCCCTGTTTTTAATAAAGATACGCTGCTACATGCCTTTTATCAGGGCTGCGAGTTCCCTGCTTACTTTGGGTTTAATTGGGATGCGCTCGAGGATTGCCTGCTTGATTTTTCCTGGATTATTGCCGAGATGTATGTGCTTATTTTTCAGAACTATGAGGTGCTGAGAGAAAGAACTCCGGAGGTTGCTGAAACCCTTGAAGCAATTATTAAAGATGTCGCCCTGGCACGTCATGACGCGGGTCGAAAAAAGCTTAAAATGCTGATATTAAAGGAAGAAACCTAGAGATGTGGAGGCGCCGAGCGGATTCGAACCGCTGAATGGAGGTTTTGCAGACCTCTGCCTTACCACTTGGCTACGGCGCCAGGAGGAGAAAAGAGTATCACGCCCAAAGAGGGCTGTCAATCGAAATTCGCCACTTCTTGTTGTCACCATCCGCTTGGCTTAGGCCTGTCTTTTATGCTATGCTCTATCGGTTTGTTAGAAAAGCAAACATGCTTCAATTTATCGTACTTTTGATTGAGGCTAATACCAAAAAGATTAGCTAGAGTAGCTTCAATCTGATTGAAAGGATAAGCAATGAAACGGACTTATCAACCAAATAAGCGTAAGCGCGCCAAGACTCACGGATTTCGTGCTCGTATGAGTACCCCAGCAGGTCGCAATGTTTTAAAGCGTCGCCGTGCCAGAGGCCGTAAGCGCCTTACTGTTTCTGACGAGCGCTTCTAACTTTGCTGCTTGGCTCGCTAAAAGGTGATTATGCCTTTCGGCGCTTGCAAAAAGGGCAGGCTGGCTACAGTAAGTACCTGAGTGTTCGGTGGCGCGGGGATCAGGAAGGTCGTATTCGCGTGGGTATTATCGTTACAAAAAAGCTTGGCAAGGCGGTGAAGCGTAATCTTGTGCGTCGCCGCTTGCTCGAGGCTTTGCGCGCGCTCTTACGCGAAGTTAACTTTATGCAGGGGGCACTATTTAAAAAGATGCCTTCATTTAGTCTTTTGATTATTGCCAGGCCTGAGGCGGTTCAGGCAACTTATAAAGAACTCGAGCAGTCTTTAAGGCATGCCCTTATACGCGCCAAGCTAATTCAATGATGGCCGCTGCAAAAACACATCTTAGCTTTGCGCAACGTCTGGTGCTATTTCCTATCCTTATTTATCGTCGTTATTTAACGCGTCTAAAGCCACAATCAACCTGCCGGTTTTACCCTAGTTGCAGCGCCTATACCGAAGAGGCAATTAAAGTGCATGGGGTGACGTTCGGCGTTTACTTGGGAATTAGACGCGTGTTAAAGTGCCATCCGTTTCACCCAGGTGGTTTTGATCCTGTGCCAGAGGTACAGAACAAGAAATTTCGTGCCCCAGATTGGGAAAAGACGGACGAAACGAGTGGGCCACGAATTTCGGAGGAATTTTGAAGTACACGCAATTATTTTATAGAAAGCTAGTTATTAGCTTATTGGCTATGCTTATGCTTGGGGCAGCATGGGCGAGGGTGAATTTTGAGTATTCAGATTTTGATGTTGCTACCTTTAGAGATTATAAAGAATTAACCGATCTGTGTGCGGCTCCAGCGGCCAGCTCGTTTTGGTGCAGCCGTCTGGATGATACGCTGACCTTTATACCTACGAAAGGCGTCGATTTCTTTTTTGACGAGGCCGGAGAATTGGTGGGCCTTTTCTCAAAGCAGCAAAAAGGTCAGGATTTCTCGAGCAACGGGGGGTATCGTCAGGGTATTAATGCTGGGCAAAACCTTATTCCGGTAGGTAGCAGCGTTCCCGGTGGGGCGGTTCTGCTAAATGGTGATTACCAGAAACCTGAAAATATCGAAAGCTCATGGCAAAAAACGGGAGATACCGAAATCACAGGTATCTTCTCCTATACCCTTGGTGACATTGCAATTGAAAAACAGCTTGTTGTCAGTAATATCACCAATGTTCTGGATGTAAGTCTTACCGCAACCAGGGCAGATGGTTCTGATGCCAGTGAAGCCGTTGCCGTACAGTATGCGCTTCCCGGTATTGCTAAATCAAAAAGTCCTGTTTTTAAAATTGGGCAGGGCGAGACATTTTCAGAAAACCCGGTTTCTCAGGCAGTAAGTAGTCCCAGTTATATTTCAGTACAAAGTAATGCCAGACCCGTGTCCAGTTCAACTGCGCTTATACTGCGTCCCTTTGCCACCACTGATGACCTTTCGGCACTTTTTTTAAGTCCAAATATCATTAGCCTGGAGAAAGAACTGGCGGCAGAGCCGGGCTCGAGTGTTCAACTCGAGTTTGAGCAGTATGGTGGGCAAAACGAACTGGTTCGCTATTATCAGGAAGGGTTCAAAGACCTGCCTGGACTTTTCAACCCTAATATTTTAGGGCAGATGTCTCTAGGCATCTTATGGGCCTTGCAGCAGATTCACAAGGTTGTAGGAAACTGGGGCTTAACCATTATTCTTCTTACCTTGCTGTTTCGCTTACTGGTTTGGCCGCTTATTAGTACCCAGACTCGGTCCATGTACGCCATGCAGCGCTTACAGCCAAAGTTGCAGGAACTGCAGAAAAAGTACAAGGATGACCGCGAGAAGCTTACCCAGGAAACCATGAAGCTCTACCAGACAGAAAAGGTAAATCCGGCGGGTGGCTGTTTACCGGCGCTGGTGCAGATGCCGCTTTTTATCATTCTGTGGCGAGTCTTTGTAAACTTTGAGTTTAACGAGGGTTTCCTGTGGATTCCAGACCTGGGCCAACCCGATCCAACCTACATTTTGCCTATTCTTTATGTAGGGGTTATTTTTGCGCAATCTTACTTTATGTCTCAGGGCAATAAGCAGTCCTTGCAGCAACAGCTGATGATTAACGCCGTGTTTATCTTTTTCGTGATTAGCTTTCCTGCTGGTGTGACATTATACTGGGTAACATCTATGCTTGTGCAGGTGTTCCAGTACTGGCTCATTCGTAGGAGTCAGCCAAAAGTAGCTGCGCTAAGCAAGTAGGTGAGGGCAATATGGCAGATGAACATTTGGATAAGTATTTAGAAGATATTGGGATAGATGTTGATGGCGAAGACATCAGTGCAATGCCCGATGATGACGATGAATTTGATGAACCCATTCAGGCGCATGTACAACCTATCGCACTCGAGGGTGATACCAAAGAGCGTGCTGAAGCTTTTCTGGTTAACTTTCTCCTAAATTTTGATCCTGCTTATGCCGTAGAGATAAATCGGGTTCAGGATAACCGTATATACGCTGATATTTTTGGTGGCGATCCGGGGAAAATAATTGGAAGAAACGGCAAGACCTTGCAGGCACTCGAGTACCTGACCAATGCCGTGCTTAACCGGACGGATGAAGACAATGTACGTGTGGTCATCGATGTTGGAGGTTACAAGCGTCGCCGCGATGACCGACTAAAAATCATTGCGCGAAAGGCGGCCTCAAAGGTACGGGCAACGGGTAAAGAATACGTGCTTAAGCCTATGAGCGCTTCAGAGCGCCGCGTTGTGCACATGGAACTTGCCGATGACCCCAGTGTCAAAAGTGAGTCATCAGGTGAGGGACGTAATCGCAAGGTAGTGGTTAAACCGAACCGTTAAACATATTGGGTGTTTAAGCTTTACAATTTTCTGGGCCAATAGGCCCATTTTTTCTTTAAGGTAGAATGATGTCCCTACTGGCTGAAATCAAACAGGCTGCGGCAGACGTAATGACCCATGCCGAGCAGGTAAAGATAAATCACGAACGACTACCAGACTATGCCAGGGCGTTACTCAGGCAAGATTTTGATGCCCCTTTTTACGATCAGACCTATCATTACCTGGGTGATGAGACTGAAACGATTGCATATTTGCTGTGCCTGGATAGCATAAATTTTGGTAGCGGCTATTTTCCTTTTCTAAAAAAACGAGCGGGAATGTCTGGTTATTTTACGGTGGCAAGCTGTCTTAAAGATTGGTTTGAAAAAGAGGTGCCTAGCCCCTTTAAGCTTGAGAGCATAAGTTTGAGCGAATGCACTGCGATTTTTGGGCAAAGTCTCGAGCATCCAAAAGTACTCGAGTTGATGCAACTTTTTACCCAGGCACTTAATGATTTAGGTCATTTGCTTGTCCAAACTTATGACGCCTCTTACAGTGCAATGCTGGGGGCCGCTAATCACAGCGCTGAAGCCCTTATGCAAATACTTGCTCAGATGCCTTATTTCAAAGATGAAGCGCACTACAAAGGAGTGCGGGTGCCGATCTATAAGCGTGCTCAGATTACACCGTCAGATATTGCGCTCGCCTTACCTAATCAGGGACTTGGCTTTTTTAATGATTTAGACGACCTGACTATTTTTGCAGATAATCTGGTGCCGCATGTGCTCAGGGTAGACGGTATTCTCGACTATTCGCCAGAATTGCTGAGCCAGCTAGATCACCCTATCCCTGCGGGTTCTGCAGTTGAGGTTGAAATAAGATGTGCCGCGATTCATACCGTGGAACTTATGGTCGCTCAGCTGCAATCACAAGGGGAGAAAAGCAGTGCTCGAGTGCTTGATATGCTTTTATGGAATCGGGGATTAGCGCAACCCTACCGCGACATGTCCAGACACCGTACTTATACAGTGTTCTACTAGCTGTTAAATGACCTATCACGATAGAGTGGCGGTATCTGATAGCTAGCAAGTCTGGCTCTGGCTTTAAAGTATCCGTCAGAATGATCCTTTTACTCGCACTGTTCCCTTAATATCTATTTTCCCTAAACCGTTACCCACGATATGAGATGGTCTCCTAAAACAATACACGTGTAGCGCTAATAGGAAATAGATTCTGGTTGAAAAGTGACTTTCCTCTTACTTTTCCTGGAGTCACTTAAATTTGAAGGAAGCGACAGACAGAGCGCTGACGCAACCATATAATGCCTAGTTGTGATATGCCCAAACTGCGCCGCGCATAACGCGGAGAGTATGCGTTACTGTGGTCGCTGCGGAAGTCCGTTGCAAACCCATTCGCTGGTAAGAGAGCGGCGCAATGTCAGTATTGTATTTATTGACCTGAGTGGTTTTAGCAGCATGACCAGGGAATTTGAGCCAGAGCGTCTGCGTGACCTTGCGGATGAGGTGCTAACTGTTGTTGCAGGTGTTATTGAAGACTATGATGGCTATGTCGATGCCTTTCAAGGGGATGGACTTATTGCGCTCTTTGGGGCACCGCATTCTCATCCAGATGACCCGGAACGTGCTGTCAGAGCTGCGGTAGCTGGTCTTAAGGCCATAGAAAACATTGGTAAGGCTAAGGGGCTCAATTTAAAGGGTCGGGGTGGCGTTAATACGGGCGTGGTGATTGCTGGTGCCGTAGGGTCGGGTAGAGTCAGGGAGTATACCGTGATGGGTAGTGCCGTTAATCTGGCTGCCCGGCTCGAGACCGCAGCTTCACCGGGAGAGGTTTTTGTTGGTCCAGAGACTTTGCGTCTAACCCGCCATAGCATTAGCTATGAACCTGTTTCGCCTGTCAGTCTGCAGGGTTTTCCCAACATAACCGAAGTGTACCGTTTCCTTTCTTTTAATGAAGATAGTTCAGATGACCCCTATACCCAGCTCGAGTTTATTGGTCGAAAGGAAGAACTTGCTCATCTTGCGCAGGTATTTGATACGGTCATTGCTACCCAGCTCAGTTCTACGCTCTGGTTAACGGGCGACGCCGGGATTGGCAAGACACGCCTGGCGCGTGAATTCCTGACTCAGATTCAGGCTCGAGACCCAATCAAGATTTTGTGGCTCGAGGAACAATCACTGGATACCGGTGCCATGTGGTTTCAACTTGCCAAACAGGTCTTTAACCTGGATGATGATGACAAGGTCTGGGGGCAGCTTATGAAGCAGGGCCTTGATCAGTACCTGCCCAATGAACCCAGGTGGCAAAATTATATTCTGGGCAGTGTCAATCTGGCAGAGGCAAGACCCTGGCGCCGCTTAGAGCGTCGCAGTGTTGACCGTGCTTTTTTAGCCTGGCGCGATTTGCTAAGAGCCCTCGTCAAGAAGTCGGCGAATCTAAAAGGATTATTGCTGGTAGTAGAGCATAGCTCGCAGGGCTCCTCCTTTGGACAATTTCTTGATTTGCTCGAGCAAATCGATATCCCTCTGCTTGTCTTAAGAACCAGTCGCGGCAAAGAAGTTCCTGCTGAAGTGCAGCAATTGCAGCTTCCTCCCTTAAATCTGGAGGAGAGCATGGAACTGGTCGATCAGGTAGCCAATCCTATTTTGAAAGTGGCAACAAATTCACTGGTTTTACAGGTTGGGGGAGTGCCAGCCAATATCCTCGAGTTAGGCAGAGCTCTAAATATTACTCCGCAAGGCTCCTTTTCGGGGTCACTGGCCTCGCTACTGCAAGCAAGGCTAGATATGCTCTCGAGTACCGCAAGACAGCTTATGGCCTATGCCGCTTTGACAGGCGAACATGCCTGGGAAAGTCTTATCCTCGAGCTGGCAGGTCCTGAAGGCGATGAAGCTCTTGAGGAACTCAACAGCGAGAAATTGCTGATTAAAGAGCCCATATCCAGTATCGCCAATGAAAGTGAATACCGCTTTCAGAGTGAACTTTTGCGCCGCGCCGTTCTAAGAATGATTCCTTTTACCGAAAGACCGTTATTGCATCTGAAGATTGCGACCTGGCTAGAGAACCATGCGCCGCTTGCCCTATCTGCCCTTATAGGACGGCACTTTAAAGAGGGAAAACTACACGAGGCCGCGTATCCTCATTACTTATCGGCTGCTGACCTAGCGGTGAGTGAGCAGGATAAAAGCCAGAGTTATCACTATTTTGAAGAACTTTTAAAACTCGAATTATCAGCCCACCTTTTGGCTCAGGGTGCACTGGCTTATGCTCAGGCTGCTTTAAGCTTTGGGGATAGTAGTACGGGACTTACACAGCTCAATGCTGCCGATGAATGGATTGAACTATCATCTGAGATGGAGCGACTCGAGCTACGCTCAGTACACAAACGTCTTTATGATGAGTTAAGCGCCAAGCTGAGTAGCCAGAGCTAAGTCCTGCCAGCTTTTTTTCTCAAAGCTTTGAAAAGTCTGCGAATAAACCAGAAATCTGTCAAGTAATGCTTTTTGTGATTTGGGTTGATAGGTAACCGTTTGCGCTTCAGGAATTTTACCTGAAGGATAGCTGAAGCTAAGCCAGGCCACAAGACGTTCTAAAAGACCATCCCATCCCGCGGTTTGCAGGGCAAGCGTGTAGAGTTGAGCTGCCTGCTCGAGTTGCTTTCCTGGTTCTGTTTTCTGCGGGGATAGACCACGCAAATAAGCCCGTGCCCAGTCGAAACCACTAAGCAAATCAAAAAGCTCTTTTACGTCTCCGGGCAATTTAAAGCCGCCGAGCAAAAAAAGCTCATCTAGTTTGTGCTGAAAGCGGCTAGGGTAGTCGGCGGGTAGATAGAGCTGTACAAGGGCTTTTCTACCCTTTATAAACGGGATACCATAAATGCTCTGACTCATTTTGTACCAGTCCTTGGACTCGAGCACCAGAAGCTCGAGTCGAGGTTGCGCCTTAAGTTGCTGATTAGCGCACCGGTGCAGATCAAGAAAAAACTGGTGAAGTTGTCGGGCACGTCGCTGCTGAAAATGGGAAAACCGTAACGGAAGATCAGGATGGGCAAGCTGATGTAAATGAACCCGTTCAAAGGACACCCTTTCAGTTTAGCCTTTTAATTCAGTGGTGCGTTTAAGAATAAAAGGCGTATGTGTTTTTGAGGAACTGTGGCAAGCTCTGAGATTTTACAAAGAAGCTAGCTTATCTGTTTAACAAATCTATTGGCTAATAAAAAATCCCTGCCGTAAGCAGAGGGGTATTTATAAAAAACTTGAAAACATCCCTAAATACTTGTCTACTTTGATGCCATTCAAGGCTCGTGAAATTTAACCTCCTTAGATTCCTTTTGGGCTAAAGTTTTGTTAGACTAACTAAGCTTTAAGGGTGTGTCCCTATGCCTCACTAGAGTTTATGTGGCTAAGAAAGTGTTGTGAGAGAGAAATGACGTTGCTAACAGGTGTTTGGATTATTTTGGCTCTGGCAGTAGGTTTGCTTGGGGGCTTTTTGCTTGCTCGCAGCAGGCGCAATGAGGTGTTTGTTGAGGATACTACGAAAGTATCCCGACTAGAAGCAGAGTTAGGGGAAAAGGAGCTCGAGCTTGCCGACTATAAAGAAAACGTGAGCGATCACTTTGTCGAGACAGCAGACCTTATAAATCAACTTACCCACAGCTATAAAGCCGTCTACGATCATCTTGAGCGTGGAGCCTTTCAACTAGTGGGCGCTGAAGACTTAAAAAAGCGGCTTGGCAATATTGAGGCTGAGCCCGTGAAGCTCGAGTACATTGGACTAAAGCTGCCAGAGATGGCGAGGGAGTCTTTGTATGTGGTGGAGCTAGCGCAATCTGTTGAGGAAAATGACGAGATGCTGGCCAATTTATCTCAGGCCCTCCACATTTCAACTGAGCAGGCACGCAACCTGCTTAAGCGCTCGCCGGGTGCCATTACCAAAGCCATCAATTTACGAAAAGCCGAAAAAGTAGAGGCAGTTTTTAGCGCTCAGGGCATAGCAACGCAGGTAAAGCATGTTGAACCGTCCTGATGCTTGTGTTTAGCGACTTGCTCATTATCTGAAAAAGAGACCAGAAACTCTTTGATTTGTATTCCCGAACTTGTCTCAAATAGTACTCATACAAACGAGATTTTCAAGAAGTTTGCGAGCCTCCGCATCTCTTAGTTGAGAACTGACTCGAGCCTACAACTTTCGACTTCTTGATTTTGAGATAGCCAGACTAAGAAGCAAAACCGGTAGTAGTCCAACAACAACGATAGCCAGGGCACCCCCTGAAGCTTCAACCAGGCGCTCATCCGAAGCGAGTCTGTAAACTCGAATGGCCAGAGTGTCCAGATTAAACGGCCTCACGATGAGCGTCGCAGGTAATTCCTTCATGGTATCAACAAAAACAAAAATGGCTGCGCTAAGAAAGCTGCTTCTAAGCAGCGGAATATGAATGGTAAAGAGGCGTGCCAACGATCTTTTTCCCAGGCTTCGTGCAGCTTCATCCATACTTGGAGTAATAGTTTTCAGGCCAGATTCTAAAGTGTTAAAGGCAGCCGTCAGGAATCTGACAAGGTAAGCAAAAACGAGTCCGACCATGGTTCCGCTCAAGATGAGACCCGTGGAAATGCCAAAGAAACGTTCCGTCAAAAGATTCAGTTTGCCGTCCAGCCAACCAAAACTTATCAGGACGCTTACGGCAATAACTGAACCCGGCACGGCATAGCCCATCGAGGCAATTCTAACAGCCAGACCATTAAGCCAGTTCGGCCTTATACGCTCTCCGTAAGCCAGGATGAGCGCCAGGACAAGGGCAAGACCAGCGGTAATGACCGCCAGGCTAAGGCTATTACGGGCGAATGACCAGAATTCAGGATTAAAGGAGCGGTTGGCATTGCTAAGGGCTTTTTGGGTAAGCAAATAGGCAGGTAAGATAAAGCCCAGAGTAACTGGGAGGAGGCAGGCAAACATGGCAAATCCAGCGCGCCAACCAGTCAATGGGTAGACAAGCAGACTGCGGAAGCGCTCTTTGCTGCTTTGTTTGAGCTGACTTCTGCTGGCACGCTCGAGCGCTAACAAAACCAGTACAAAGACAAGCAGCCAGGCCGACAGTTGTACAGCCGCCAGCTTTTCCCCCAGCCCAAACCAGGTGCGGTAAATGCCCGTAGTAAACGTCTGAATACCAAAATAGTCCACCGTACCGAAGTCACTTAGGGTCTCCATGAGTACCAGTGCAACCCCCGCTGCTATGGCAGGTCGGGCAAGAGGTAAAGAAACCCTGAGAAAGCTTGACCAGGCGTTAGCGCGTAAACACTGACTGGCCTCAAGCATGCTACAAGACTGCTCTAAAAAGGCGGCTCGAGCCAGCAGATAAATATAGGGGTAGAGTGCCAGACTAAGTAGAACGATCGCCCCACCCAAGGAGCGTATTTCAGGAAAAAAGTAATCTCTTGGTCTCAGTTCAAAGGTCGTACGAATAAAGCTTTGTATGGGCCCTGAGACCTGAAGAAAGTCTGTATAGGTATAGGCCAAAATATAAGCAGGAATGGCCATGGGTAGAAACAGAGCCCACTCAAAAAGACGCTTGCCCGGAAACTGGCACATGCTTACCAGCCACGCAGTTGTTACACCTATAAACAAGCTAAGACTTCCAACCCCCAGCATAAGCCAGCCCGAGTTCTGAATATAACGAGGCAACACGGTGCTTGATAGATGTTGCCAAATCTCTGGATTTGGAAAAAACAAACTCGCCAGAACCAGCAAAATCGGCGCAGCGATGAGCAGCGCTATCAGGACAATACTCAGGGTCCAGCCACTTAAAAAGCTGCTTCTGGTTTTGTCTTTATGTCTTGCTTGAAAAACGAAGGTTCTGGCGGCTTTATTCATGAAGTTACTAGCGCCAGCCTACTCTGTCCATAATGCGAACCGCTTCAGGATTATTTTCGCCCAGTAGCGCAACATTCAGGTCATCTGCCTTAAAGTCGCCAAAATTCTTAATGACATCAGACATGGGAGCGCTTTCGACCACAGGGTATTCAAAATTCTGGTCGGCAAAAATTTCCTGTGCTTCTGGAGAGACCAGAAATTCCAGTAGTTTAAGAGCGTTTTCCTGATGAGGCGCGGTGTTAACAACGGCGGCTCCACTAATATTAATGTGGGTGCCACGGTCCTCCTGATTGGGGAAAAAGAGGGCAACTTGTTCGGCCACGGCTTGTGCATTGGGGTCAATAGGGTCGTCATCATCTTCTGGTCCAGCATCTGCAAGCATACGGGCATAATAATAGTGATTGACGACAGCAACATCACACTCTCCGGCAGCCACAGCCGTAATCTGGTCAGTGTCACCTCCCTGAGGCGTTCTGGCGAGGTTATCGACGAGCCCTTGCGCCCAGGCTTCGGCAGCTTCTGGGCCGTCACTGGCGACAATGGAGGCAAGTAAGGACTGGTTATAAATGTTGTTCGAGCTTCGTATGCAGATGCGTCCCTGCCACTTCTCATCGGCTAAATCCTCATAGGTGGAAAGTTCACTGGCATCAACATAAGCCTTGTTATAGACAATAACCCTGGCCCGTTTGGCAAGACCAAACCATTTGCCCTCTGGGTGACGCAAGTTTTCTGGAATGGCGCTTTCAAGAACCTCTGAGGAAACACTGGCCAGAATGCCAGCTTCTTCTGCCCGCCATAGCCTACCGGCATCGGTGGTTATAAAAATATCGGCTGGACTATTCACACCTTCACTTTTGATACGCTCAATTAGTTCGTCAGCGTCACCTTCAATAAGATTGACTTCTATACCTGTTTCTTCGGTAAAGAGCTTATAGAGCATGACATCACTATCATAATGGCGGGCTGAGTAGATATTGACGACATCTTGTGCCAGGCTAATACCGCCTAGAAGAATCGTCAAGCTTAGTAAAATGGTTTTCATACATTCCTTTCCAAATCATCGCGGCAGAACCTGCGAACAGAAACGGTAAATTGTTAAAGCCGAGTTAAACACTCGGTTTTAAATCATGTCAGATATAATCCCGACTGTCAAGCTCGGAATTAAGGTTTTTCGTGTCAGAGACACTGTTTCGGAATCATTCCGATTTTCTTGCTGTTATTCTCATGCTCGCAAAAGCTGCGTAAGGGTGCGCTCGAGCTTCTCCTTATGGATTCAAAATTCAAAAATATGACTGTGCTTTGAAGAATAGACCTATTAGGCTGGGTATACTCGAGACCTTGCTGTCTCATAGCTCATAAAGTTTTAAATCACAAGGAGTTTTCATGCCAAAAAGTCAGGAAGTACAAATTGCAGCGTTTGCTGATTTGGTCGTTAAAGTAGGCCTGAATTTACAGGCAGGTCAGCGCCTGCTTATTCGCTCGGCGGTAGAAGGAGCCGAGTTTGCACGTCTGGTGACTCAGCGAGCCTACGCCGCAGGTTGTGCAGAAGTTGACGTTATCTGGAATGACGACACGATTGCTCTCGAGCGTTTGAAACATGCTGCTGAAGAGCGGCTCAATGAGTATCCACCTTACCTTGCTCAGGGACATATAGACGCAGCCAATCGTGCCGATGCCGTGCTGAGTATTCGCTGTTCTGATCCTGAACTCTATAAAGGGCAGGATAGCTCGAGGCTAAAAGTGGTTGAGCGTGCTACCCGAACTGCCCTTCGCCCTTTCTTTGAAAAAATAACGACGTCGGCTCTTAACTGGTGTCTGGTCAGTGTACCTGGACAGGCCTGGGCAGCTAAACTTTTCCCAGATGAAGCAAAAGAGCAACAAAAAGCCAAACTTTGGACTGCCATTCTGAAGACCGTAAGGGCCGATCTGGATGACCCTAATAAGGCATGGCAAGAGCATCTTGAAGGGCTCGAGCGGCGCAGAGAGTATCTTGATCAAAAACAGTATCAGTCCTTGCGCTACCGGGCAAAAGGTACCGACTTGGAAATTGGTCTGGTAGAAAATCATCTCTGGATGGGGGGGATTCAACCTACACCCTCCGGTATTATCTATGTGGCAAATATGCCCACTGAAGAGGTCTTTACCATGCCGCATAAGAACCGCGTTAACGGATTGGTGTCTAGCAGCTTGCCCCTAAGCCACAACGGCAGCCTTATCGAAGATTTTGTCCTCGAGTTTAAAGATGGTCAGGTAGTCAGTGCCAAAGCCAGGTCGGGTGAAGACACTTTGCACCGCATTTTAGACACCGATGAAGGCGCGAGACGTCTTGGCGAAGTCGCGCTCGTACCCCATAGCAGCCCTATATCACAGCTTGGTATTTTGTTTTATGACACCCTTTTTGATGAAAATGCCGCCAGCCATTTGGCTCTCGGTCGGGCCTATGCCTTTACCGTCAAAGATGGTACCACCTGGACGCCACAGCAGGCAGCCGAGCATGGGGTGAATGATAGTCTTACGCATGTTGATTTTATGATTGGTTCGGCAGATATGGATATTGATGGGGTTAGCAAAAATGGTAGCCTCGAGCCAGTTATGCGCCAGGGAGAGTGGGCCTTTTAAAGCTTGCTAAAAAGGTAATAACACTGGAATAGCTGAGGCAATGGAATAATAGGGCGTGCAGCAGCGCGCCTTAAACCTTCTTAAAGAAACCTTTGGCTATGATCATTTTCGCGGTCAGCAAGCTGAGATAATTAATCAGATACTGTCAGGCAAAGATGCGCTGGTACTGATGCCAACCGGTGGGGGGAAGTCGCTCTGTTATCAGATTCCAGCTATTCTTCGAGCGGGTACAGGTATTGTTGTGTCACCCCTTATTGCGCTCATGAAAGACCAGGTAGATGCTCTGCAGCTACAAGGCGTGAAGGCAGCTTACCTTAACTCAAGCCTGAGTGCACAAGAAGTTCGAGATGTTGAGCAGCAATTGAGGGCTGGCTACCTTGATCTGCTCTATGTCGCGCCTGAGCGCTTGCTCATGGGCAGGACGCTTGAGCTCTTACAAGAGCTGCCCCTTGCCCTGTTTGCTATTGATGAGGCGCACTGTGTTTCGCAGTGGGGTCACGATTTTAGGCCTGAATATATTGGTTTGAAGGTCTTAGCAGAGCAGTTCCCAGCCGTGCCCCGAATTGCACTGACAGCAACGGCTGACGAAATGACGCGCCGTGAAATAACGGAAAAGTTAGCTCTTGGGCATGCCAGTCACTTTATTGCCTCGTTTGACAGGCCGAACATACGCTATACCGTGGTGGATAAAAATAATGCCAGAGACCAGTTCCTAAGGTTTTATAAGGCAGAACATGCTGGTGAAGCGGGCATCGTTTATTGCCTGTCACGAAAGAGCGTGGATAGCACCGCAAGCTGGCTGCAAAAGCGCAACATTCGGGCGTTGCCTTATCATGCGGGCCTATCTAATCAGGAAAGGCAAGTCCATCAGGAACGCTTTCTCAAAGAGGATGGGCTTGTAATGGTGGCGACTATTGCCTTTGGGATGGGTATAGATAAGCCAGATGTACGTTTTGTGGCCCATCTTGATTTGCCCAAGAGTCTTGAAGGCTATTACCAGGAAACAGGTCGTGCAGGTCGGGATGGTCAGCCTGCCAGTGCCTTTATGACCTATGGTCTGGCAGACGTGGTAGCAATGCGGCGAATGCTCGAGCAGTCTCAGGCTCCTGAACAAATCAAACGGCTGGAACACCAGAAACTGGATAAACTGCTGGGTTACTGCGAATCCGTACGCTGTCGAAGACAAAACTTGCTCGAGTATTTTGGGGAAACCTTAGGTGAACCCTGTGGCAATTGTGACCTCTGTTTAAGCCCTGTAGAAACCTGGGAAGGCACGGTTCAGGCACAGAAGCTGCTGTCAACCATTTACCGAACGGAGCAGAAATTTGGTGCGGGGCATCTCATCGATATATTACTTGGCAAAAATACACCGCGTATAGCCAGTCTGGGACATGACCGTTTGAGTACCTTTGGCATTGGCACTGAGCTTGAGGAAAAACAGTGGCGCAGCGTTGCCAGACAATTAGTGGCAGCAGGTTATCTCACAACCGATAAAGAGGGATACGGCTCCCTGCTCCTGAGTCCAAAAAGCGTAGCTGTTCTAAAAGGTAATGAGCAAACTTTTTTCCGCCGCGATCAGATCGTTCAGAAAGCAAAATCAAAACGACAAGATGTCTACCTTAGTCCTGAGGATGCTGAAGCCTTTGACGCCCTGCGGTCATTGCGAGGTCAGCTGGCAAAAGAGCAGAATGTGCCTGCTTATATTATTTTTCATGACAGTACACTAAGACAAATGCTGGAAACAAGGGCAAACTCTCCAGAATCTCTGGGGAAGTTGAGTGGTGTTGGCAAGACCAAGCTCGAGCGCTACGGCGAGGCATTTGTCAAGGTTCTCAAGGACTTTTTTCCAGAACCTTCGGATAAGGGTCTAAAACAAGAAGTTCTTTTTGATGAACAAGACACCTATGAAGAAACCATGCAACTGATCCTGGAAGGTTATGAGCCTGAGGCTATTTCGGCGATGCGTGGGCTCAAGCTGCGCATCATTGAAGAGCACTATGTAGAACTGGTCAGGCGGGGTCAGCTTAGTGTTGAAGAAGCTACTGGCCTAGATACGACAGACCTCGAGCTTATTCGTGAAGCTTTTGAAAGACTCTCTCCCGAAGAAAAACCCTATCTCAAACCTTTATTTTTGAGTCTGGGTGAGCGTTACAGCTATGGCATTTTGAAGTGTGTTCGGGAGGCATTGTAGGCATAAAAACTCATTGAAACCATAGAAAAAAAGCGGCTCTGTTTAAAGAGCCGCCCAATGATCTGTCTTGTTTAAGCTTGTGCAGAAGGTTGCTGACCTTCCTTGGCAGGCGGCGGAACAAAGTCTTCTTTGGTTTTGCCTGCTTCAATCAGCATCAGATTTAAAACCTGCTGGAAGTCTTTAACCGGATGCACCGATAAGTCTTCAAGAATGGCTTCCGGTATATCTTCCAAATTGGCTTCGTTGGCTTCTGATTCATGCTGAAGTCAGTCGTGAAGTGCGACTGGGTGTTCGGATTCATCGCAATTGGCCGAGGATGGGGTATGCTCTTATTCGTGTGGTCATCCTTAGGCAACAAATGCTG
>JAGQHN010000087.1 GCA_020431825.1 Trueperaceae bacterium | reverse complement strand
AAACCTTAAACCCATCCGCTTTGGCTTGTTCCCCTGAGCTGTCTGCTCGGCTACCGACAATGACAGCCAGGCCACTTGCTCACTATTTCGCTAAGTATCAAAAAAGAGAAGCGCCTTCACTCTATGAACTTGTTGGTCTAGACGAAAATCAGTGCAGACTCTCTTAGAGGTATAGATAGAGGTATAGCATTATTTAAGTCACATAACAAAGCTAAAAGCCGTTCAAGAAACATTGTCCTGAACGGCTTTTCTCTTGGTGGGCCCTGGGGGACTTGAACCCACGACCAATCGATTATGAGTCGACTGCTCTAACCAACTGAGCTAAGGGCCCTTAACTCGAGCTTTAGTATTCTAGCAGGGAGCTAAAGGGCTGTAAAGCAATTTTCGACCAGTCATTTCTTTAGCCAAGCGCCTGCTCTAAATCCTGGCAAAGATCCTCCGGGTCTTCTATACCAACAGATACTCGGAAAACGCCCTCACCTGCAAACGCGCGGTAGCGCTCGAGTGCTTCACCGGTCAGTTTAAAACTCGAGCCCATCAAATCTTTGGTGTCCATATAGTAGATGAGGCTACGGTGGTGACCCAAACTTACCGCGTAGTGAAAGACTTCCAGTTTCTCAGCAAACTGCTCGGCCATCCTGGGTCCATTTTTAACCTGAAAGGTAAGCATACCTGAAAAATTCTTCATTTGTTTTTTCGCCAGCGTATGTTGTGGGTGAGAAGCCAGACCAGGGTACATGACCTTTTCAACCTTTGGATGCTGCTCGAGAAACTCGGCTACCCGTAACGCCCCTGCCTGATGTGCCTGCATACGTAGAGCCAGGGTTGGCAAACCCCGCAAAATCAGCCAAGCATTAAAGGGGCTCAGTACCGCCCCACTATGTATCCCCACTTTTTGCCTGAGCAAAGCAATCTCTTTTGCCCTTCCAGCAAGAACGCCGCCCATCGCATCACCGTGACCACCCATATATTTGGTCAGTGAGTGCATAACATAGTCAGCCCCCAGACTAAGGGGTTGCGTAGCTACAGGGGAGGCAAAGGTCGAGTCAACTGCCAAACTTGCGCCCACACTATGCGCTAGTTCTGCCACGGCAGCAATATCTGTCAGTCGCATGATGGGGTTACAAGGCGTTTCTATCCAGACCAGCTTGGTGTTGTCCCTTAGCGCCTCTTTAACATCAGTCAGATTGGACATATCTACGGGGCTGACCTGCACACCAAAGCCTGGCAGAATCTCATTGGCATATTCACGCACACCTGCATAAGTAACGTCGCTGATTAAAAGGTGATCACCCTGTTTCAAGAGCTGGGTAAATAGACCTGTTGCTGCAGCCATACCGCTAGCAAAACAAAGGGCAGCTTCCCCACCCTCGAGCACCGCCAGTTTGGACTCGAGCTGTGCAACCGTTGGGTTTGACCAGCGCGTATAAATGTGAGGCATCTCATCATTTAGGCCCTCAGCGGAAAAAGGTAAATTGGCTGGCACTACATAGGTGCTCGACATCACCAGATTAGGAGCAGATGCGCCCGTAGCAGGGTCAGGAGCTTCGCCAGCATGAACTGCCTTGGTTTGAAACTTCCAATTAGTATTGCTTGACTTTTTCATAAGCCAATACTATACCCAAATAACCGAGCCTACTTATGGCAAATGGAGGGCCTCAGTAAACCAGCCCGGAAGGCGTTTTTGCTGACGTTTGATAAAGCCAGGAAAGTCAGCATCAAGCACATAGGTTACGGCAAAGTCATCACTGCTTCTTACACTTCGGCCGTATGCCTGAACTACTGTGAGACAGGTGCGCCAGTCATACCAGGCAGCGTCCATACTCTTGCGCCGCTCAACCTGAGGGTCACCCAGGTAAGGGTAAGGAATTTTGCAGATGACCTGCCAGCGGCTGAGTTCATCGGCCAGGTCAATGCCTTCGGTCATACTTGGCGTAAGCAGTACCGTGGGTTCGCGGCTGGTCATATGTTTTTCAAGCGCAGCGTCACGACCATCACTACTAAAATGCGTGATAAGGCGCTTCTGGTGTTTCTTTGGCAGATTCTTGGCAATATAACTCGAGATCTTGTAAGAGTGCGCATGAATCAGCCCCTTGTCCCCAGGATGAGACTCAAACAAGTCACTGATTTCTGCCAGCAGTTTAGGCAAATCTTGCTCGAGGTAGTGCCGGGTCAGGCGGGCAACTGGTTTGACATAAATAGGACGGTTTTCTGGCGGAAAGTCAGAGGCGACCGAAATGTACTCGGCGTCTTCCTGATCTATGCCAAGACCACGTAAATAGGTTGGACCGTCCAGGATAGTAGCTGAGAGCATAAGCACCCTATCAGCAAAGCTAAATAAGAGTGGCTGGGCAAATGCAGATACTTTTACAGGTTTAAAACTTATCCAGTTTCCTTCATTGCTGCGACCCTTTTCAACCACCCACTCGACATAGTCATCCATACGGCTGGCTTTAAGCAGCTCGAGCCGTTTTAACTGATTATCCAGATATTGCTTGTTGCGCATAAAGTCGAGCGCCAGCGCCGCCGTCATATTGTCTTTTTTAAGTTGCACGTCTATTTCTTTGGCACGACCACTAAAAAGCGGCATCATATCTTCAGCAAAATCAAACAGGCTGTAGTCCTCAAAACTACTTGGAATCCGCTCAGGAATACCGACTCGAGCAAAGCCTTCATCAGATAGCGTGACCTGTATAAAGCTCATAAGTGCAGCCTCGGCATTATGGGCTTCATCCAGGACCAGCAGGTCTCTGGGGCCAAAGCCGCCCGAATAATTCAACTCTGCCAGATAGTAGGCATAGTTCATCAGGGTATTGCTGGCAGCTATCGCCGTTTCCTTGGCAGTAAAATAAGGGCAATCATCACATTCAGGGAATTTTCGCCCGGTGATGCACGGTGCCGCCGCCGCATGAGTTGGCGCAATAATACAAGGATAGTTGCTGCGGCCTTTCATTAAAGAAATATCAGGAAAATCTCTGAGATATTGATCTTGCAAAATCTTCTGGGCCGTTAAAACATAGGCACTATTTGCTTCCCTGGCAAAGGTTATGGCAATGGCACTCTTGCCAGAACCTGTGGGGGCCTCGAGCACTACAAAGCGCTTTCCTCTGGCAAAAGCAGCCCTGGCCGCATCAATCGCTTCTTTTTGTCCTTTACGGTAGCTTTTAAAAGGAAAACTGGCAGACACGCAGTTAGCCTAACACAGGCTTTTTGGTGACGGGCGTCACCGAGCTGTAAGAAATCTGTAATAGGTCTTTGTATAGACTCATTGCAACTTAAGTTGCCCAACTCTCTCTCTTACTTTTTCAGGAGGCAAAACATGAGTTTCAGTTACATATCCAGGTACAAAGTTTTTCGGCGAATCTTATTCGCGCTTACTACACTAGGCATCATCGTTATGACGGCTGCCTGCTCCACCACACCCGCCCCCTTTCAAAAAGAAGACTTTGCCTATGTCGGCACCGTCAAGATTGACAGCAGCGAAAGCGTTGCTTCCCTTGAAAAAATGTACGGCGGTAAAGTCATTCTGCACAAGCCTGAGGCCGGACTAGCCATTATGGGCTTTAGTCAAGCAGAAGGTGAACTCACCACTTTAACCACTGAGGAAAATGTCGAACTGGCTTCGCCAGAAATGCATGCCAGCGGCACCAGCTCATGGGCAAGCGGTGTCTCCTCATGGGCCAATGGCAACAGCTCATGGGCAAGCGGCTACGCTTCCTGGGCAAACGGCTGGAGCACCTGGTCAAGTGGTATGGGCGCGCCCAGCTTACCCGACGCCAGTAAAGCTGTCTTTGATCTGGTTGGTGTATCTCAAGCACTCGAGGCCGCTAACCATTATGGCGCAGGTGTCACCGTAGCTGTTATTGATACTGGTTTTGACCTTAGCCACCCGTTACTCGTGAATTCTCTGGCCCCCGCTTCAACCTGGAAAGATTTCATCGATGGTGACAACCTTCCCCAGGACACCCAAAGCCTGTCCGGCAACAACAAGATGTATGGCCACGGCACGGCTGTTGGCGGCATCATCGCGCAGATTGCTCCTCAAGCCAAACTTATGCCCATTCGGGTTCTAAACGCCAGTGGCGGTGGTGACCTGTCAGATGTGGTTCAAGCGGTTGACTGGGCCATAACGCACGGCGCAAACGTTATTAACCTTTCCCTTGGAACCGATTATGATCTCAATACTCTGAGAACCCTGATTGATTACGCAACGACCCAACAAGTGCATCTGGTTATGGCCACGGGTAACGCTGGCAAACATGGTGTAGACTTCCCTGCCAAATATGCAACCACCGCAACCAATGAAGATTTTGTACTCAGCGTAGGTAGCATTGACAGCTCAAAAAGACGCTCGAGCTTCAGCAACTACGACTTAGATGTTGAGTTCTTAGCTCCTGGCGAAGGTGTGGTAAGTGCTTACCCTGGTGCCATGCTCGCCGCCTTTAGTGGTACGTCATTTTCAACCCCAATCGTTTCTGGTCTGGTTGCCCTGGGTTTAGGTGAAAGCGGCATACACGAAATGGAAACCGCTCTCGAAACTACAAGTGGCGCTGTTGTTGGTGGCAATTCAGAAGACGGCTTTGGCATCCCTAACGCACTACAATTCTTAAACGCCCTGAGCAATTAAACCTAAGTTAACTCGAGCCTTCCCTGACGCCGTGACCTTTTAGGTCACGGCGATTTACATTTCTTCTGCCCAGAGGTGGCGCATTTCTTCACAGGTTTCCAGTAAATAGGCGAGGCTTCCCTCAGCAATCAAACGACCTTCTTTTAAAACCAGTATCTGATCTGCCCGCTTTAACGCAGCCCGGCGGTGTGAAACCACCAGACAGGTCGCCTCACCCCTGGCAAAGATGCCGTCCCAGAGGTAACTTTCTGTTTCAACATCCAGAGCACTAGAAAGGTCATCAAAAATCATCAGCTCTGCCTGCCGCATAAACATGCGCGCCGCCGCACTCCGCTGCACCTGCCCACCCGATAACTTCACGCCTCTGGTTCCAACCAGGGTTTCCAAACCTTTTTCCAGACGGTGGATATCTGGTTTTAAAACAGCAAGCTCGAGGGCACTCTCCAGATAACTTTCCCCAATACTGCTACCCATCACCACATTTTCTTTCAGGCTATCGCTAAACAGTCTCGGAACCTGCGCTGTGTAGGCGCTTCGGGGTGGTATGAAAAAGCTGGCTGGGTCATTGACAAGCTGACCATTCCAGTAAATCTCACCCGAATCTTTGGGGAGTAACCCAAGCATGACCCGAACGAAAGTGCTCTTCCCCGAGCCAATCCGCCCGGTAATGACTGTAAACGAACCGCGCTCGAGTTTTAGAC
Source organism: Trueperaceae bacterium (assembly GCA_020431825.1). Lineage (GTDB taxonomy): Bacteria > Deinococcota > Deinococci > Deinococcales > Trueperaceae > JAHEBB01. The sequence continues at coordinate 17,550 of JAGQHN010000087.1, read as the reverse complement.
TAATATCCTCTATACGGGCTTCGCCATCTGGAAACTGATAGCTAAGATGTTTGACCTCGAGGTTTCTTAACCTTTCACCTTCCCCGTCTACTTCAGCGAGTGGCGCCGGGTCACGGAACAGATAAAGCTCATCTTGTTTCACCAGGTCTTCAGGGGCTGCGTCCTGCAAATAGCCCTGCATCCGGTCAATAGAAACCTCTGCCCGGCGGTACTGCGCCAGCATGTCGCCAAAGAAAGACATGGTATCGGTAAGCCTTGGTAAAAACGTGACAAAAAGAGCAAAATCACCAACACTAAAACTGCCATCTTTCATCGCTGAGGCAGCTAATAGCAATATGATGCCCTGAGCCACATTAACCATGTTGTTGTTTATCGAACGCAGCAGTTCGGTGAGTAGGGTGTCGTTGAGAGCCGCACGGCGGCGAGTATCATTGAGCTTTACAAAGTGACCCAAAACGGTTTTTTCCTTACCTGAAATCTTCACAGCCTGCACAGCGCCAAAAAGCTCACCGATAAAGTCAGTCACAGCATCGGTGGTTTTACGGCGCTGGCGGCGAAACTGTCTGATTTTAGGGGTCAAAAGCTGCGTAAGCACCACCGTGCTCAAAATCGGCACACTGATTATGAGCGTAATGTTGGGGCTTATGCGGTACATCATAATGAACGCCACCACCGCATAGGTAAGGAGCCCTCCTGCATCTACCCAATTTTCTATGTACTGGGTAACATCATTTACGTCTTCACGAAAGCGCGTAATTGCTTCGCCCGGCGACTGTGTTAGCCGCCGTGACCCTCTGGCTCGCAACACATAGTCAAGCAAATTTCGCCTGAGCAGCAAAGTAAAACTCAGCCAGTAGCTAATCCAGCAAAATTCGCCAATCACAAAAATACCAAGACGCCCAAGTTGTGTGATCAGAATGATTACGACAAAGGTCCAGGCACTTGCCGTGGCTGCAGCGTCCCCGGAAAGGGCGTCAAATACGCCTTTAACCAAGATGCCAATAAGTACAGGCAGTCCATGTATCAGTCCCCAGAGCACAAAGCTAAGGGCGTAGAGCCAGCTGCGGTGCCTTAGCAACTTAATAAAGTAACGAGATGCTTTCCAGGTCTGGGTCATAAGAGGCAGATGTGGTTAAACACCTGTCACCATCCTTTCATCTAAATCCATATTGCCTGCTTGCAAGAGTCTATAAAACCTCGAGCCCTTATCATGGGCAAGTTTCTCCCGGCGGTCATACTCTAAAATCTGACCATCCTCTAAAATCATGATTTCATCAGCCCGGTCAACCGTCGCCAATCGGTGCGCAATGATGATGGCGGTACGTCCCTGTAAAAGTTTCGCTATGGCACGCTCGAGCTGCTTCTCGGTCGCCGGGTCAAGCCGAGACGAGGGTTCATCCAGAATGACCAGACCAGGGTCTTTTAGAAAAACTCGAGTAAACGCTAAAAGCTGCGCTTCTCCTGCAGAAAGCCCCGCATTGCCTGCTGAAAGAATCGTATCTAAGCCATCAGAAAGGGTGGCTAACCAGCTACTTAAGCCAAGTTCCTCGAGCAAGGAAAAAATAGCCTCATCGGAAATAGTGGGGTCAAAAAAGGTCAGGTTATCTCTGACACTCGCGTGAAACAGTTGCACTTCCTGCGTGACCATACCGACTCGCTTGTGAAGGTGCGCTGGCAGCGCTTCTTTCACATCTGTTCCATTCAGGCGCACCGTTCCCTGTGTCGGGTCATAGAGCCGAAAAAGCAGCCTGGTCAGCGTGGTTTTGCCACTCCCCGTTCTCCCAAGAAGCCCCAGCACCGTACCGGGCTTTAGCTGAAAATTCAGGTTATGCAAAATGGTTTTGTCATCGTAGGAGAAGCTAACATTTTCAAAACTGACCGCTTGCGCCCCTTCGGCAATGGTGAGACCTTCAGGCTCGGACAGGCTCGAGCTCGTTTCAAACAGCGCCCCAATACGACCAATGCTGGCAGCCGCCTTTTGCAACTCCTGAAGTTGCCGGGTGATTTGCTCGATGGGCGAACGCAGCATCAGCATGTACTGAAAAACGAGATAGGCTGTGCCAATGGAAATGGTGTTTTGTAAGACCAGATGGGTAGCAATCGCCAGCGTTAATACATCACCAATCATAAACAGGCCAAAGCTCGAGAGCCAGATGGACGAGCGCATCAGCCAGGCACGCCGTGTATCAAAATAGTAGCTGCGCATCGACAGGATAAAGCGCCGCATGGCGTGTTCTCCCCCACCATTGGCACGAATGTCCTCGAGGCCTGCCAGACGCTCCTCAATAAAGCCAAAATGCTGGGCGCTGGCCTCGCGCTCCAAAACCGTAGACGGCACAGCAATGCGCCGCGTCACGATTAGAAGGAGCATGACCAGAACGGTAAAACCCGTAAGCGCCAGACCCGCCAGCGGGGTCTCGAGCCAAAGTAAAATCAGGATGCCAATGAGCAGTAAACTCGCGCCGATAAGCCGTACCGAGAACTGGGAAAAAAAATCGGATAGCGCAGTAACGTCACCATCAATACGTTCAATCATCTCTCCGGCATTGCGCGCTGTATGAAAGCTCATGTCAAGGTTTAAACAGTGCTCCGCCAAATCACGGCGCATATAGTTGGTTGCTGTCCAACCGACATCGGCGCCAAAATAGGTCGCACCTGCCCCTAAAATCTGATTGATGACGGCAACACCCAGATAAATCAGCGCAGCGCGAATTAGCAATGAGGTGGCTCCACCCGCCTGTGCCGTATCAATAAAATAGCGCAGCACCTGAGGCACGACCAGTTGTAAACCAATGCCCACCAAAAGTAGCAGAGCCATAAACGCCGCTTTTTGCCACTGCGGCCCCAAATACCTGCGAAACAAGTCCAGATAAGTTTTTCCTGAAACATTACTCGTTTCTGAATTTTGCATTTTCTTGCACACCTTTTCTCAAAAAATGGGGTTTCGGTCTCGAGCCCAGCCCACGCCTTAATCTTTTGTGCAAGAAAAAAACCGTGGGTTTTTGGTGCCCACGGTCATAACAAACTAGCTTAACTGACTACGAGCAGGCACACTCCTTCCCTGAAGCGCCAAAAAGGCTACCTGTTTGGGAAACACGAAACAGTGTAGTGAATTGAATCTGATCAATCATGCGCCTGCCCTTTCTTAAGTTCACCTTAAGTGACTCACCCAATGTAGTTGAGAAAGTAGCTCTTTGTCAAGCCTCGAGTTTAGTCAAACCCCAAAACCAGAAAGAATGATAGAAAAAAGCCTACCGCATCTTGTTTGTATAAAAACTAGAAGGTAGGTCATGTGGCGAAAGTTCCAAACATTGCTTTAAAACTCAGGTTAAAACCCGCTTGAGGAAACGAATAACGATGTCTTCTACCCACACGGATTCAAAATCTCCACCACCGTGACCACCGTTATTTAAGTAGTGGTATTCAGCAGCAGAAGCACCAAATTTGCTTTTTAACGCATCGCGGAGCCGCTCAGACTGCAGAGGAGCTATGAGATCATCTTGTGCTCCATGCATAATCAGAAACGGAGCTACGGTTTCAGCACGCTCGAGGTAATAAAGTGGGCTTGCTTTATAGGCTAAATCAGGATTGTCTTTAACGACCGCACCAATTAGTTCAGATTCCGGTGAGCCTGCGCCGCTATTTGGAGGCGATCTTCTTTGAACCCCGGTTCTGGCCATATCATTATCCATTTCAGCAAAATGCATAGGCCCATACCAGTTAATGGCTGCGTGAATTCTGGTTTCCTCACTATCTGCCAGAGCAATTGCCATTACTGAACTAAGGTGTCCGCCAGCCGAAAGTCCCCAGGCGGTAATTCTAGTAGCGTCAAACCCATAATCAGCAGCCTTAGCCTTAACAAAACGGACCACATTAGCGAGGTCCTCGAGCTGAGCAGGCCACTTGGCTTCGCTACTGTAGCGGTAATTAATGCTCACTACGGCAAAACCTTCAGAAAGTAGGCGCTCGAGTGAAGGGGGATCGGCTTTATCACCTATCCTGAAAGCACCCCCATGAATCCAGATCAGTACCGGATAAGGTTTTGAATTACCTTCCGGTAGATATATGTCCAGAACGTTACGGTCTGACTTATCGGCATAGGAAATATCTTTATAAACCTTCATTACCACCTCTTTTTATTAAACTAAAGCAGCCGCGGTCATTAAAGCATATCCAGCTAACTTGCGAGCGACTCTGCAAAGGTAAGGGGATAGAACAGACAGATAGGATGCAAAAGCCAAATAACAAATACAGCTTTGGAGAAGATTGCGAACAGAGGAATACTCGGGCTATCGGTAAGGATGATACCACCCATGCAAAAAGCCTAGAATCTGATTAAGAGCTAGTCTTCACGAAGTCGGTTTACAAACTTTGCCCCAGTTGCCTGCTCAACTTGCTTCAGCCTCACCCCGGACATAAGTTCAATAAGGCTTAACTGCCCTCCCTCAAAATTAAAAACCGCTAGATCAGTAATAATCATATCAACAGCGTTTTCAGCGGTTAAGGGAAGATCACAGCGAGGCACAATTTTCGAACTGCCGTCGCTATTTGTATGTGTCATCGTGATAATGAGTTTTTTGGCTCCTGCTGCCAAATCCATCGCACCACCTACCCCAAGCAAAGCTTTACCGGGAACTGCCCAGTTTGCCAGATTGCCTTGCTCATCTACCTGTAAACCCCCCATTATGGCCACATCGATATGCCCGCCACGAATCATGGCAAAAGAATCAGCACTATCAAAGTAACTGCTCCCCGGTAGCGCTGTCACAGGCACTTTTCCGGCATTGACCGGATAGTCCATAGCCCCACCGTCCTCGGGTTCTGGCCCAACCCCAAGCATGCCATTTTCGGTATGCAAAAGGATGCCATCTTCTGGCGAAATAAGGTCAGCTACCAGCGTCGGAATACCCACACCCAGATTGACCACATCTCCCCTGTTAAGCTCGGCAAAGGCCTGCCTTGCCATCGCCATACGAGACTCATCAACCTTTTTAGAACTACCTTTTACCGAAGCCGATGAACCCAAATCTGCCAGGGTCATGCTTGCCTTAACCAGATAGTCCACATAACAACCTGGGGTATGAACCGCTTCTGGGGCAAGTTCCCCTACTTCAACAATATGTTCCGCCTCTACAATTACAATATCGGCGGCTGTAGCCATAGCCCTATTAAAATTATTCTCGGTCATGCGGTAGACAAGATTACCTGCAGTGTCTGCCTTAAAAGCGCGAATAAACGCGACATTACCACGAATAGCAGGAACAAAAACCTGCAACTTTCCATTGATGATTTTGGTTTCGCGCCCCTGGGCCATCAGGGTTCCGGCAGCAGTCGGTGTATAAAAACCACCAATACCCGCCCCACCGGCCCTTAAAGCCTCTGAAAATGAACCTTGTGGGATAAGTTCAAAAGCTATTGCCCCGGATTGTGCCGCTGCAACGGCTTCACGGTTACTGGTAAAAAACGTGCCAATGGCTTTTTTAATCTGACCATTGCGTAAAAGTTTGCCACCTCCCAGACCTGCTTCACCAATATTATTGGCGACATAAGTGAGGTCTTTAACCTCTGTTTCAGCAAGAGCGTGAAGCAGGTGTACCGGATTGCCAGTCATACCAAAGCCACCTACTAACAAGGTATCGCCACTTTTTACTTTAGAAATGGCCTCTTCAAGGGAAACTCGAGCTACTTGTTTCATCAAAGCCTTTCTATCAGGGTGGCTTCCCCCTGACCAACCCCAACGCAAAGGGTAGCTAGACCATAGCGCATAGATTCACCTGCTTCAGCACGGCGCTGCATTTCGTAAATAAGCGTAGTTAAAATACGCGCTCCCGAGCAACCCAGCGGGTGGCCTAGCGCAATCGCCCCACCATTAACATTAGTAATGTCTTCAGAGAGGTCAAGCTCATGCATAACCGCCAATGCTTGCACGGCAAAGGCTTCGTTAAGTTCTGCTAAATCAATATCTTGTATGGTCAGGTGGTGACGGTTTAACAGTTTCTTGACGGCTGTAACAGGCCCGAGCCCCATAACCCTTGGGTCTAGCCCGGCTGCTGCCGAGCCCAGCCAACGTGCCAGAGGCTTTATCCCTAAGGCTTCAGCTTTCTCTCTGGACATGAGTACCAGAGCACAGGCGCCGTCATTGAGTCCACTCGAGTTCCCTGCCGTAACCGTGCCCCCTTGCCGAAAAGCAGCTTTGAGCTTAGCCAGCTGCTCCCTGCTGGTGTCAAGCTCGAGCCCCTGCTTACCTTCACGGTAGCGAGGATATTCATCCTGGTCAAAAATAAGGGGCTCACCGCGCCGCTGTGGAACCTCAACAGCTAAGATTTCCTGCTTGAAATAGCCCTTGTTTATGGCATTGATTGCTCGAGCCTGACTCTGCAGCGCAAATCGGTCCTGTTCTTCACGGCTAATTTCACCCCCCTTGATTTGTCCGGCACAACTCTGTTCAAAAATATTCTCTGCCGTTTCACCCATAGCTTCCAGAGGAAATAGGGCCTCGAGCTTTGGATTTGGATAACGCCACCCTAAAGTCGTGTCGTAGGCTGTTACATTGCCTGATGGGCCAAACGCCACAGGGTTTTTAGGCAGAGAATATGGTGCTCTGGTCATACTCTCGACCCCGCCAGCCACAAAGACCTCTCCCTCACCCGCTTTTATAGCTCGGGCAGCCTGGTTAACAGCGTTTAAGCCGCTAGCGCACAGCCGATTAACCGTCACGCCAGCAATACTTTGCGGCAACCCGGCCAAAAGCAGCGCCATACGAGCAATATTGCGGTTATCTTCCCCTGCTTGATTAGCGCAGCCCATATAGACTTCTTCAATTTCAAGAGGGTCAATTCCAGAGCGCTCAACCGCAGCTTTGATCGCGACCGCCGCCAGATCATCCGGTCTAATCTGAGACAGTGCCCCGCGCATACTACCTATTGGTGTTCTGACCGCACTTACTATTACAACGTCATTCAAGGGTATGCTTTCATTCATAGATTTTTACCTCGGCTAAAGTAGGTTTACACAGCTTCCTGTAGCATCAAGATAGCTTTTTTCTCTACAATGACATAGAAAACAATGGCACAGAAAACAATGGCATAGAAACCTGGGCTCGAGGCCTACTAAAACAAAACTTAGTCAGACGAGAGGAGCTTTGTTAGGCCAAGCCAAGCATCTTCTTTTTAAGGTTTTTGACTAAAGATAGAGCGTTTGTCCAAAATTTGTTAAAAAACATGTCTTATTAAATGGCAACCTGGCTAAGTCAAAGTTTATCCTGACTGAAATGAACAGTGCATGAAGCACTGCTTCACCGACTCATCTCGTGCTAGGTTAAAACTAGGCTATGCGAAACCTCCTTTATCTTTTCTTGCTTATTATGCTTAGCGCATGTGGAGGCTCGAGCCTGCCACTAAACCCTGATTTTCAGGTTGAACAAACCGATTCTCTCAGTATTTTCCTCGATGCCAGTGCCTCGAGTCCCAGCACTGAAATTATCAGTTATGACTGGAATTTGGGTAACGGAAAAACCGCCAGCGGTAAACAGTTAAATTATAGCTACAGCGAACCCGGCACTTATCTGGTCGAGTTGACCATTACCAATAAGGCAATGGAAAGCCAGAAACTCAGCAAGCAAATCTCACTTATTGATACCAGTACAGCCCAAACTCTAACTCAGGCAGAGCCTCAGTCTTCCTTTATTATTGACAATACCAGCAAGCAAAATTTGAGCTGGCAACTACTCTGGAGTCAAAGCAGCGACAATCCGCAACAAGGCGACTGGTTTAGCGCCAATCCCAAATCGGGTCAGCTAGCAGCTGGCAAGCAGCAAGAAGTCGTCTTAACGCTAAAAAGCAACTTGAAATCGGGGGCCTATAAAGCCAATTTAACCCTTGAATATAACGGTGGCATGCAGCGTTTTGCTATTTCTGCGCTGGTTGGTCAAAGTACCTTTAGCCTTAGAACCAACCCTGACTATAGCCAGGAGCCAAGATATACCCTGGAGGCCGGCAAGGGTGGCATAGTTGATATCGTCATTGACCGCAATGAAGGCTTTAGCGATGAAGTAGCTTTAAGTTTGGTGGGAGCTCCTCAGGGGGTAACTGCATCCTTTAGTCCGCAAAGCACAACTGGCTCGAGCAGTGTTTTAGAGCTTTCTGTAGCCAATACGGTTGCCGCTGGTGATTATGATCTGGTGCTAAAGGGCGTTTCGGCGCAGGGACAAACGGCTACCAGTAGTCTGTTGGTTCGCGTCATTAATACGCAAAATAATTTTGGTCTGAGTCTAAACCCGGCAGGGCTAGAGCTAAATCCCGGAGAGACAAGTAAGCTTACCCTTACCGTAAACCGCAATAAATTCACGCAGCCCGTACAGATAACCGACAATGGCAAACCCGATGGTGTCAGTTTAAGTTACTCAGAAAATCCGGTAGACAAAAGTACCGAAATCAGTTTAAGTGTGGCAGCAACAACGCAACCGGGCGATTATTTCATTAATTTCTGGGGACAGGCTGGTGGTCAGTCCAGTAGTGTTAACCTCAACCTTACCGTTAAATCAAAGGATGCTGGCAATGGAAAAATTATTGGTTCAGTTACTACTGACAACAGTCTAATTGGCATAAAAAGCCTGTCAAGCACTAACCTAAGCTCACTTTCCCAGCCTCTTACAAAGATACCTTTGACCCCTAACTACGCCCCAGGTCAGGTTCTGGTGAAATACAAAAGTAGCGCTCTGACTCAGCTCAGCCTTCAGGGTTTGGACCAGGTAGATAGATTTGCAGTATTACGAGATAACCTCGAGCAAAGACATGGACTCTCCTTACAAAAATTGCAAAGCCTTGGGCAGGTTGAACTCTTGCAAACCAATCTCGCAGATGCCAAAACGGTCGCTGAGCAGCTTTCATCTGACCCAGCTATTGAATATGCCGAGCCCAATTATTACCTCTATACGCTAGGTATCCCGAATGACCCGAGACTCTCTGAACAGTGGCACCTCAGTGCGGCTGGCTTACCTGTTGCCTGGGAAATTGAAAAAGGCTCGAGCCGCTCTGTTATTGTCGCTGTTATTGATTCAGGCTTTGACCTGAGCCACCCAGACCTGGCTTCTCAATTTGTCAAAGGTTATGATTTTTGCGGCGCAACCAATTGTGCAAATGGAACAGGCGATAGTGACCCCAGCAACGGCGATAGCTTTAACAGTCACGGCACCCATGTCGCAGGCATTATTGCTGCGGCTGGCAATAATAATCTTGGGGTAGCTGGCGTAGCTTACGGCAACAAAGTCAAAATCTTACCCGTAAAGATTTTTAGCGATTATGGTGAAGGCGCAACGGTTAGCAACTTTATTAATGGCATTCGCTGGTCAGTTGGCTTAAGCGTAGATGGTGTACCCGCCAATGTCAACCCGGCTCGAGTCATTAATATGAGTTTGGGTGCTTACTTTGACAGCAAGTCCATTCAGACCGTTATAGATGAGGCCAGAAATGAAGGAGCCTTGCTTATAGCGGCAACGGGCAATGATGGTATCGCCAAGGTGATGAGCCCAGCAGCAGCCGACAATGTCCTGGGAGTTGGCTCCATTAATCCAAGCTTTAAGCGCTCCTGTTTTTCAAACTATGGCTCAGACTCTACTCTGGGCCCTGGGAAAGTTGATCTGGTTGCCCCCGGTGGTGACGGTGCGGGCTGTGCTAATGTCGGTATTTTGAGTACTCTACCCGGAGGTCAGTATGGTCTCCTGGCAGGCACCTCAATGGCAGCACCTGTAGTGGCAGGCATCGCGGCACTGGTCTTAGCCCAGAACCCAAACCTGACGGTCGCCCAGGTCGAGCAAAAACTTCTTAGTAGCAGCTATTTCGATGGTAGTTATATGAAAGCAACTGAATACGGCGCTGGCGTCTTGAGAGCTGATCTGGCATTAGGCTTACCCGGGCCCGGTACCCAAGTAAGTATCAGTGCGAGCGGCTCCCTTGACTCTGCTCTGGACAGTGTCACCCTTGATCTTTATGGCGGTTCAAGCAGCTTCAGTCTAAGCGGATTAGTTCCCGATAAATACACTGTCGAAGCTGTAGCTGCTGGTGCAAAGTACCAGCTTAAAGGCGCCAATGGCGTAAACCTGACAGCAGGGGAAACAGAGTCTCGAGTTTTATCTATCAAGTAAAATCGTTTAGCCTTTGCTAGGCTATTAAGCGCAGATTAAGAAGCTTTAATCTGCGCTTATTCATAAAGAAACTTCAATTTAACGAAAGACCTATAGTGTCTCCCTTTATCGGGCCAGCGCAGGCTGCTTCGCATAAGTAACGAAAAAAAATAAACACCGAGCAACAGAGAAAATTACTTATTCCTAATCAGGATATACTCCCGCTTTCGCTGTATGACATTTGGCTGGGAATATTCCTGAGACTCTAAACTTCCCATTTTTGACCGGTTGTAAATGCTCGTCATTATTTTTCCCGACTAAACTTCGGTATACTCAGTCATGAATATTCTGCTAGCCAGTAGTGAAGTTTATCCCTTTAGCAAAACGGGTGGTCTGGCTGACGTGGCTGGGGCCCTGCCAGAGGCTCTCGTAAAGCTTGGTCATAAGGTCCTGGTGGTCAGCCCCTGGTACAAAACCCTTAAGGCGAAAAATGCCCCCCTCTGGATAGGGGATGAGTGGGTACCTTTTGACAACACTATTGAGACCTGCGGTGTTGGCGTACTCGAGCAACATGGCGTCACCTATGCTTTTATCGGTCATCACTATTTCCAAAGAGACAGCCTTTACGGCTATGAAGACGATACCAAGCGCTTTTGCCTTTTTACCAGAGCCATTCCGCAAGCGGGCGCGCGACTAAACTTTGTCCCCGATATCATTCATGCCAATGACTGGCATACCGGTTATTTGCCCATGCTTTTAGAACACGGCTGGCATATGCCGAGTGGCTATGTCCGAAAGCCCAGTGTATTTACCATCCATAATGTTCAGTATCAGGGCAATTCAGGTCTTGATGAAACCCTGTCCTGGCTCCGGCTACCAGGCTTTTTACGTGACAGCTACATGAATTATTTTGGCTCAGCCAATGCGATGCAGGCGGCTCTTGGCTTTGCTCACCGGGTGACTACGGTTAGTCCTACCTATGCCGAAGAAATCAAAACGCCTGCTTACGGCTACGGGCTTGATGGCACCCTCAGACATATATCTGGAAAACTTTCAGGCATTGTCAATGGTATAGACACTGACATCTGGAATCCTAAAACAGATGGTCAAATTGCACAAACCTATACGGCTAAATCCTTGACAAAAAAAGTCCTGAATAAACAGGCACTGTGTGAGCGCTTTAATCTTGATGTTAATAAACCAATCATTGCCGTTGTTTCGCGCCTGGTAGATCAGAAAGGTATCGATGTTTTTATAGACGGGGCAACAGAACTGCTCTGGCAAGATTGGAATGTTTTTGTACAGGGTAGTGGCGAACAAGACCTGGAAGCAGCCCTTTACAGTTTAACTGCGCGTAACCCTGGACGATTTGCCAGCTTTGTTGGCTACGATGAGGCTTTAGCCCATCTTGTCTATGCTGGAGCAGATACGCTGGCAATCCCCAGCCGTTTTGAACCCTGCGGCCTAACCCAGCTTATCGCTATGCGCTACGGCACTATCCCCATAGCTAGAGCAACTGGAGGACTGGCTGATACCATTCGAGCCAATGAAACAGGGTTCTTGTTTGATCATCTCAACGTTTCAGGTTTACTCTGGGCGACCAAGGTGGCGCGAGACGCCTATGACAACCACAGTTTCTGGCAATCTATGATGAAAAACGCTATGGCACAAGATTTTAGCTGGGAGCGTTCGGCTCAGGCGTACATCGAACTGTATAAGTCTATACATGGATAACAACATGACAGAGCAAACCTGGCAACAACTTCTTGAAGCAGGCAAAATAGATGAAGCTCTCCTGGCTTTACGCTTACAGGAAGACGAAACTGAAAGAAATGTCTTGGTCTCCATAGAAACGCTTTCCAGCATTCAGGATGCGCTAAGAGCAAAAAACTGGTCTAAAGCCCTAAGGTTGACCAGCGAACAAGAAGATACAGAACCTATCAACTGGCAAGAACTGGCGCAAGAACTGGGGCAACTCAAAGCAGCCGCAGAACTGCTTGACAAACGCCAACCGGAAGCTGCCCTGGAAGGGCTAGGACCTCTCCAATCTCCTGTGCTTAGAGCAGAACAGGAAACCCTGAGAGGCACTGCTTATATTTATACTGACCAGATGGAGCTAGCCCGCCAGGCTTTTAGAAACGCTATAGCCCTGGATAACAAACACTACCGGGCTATAACCAATCTGGGTAATTTGGAACTCGAGGCAGGAAATCTTGATGAGGCTATTGCCGCCTATGAAAAAGCCTTGAAACTTAATGATAGTTTCGCTAATGCCCTGCACAATCTTGGGGTTGCCTACCGAAAAAAGGGACAAGTCAGCAAAAGCGTGAGTTATTTACGCAAAGCACAAACTGCCTCTCAGCGACAAATGCGCGAAGAAGCCCGAGAAAGTTTTCGGGGCTCGAGCAATCCGCAGACCCTTAAACTACTCCGCTGGTTTGGTTTTGGCATTCTTGCCCTAATCCTCTTTTTCTTCCTGCGCAGCAGAGGAATGATCTAAACGTATGCCAGATAAAGCAAGATGAATTAAGCCTTTACGTTTTCTAATCAACTGTGTTAATAATCTCATGCGTAACTTAAGCTAGAGAAGTAAGCTATGAGCGGTTAGGCAGATTTTATGCCTGATTTTGGCCTTTGGGAGAAGCTACATGATATTTTCGGTCCTCACACCCACCTATAACCGAGCCCACACTTTACCTATGGTTTATGAGGCACTTTGTGCCCAAACCTTTACTGATTTTGAGTGGCTCATCATGGATGATGGCTCAAGCGATCAAACAGAACAACTGATTAATGCCTGGATGAGTGAGGGCAAATTAGCAATTAGCTACTTCAAACAGCCAAATGGGGGGAAGCACCGCGCCTTAAACCCGCTAATCCAATACGCCAAGGGTGACTTCAGTATTATTGTAGATTCAGACGATGCCCTGACGCCAAATGCACTCGAGCTTTTACTTAGTCACTGGCACAACATTCCTGAAGAACAACGCTCTCAATTTGCTGGCGTAAGCGCCATGTGTCAAAGCCAGACCGGCAAGCTCTTGGGGCTTCCTATACCTGAGAAAGTGCTGGACGCGACCAATCTTGAGATCTTATACATTTACAAACTTTCTGGAGACCGCAAAGGCTTTGTTCGCTCAGAAATACTGAAGCAGCATCCTTTTCCCGAATACCAAGGCGAAAAATTCCTCACTGAGTCAATTATCTGGCAAACCATTGGCTTCCAGTACAAGACACGCTATGTCAGTGAAGTCGTTTGCATTACGGACTATCTCGAAGATGGGCTTACCGAAAATCACGTTCGTCATTTGCGAGAAAACCCTAAAGGAACTACTGCCTATTACCGGAATACTCTAGATGCTCCTATAAAGCTTTCGTTGAAAGTTCGTGCTGGTTTACATGCATACTATGTCAGGTATAGCCTACATGCTGGCTATTCGCTAGCAAAAATTATTAAAGATGGTACGAATAAACCTTTCCTGATGGCTTTTGGGCTTCTGACCGGCCCGCTTTTTTACCTGCGTGACAAATACCGTCATGCCCGCAATGATAAAAAGACAATGAGATCAGCCAAGCCTCTAGCACAAAAGATTTCTAGTTCATAAATGCCCTTTCAGACCAGTCTTGTTGCCTTAAAATCTTTATTCCCGCTTACAATTTGGCTTTGAGGCCATGGTAATGTTGATAAAGAATTGACGAAACCTGAAGGTCTTGTGGTAGATGATGAATCTTATCCTTTACTCTGTGACAGATGCACATCAAAAGCTGCAAACACTTACTACACTGAACTTTAAGGAAAAGGGTTTACCAAAAACAAAGGTGGAGGAGAAGGATCACCATGATTTTTTCTATTTTAACGGCGACTTATAATCGCGCTCATACCCTACCGGAGCTTTATGCGTCATTAAAAGCTCAGCAATTTGACGCCAGTAAGTTTGAGTGGCTAATTATGGACGATGGCTCAAAAGACAATACTGAGGCACTTGTCAAGTCCTGGAAAAATGAAGGTGCTATCAATATACGTTTTTTTAAGCAGAAAAATGGGGGACATCACCGGGCCTTAAATGGCATCATTCCTAAGGCTCGAGGCCGGTTCTCTATTATTTTAGATTCTGATGACACCATAACCCCAAATGCCTTAGGGCGCTATCTGGAAGTCTGGGAATCTATACCAGAAGCAAAACGTGACGGATTTGCCGGGGTTAGTGCCCAGTGCATGACTCATAAAGGTAACTGGATAGGCAAGCCTTTTCCCTCAGACATATTTGATAGCAACAATCTTGAAATCAAATATGTCTACAAATTGAGCGGTGACCGCAAAGGTTTCATCCGTACAGAAATTCAAAAGGCGCACCTCTATCCTGAGTTTGAAGGCGAGAAATTCATTAGCGATTCTGTTGTTTGGCATAAAATCGGTCAGGCTTATAAGACTCGTTATATCAATGAGGCACTTTGTGCTACCGAATATCTTGAAGATGGTCAAATTTATAGTATCCAAAAGCTGCTTTGCCGCAATGCCAAAGGCTCGAGCAAGTTTTATCAGGATATTTTAAATGCCAGAACACCCTTCTCCTTAAAGATACGCCTGGGCATTCATGCCTACTACGTACGCTACTCACTCCATGCTGGCTACAGTTGGTCAAAAATTATTAGAGAAGGCTCGAGCCGCCCTGTGTATTTGCTCCTGGGCAGCCTGGTTGGTGGTTTTCTATATTTGCGCGATGAGATCAAAGACGTTAAGGAGTACCGTAAAAACGCCCCAAAGGCTGAACCTGCTCCCACTAATCCACAATTGGTGAATGATTCCTTTTAAGTCAAAAACATAGCTTCTCAAAACTGTCTTAGCTGACTCGAGGTTGCCACATCGCCTCGAGTTTTTCATTTTGAGTGATTACTTTGTTGCAAGCTCTGGTTCGCTGATAAACGCCGAACTTTAGACCAGGAAGTCAACGAACGATAGTTAATTCTATTTTGAACCCGACTCTTTGGTCCTGCGATATACTCGTACCAAACGCATCTTAAGGTTGGAACTATGTCTAAGTATCTTTATGATTTGCCCCAAAATATGCCTTCTGTTATCTGCCGTGGCCCGGAAGATTACCGCCTTGAAGAACGGCCTGTACCTAAACCTGGCCCTCAGGAAGTTTTGGTAAAAGTAAAGTCAACCGGGATTTGTGCCAGCGATATCAAATGCTATCTGGGGGCAAGCATGTTTTGGGGTACTGAGCAAAGCCCTGGCTACTGTCAGGCACCCGTCACGCCAGGCCATGAATTTGTTGGCGAAGTAGTAGCTTTAGGCGAAGGAGCAGGCGAAAAATATGGCCTCGAGCTTGGTGACATCGCTATTTCAGAACAAATTGTTCCCTGCTGGAACTGCCGCTACTGCAACCGTGGACTGTACTGGATGTGCGAATATGGCAATGTCTATGGCTTTAGACAAAAGGCCTTTGGCTCCTGGGCAGAGTACATGCTCTTCCCTGCCAATGCCATCAATCATAAAGTAGCAAAGGGGTTGCCATTTCATCACGCAGTCTTTATCGAGCCCTTATCCTGCTCTATTCATGCCGTGGAGCGCGGCAATATCCAGTATCAGGATACGGTAGTCATTGCTGGTTGCGGACCTCTGGGGTTGGGCATGGTGGCAGCAGCAAAAATGAAAGGGCCAGAGCGCATTATCGCACTTGACCTGAGTGATGATCGGCTCGAGCTTGCGGGGCGTTGCGGCGCAGACATTGGACTAAACCCAAAAACTACCGACGTGGTTGCTGCTGTTAAGGATATGACCGAGGGCTACGGCTGTGATGTTTACATTGAGGCGACAGGTCATCCCAGTGCTGTGGTACAGGGGCTCGAGATGATTAGAAAACTGGGTACGTTTGTCGAATTTAGCGTAATGCGTGAACCCGTTAGTGTTGACTGGACAATTATTGGGGATAGCAAAGAGCTGAATATTCACGGTGCTCATCTTGGACCTTACTGCTACCCCGTCGCTATGAAGATGCTTTTAGAAGGAAAATTACCCATAGACGAAATCGTTACGCACCGTCTACCCTTAACGGATTATCAAAAGGGCTTAGATATGGTGGCATCTGGTTTAAGTAGTGTCAAAGTGACGCTCGAGCCTTAATGCAATTTTCGCCCTAGAGATTGCGTAAAAGCCAGTAGGCAAAAAAAGCAACAAAGGCAGCGTCTGCCAGGATAAGTGGCAAAATACGCATGACGAGAGCTTGTCCGGTAATGCCTTCTGCTTTTGCGTTACGAATGCTTAAGAGCATCATGACCATGATGACACTCGAGACAATGATAAAAACGCCTACACCCAAAACAAGAGGATTCATTATAGAACCAGCATAGGGTCATCAAAAGCAATGTCTCCGTGGTCAATCTCACTTGTCAGGTCGAGTCCTGCAAAATCAAAAAGCTTCTTATCCATAAGATGGGAACTGTCAACGTTTTTTAGTGACCTGAAAATATTCTCGAGCTTTTGCGGGTTCTCTTTTTCCCAGGTCTCCAGCATTTGCGAAACCACTTGCCGCTGCAAGTTTGCCTGAGATCCACAAAGCGTACAGGGGATAATGGGAAACTCCCGCGCCCGCGCGTAGCGAGCAATGTCCTTTTCATGACAGTAGGCCAGGGGTCTTATCACGATATTTTTTTTATCATCACTTAAAAGCTTGGGAGGCATGCCTTTAAGCCTACCGCCAAAAAACATATTCATAAAAAAGGTTGCCAGAATGTCATTGCGGTGATGCCCAAGAGCAATTTTGGTAGCACCCTCTTCTTGTGCTACCCGGTAAATGACGCCCCGTCGGAGCCTCGAGCATAGCGAACACATGGTCTTGCCTTCGGGTATGACGCGCTTAACCACACTATAAGTATCTTGTTCAACAATACGAAAGTTAACACCTAGCTTGGTCAGATAATCAGGTAAGACATGTTCAGGAAAGCCTGGTTGCTTCTGATCTAAATTCATCGCCAGTATTTCAAAATTGATGGGTGCTCGAGCCTTTAGAGCAAGCAAGACATCCAGCAGCGTGTAGGAGTCTTTGCCCCCAGAAAGACAAACCATAACTCGGTCTCCCTCTTCGATCATGCCATAGTCAGTGATTGCCTGGGCGCTTAAGCGCTCGAGACGCTGACGCAACTTATTAAAATTGCCAGAATGGCTTTGATCTTCAAGGCGAGTCATAAACTTTAAGAGTATAGCGGTTTCGCTCTTATTGATTGGTAGCAAGGCCTAGTCACTCTGCAAAAAGGCCTGCAAACGACCTTCGGCGCTTTTTCGCGCTGTTTCATTAGGAGCAAGCTCTATGCTTAACTCGAGCAAGTCCAGATAGAGCGAATCGTAGTAGCTTCGTTGCTGCTCAACCCAGGGGGCATCAAACCCTGGTAGAAAAATGCCTTTATACAGCTGAATGGCTTTTTCACAT
>JAGQHN010000086.1 GCA_020431825.1 Trueperaceae bacterium | reverse complement strand
CAGTGCCCCCCACTGCCTGGACTGCTAAGGCACCACAGGCATTCCCCAAAGTTAAGGCCTGCTCATACTTGTAATTTTCTAAAAAGCCAAAAAGGAAACCGGCGTTAAATGAGTCACCTGCACCTGTCGTGTCAATAACATTGACTGAATATCCGGGCTGTTCTAGGGGTTCGGCATTAGGCAGATATAGGCTCGAGCCTTTTGAGCCTTGTTTTAAAACAAGGCTTTTAATCCCATAGGCAAGCATGCTTCGGGCAGCCAGCCTGGGATTGGCTTCCCCTGTCATAGCAAAAAGTTCTTTTTCATTCGGTAAGAAAATATCAGTGTAGGCCAGCGTTTTTGCAAACATTTTTTTTTCGTCAAACCAGATTTCCCGTGGATCCCACCCGGTATCTAGTGAAGTGCTTAGGCCGTAACTTTTGGCTTTCTTAAATAGACTAGCCAAGCCAGGCTGTAAGGCTGTTTGTAAGTAAAATGAGGCAACGTGTAAGTGTCTTGCACTCGCCAATAATTCATCAGGTACATCAACAGCACTTAGACTTCGCATACTGCCAGGATAAGTGGCCAGCAGCCTGTCTGATGAATAAGTTAGCGATACAGTAACACCTGTTTGAACTGCTTCATCTACCAGAACGTAATCGGTATTGATACGTTCTGAGCGTAGAAAATCAATACAAAACTTGCCGTTGTCATCATTGCCAACTTTGGCAACCATGGCCGTTTTGAGCCCTAATCTCGCAAGCCTGACAGTGCAAATCGCTGTTGAGCTACCCAGAGTTCTGCTAAAAACCCCGACCTCTTGTTCGGTACCAAGAACAGGTCCATCAGCAGCTATATCTGCAAGGATGAGATCAGGATTGAGTTCGCCAACAGATAAAATATCAAAGCGTTTCACAAGCTATAGTTTGACAACGGCAGAAAGGTTGCGAGGAGAATCAGGATTCTGACCAAGTCGTAAAGCGGTTTCGAAGGCCAGTACCTGTACCGGTAATAAGCTTAGGACCAGGCGATTTGAAACACTCAACATGGATGAAAGCTCGATAGTATAACTAGCCGCTTTTCGATATGCCTCAACCTTTTCTCCTACGACCAAACAACTCACGCCATAATCGTTTAAATCTTCAACCAGTTTCACGCCGTACTGCTCATTGCCGTCAAGAGCAAAAAGGACAGCGAGGGTATTGGTGTCGGCGGTTGACTTCGGACCATGGCGATACTCCAGGGAGTGATAAGCTTCACTGGTACTTATGGCCATTTCTTGAAACTTGAGACTGGCTTCAACTGCCAGGGGATAGTGAAAACCTGACCCAAGCATGACAAAGCGGTTAAAGGAACGTTTATTAGCAAGGATTTTAAGCGCGCTAGCATGTTGGTCAAGCAGCTTTTCTCCCTTTTCTGGAATCGTGTTAAAGGGGGTGGTTGAATGGCCTAGAAAAAGTTGAAAGCCTAGCAGCATAGAGGTAAAAGAACGAAGCATCACCATGCCCTCTTCATGCCCTTCTGATACGATAAGTTGATAGTTCGATGTTTGTGGCAAGCTCGAGTCCGCGTCACACCCAAGGGCCAATAAAGGAATGTCTCGAGACTTGAGCAGATCGGCGGCGATAAGCCCCTCGGATGATTCTCCTGAGCGCGAAATGCCTATACCCAAACGCTTTGTTGCTTTACTCCCTAAGTAAAGATCTTCATGTAAGAAAAGCTCACAAGATGGAACTGCTTTAGCATACATCCCTTTTTGCTCAAGGAGCATGGCCAAAAGCATTGCCAGATAATAAGATGTACCCGAGCCAAAGACGATGATTTCATCGAAGCTGTTTAAAGCTAGATCAGGTAGGTCAGTTTCTGGAAAACGATTAATAAGGTATTGCCAGCGTTTTGGTTGTGACCAGAGTTCGCGGCGGGTAATTTCTCCGTTCATACGGCTTCTCTCCTTGCCTGAGGATTCAAGCTGTCCTTGGGAATTTCCCCCTCGAGGACGGCTAGAGCATTTTTAGCTGCTCTCACTGCCGCACCAATCTTGCCGCTTTCGGTAAGTCCGGCTTGATGCGGAGTAACAACAAGATTAGCTAAGTCAAATAGGGGACTTTGAAAAAGAGGCTCGGTTTCAAATACGTCAATCCCTGCCCCAGCAATCCACTTTTCCTTAAGAGCTTTATACAGTATCTGCTCGTCAACCAGCTCACCTCGAGCTATGTTGATAAAGTGTGCGGTCTTTTTCATTCGTTTGAAGGCAGATTCATCCATCATATGCCTTGTTGTAGGGTTTAGCGAAGCTGTAAGCACAACAATATCTGCTTGCTCTAACAATTCGTCTTTGCTCAAGTAACGAATGCCGTAGTTTCTGGCATAGTTTTCGTCAGGGGTTCGTGTATGAACAAGCAGCCTCATGTCAAAGGCGGCTGCGCGGCGAATGACTGCCCGACCAATTTCCCCCAGCCCAATCAGCCCCAGGGTGGCACGCCAGATATCGGTGCTCGAGTCTGTTTCGCTTACCCATTTGCCTGTTCGTATGGCTTTATCCCCTTTAACTATGTTTCTGACACTTGCCAACATAAGGCCAAGCGCAAAATCGGCACATTGCTCAGCATTAATGCCTTTAACATTGGTAACCAAAACGCCTCTTTGTGTTGCGGCTGTCATATCAACATTATCGGAACCCGAAGTATGCAGGGCAATGACCTTTAACTTTGGTGTCAGGCATAAGGCCTCTTCTGTTACCGTCATCACGCGTCCCATGACAATGGCATCTGTTTCTGCTATTGGAAAGGGCATTTCGTCAGCTGTAATGTCTTGCCAGCGCTTGAGACTATGAATGAAACTAAGTCTATGTCCACTCTCCCGAAGCACGCGCACGGCATCGGGTAAATCGTGCAAGCTGTCAGAAATAATCAGAATATTTTGCTTACCGTCTGCCATACACTATCCTTTCTCTAATAGAAATAACGTCCAAAATGACAGGTTTGACAAAAGTATACTGATAAAAGCATCGAAAATCAATCAATTTCAATCATTTTTATGTTGATATTTGGTTGTATGACTGTTATACTTGTTCATGTCGTACAAAACCATTTTCTAGCGATAGGGTAAATGTCCACCGCTCGTTTGTATGGCATGTACATATTTGAGATGGTTTCATCTCACCAAGGAGGCTGGTATGGATAGGGTTGTCAAGAAACGTATTGTCAAGAGATATCAGGTTACCTGGCTAGGGTTCGTCCTGGCATTTTGTTTAAGCTTGGGCTTTGCTCAAGACCTGACGTTAGCAGCACATTACACGGCAGAGCAAGCAGCAGCACTAGAGCCTTGCATTGCAGCTTATGCTCAGGAAACAGGCGTCAACGTTGCGTACCAGCAGATTTCTTATGGTGATTATCTGCAAACTATCTTAACGGCTCGTATTGGTGGACAGGCACCTGATATTTACCATATCTATTCTATTTGGGCACCTCAGCTTGTTGATAATGGTGTATTAGATGCTCCACCCGATAACACCCTAAGCTGGATTAAAGATAGCTACATTAGTAACACAGTAGATGCCGTAACGATTAATGGTCAAGTCTGGGGCATTCCAACCGAAGTTAGTAACTATATGCTTGTTTACAATAAACAGCTATTGGCTGAAGCAGGCTTTGACGCTCCGCCTTCCACCTGGACTGAACTGCTTGACATGGCCGCCGCGATTACCAAGCGTAATGATCAGGGCAATATTACCACCGCGGGCTATGCCTATGGCTCGAGTACAGCTACTGTTGTGCATCCCTTTTTCACCATGCTCTACTCTGCAGGCATCAATCCATTTAAAGACGATTTCAGTGGTACGAATCTGACATCTCCTGAAGCCATTGCTGTATTGGAGCAACAAATTGAACTCTTTAAGCAGGGCATTACTGATCGCAGTATCGAAGTTTGGGATTTCCCCAGTGGTTCGATTGCTATGATGTTTATGGCCTCCTGGTTTGAAGCGGATTTGAGAGCCGCTTTTGTGGATAACTTTGATGATGTGGTTGGCGTTGCCCCTATTCCTATGGGTGATGACTGGCGCAGTTTGCAATATGCCTTCTTCTACGGTGTTGATGCTAACTCTCCTAACAAAGAGGCCGCCTGGGATTTCCTCGAGTGGTTAAATACGGCGCAAAGTGAAGGACAAACTTCTTGCATGGGTACCATGCTCATGGACCTGGGTGCTCTAACCGCCAATAAGGCTGATATTGCTGCGGCACAAGACAATCTTGGTGACAGCTTTACCGCTCCCTATGTGGCTGCTTTAGAGCGCTCAATCACCGAACCCAATGTGATTCAGGCTAGCGAAATTGAAGGCATCTTAAAAACCTATATCGAACGTGCCTGGGCAGGTGAACTGACCGCTGAAGAAGCATTAACTCAAGCAGACAAGGAAATCACTACCATTCTTAAGGAGTTCTACTAAAGACTGTCCGGTGGGTAGAAACTTAGATACTCAAAATCAAGGCAACAGCCACTTTTATCCTGTCTTACTCGAGCCTGCTCGAGTTCAAGAAGCTGGAGTGAGCGTGAAGAACGCTCACTCTGCTTCGTATGAGGAGTTGTGGCATAGGGGCGCCCTTTTATTTGCTTGTCAAAAGTTATTAGATTAGATAAAGGCATCATGCCTTACACTGCCGTCATACTGTTAGTAATGAGGTTAGCTCTATGACAACGGAAAGCTTACAGTCATCCCCTTCTAGGCGCCGACGCCGTTTGCAGCAAAAAGACTGGGCACCTTATGTATTTCTCGCGCCCATGCTTTTTTTCCTTGTAGTATTTTTTGTTTTGCCCATAGGATTTGCTCTTTATTTAACTTTTACCAGGTGGAATCCACTATCTACACCCAAATGGGTCGGGCTTAGGAACTATACATATTTGCTGACCAGCGATCCTACTTTTTATCTTACGCTAAAAAACACGTTTGTCTTTGCTTTTGGCACGGTACTTATTGGTATTCCTATTGCGCTTGTCATTGCATTTGTTTTTACCTTGAGCAGAGGCAAAGCCTTTTGGCGTTCTATTTACTGGTTGCCTATGGTGACTAATGTCGTAGCTATTGCTTTTATCTGGCAAATTATTTTAGATGGCACCTACGGTCTGCTCAATCAGCTACTGGCCTTTTTTGGTATTACTGGGCCACAGTGGTTAAGCGATCCTAAAAGTGCCATGATTGCCGTTATCCTCGTCGCTATCTGGACAGGGCTTGGACAAAATATGCTGCTGTTTTCCGCTGGGCTCGAGGGCATTGATGAAAGCTATTATGAGGCAGCGCGTATCGACGGGGCAAATACAGCTCGCATTTTCTGGAATATTACCTTGCCTTTACTTCGCCCTACTCTTTTATTTGTGAGCATTACCAGTTTTATTGCGGGTATGGGTTCTTTTACGCTTATTTTGGTGCTTACAGAGGGTGGGCCCATACAAAGTACCAATGTTACTGCGCTTTACATGTACCAGATGGCCTTTCAAGATTTGCGCATGGGTCGAGCCTCGGCCATGGCTTTTATTTTATTTATCATTATCTTTATTATTACCCTGATTCAACTACGTATTTTTAGACGTGGCGGGGTCGAGGCTTACTAAGATGAAGCTTAAAAACCGCAGCAAAGCAGCTATAGTACTCAGCATCTTAAAATATACGGTTTTAGGTGTGGGCGCGATCATTATGATTTTGCCCTTTTTTGATATGTTTATTGGTGCACTAAGAACTCCGGCTGAACGGCTGGCGCGTCCGCCTATTTACTGGCCCAAGACTCCTCAGTGGAGTAACTATCAGCGTGTCTTTACCGAACTGCCTATGCTGCGGTGGTACCTGAACAGCATTGTCGTTACCTGCGCAATCACCTTTATTCAGCTTTTGACCAGTTCGATGGCGGGGTTTGCCCTTGCTAAGTATGACTTTAAGGGAAAGAAACTCCTGTTTAATAGCGTTTTGGCTGCCCAGATGTTTCCCTTTTTCCTGTTTCTTATTCCGCTCTTTTTTCTGATGCGCTTCTGGCCCCTGGCCGGTGGTAATAATCTGTTCGGGCTTGGAGGGACAGGCTTCCTGGGGACTTACACTGCGCTCATTTTCCCCTTTATGATCAGCTGGTATGGCATTTTTTTAATGCGTCAGTTTATGGTGAGCATACCAACAGAGCTCATGGAGGCGGCCCGTATTGACGGTGCCTCGGAGTTTCGCATTTACACGCATATTGTACTGCCCCTTATTAAACCTGCTCTGGCAACCCTGGGTATTTTTATTTTTATTTATCACTGGAATGAGTTTATCTGGACTATGACCATTACCCGGACGGCTAACGATTTGCAAACCTTACCTGTGGGTATCTTTTTACTGCGAGGGGCATTTCAAACAGCGCAAACGGAATCTTTGCAGCAAGCGGCTCTGGCGGTAAGTGTCGTGCCGCTTATTATTCTCTTTTTGGCGTTACAACGCTTTTATATAAGAGGTTTGGCAACATCGGGGATTAAAGGTTAAATGCTTCGGCAGAGAGGTTTATAGGAGATACGTTATGAATGAAGAAAACTTACGCATGCTGGGGCAAAGTGCAAGAGCGCTCTTTACTCCTGAGCAGCTGGACCTTTTTGAAGCGAGCTTTGAGAAACAAGCAGCCTACTGCCGCAGCAAGATTTATAACGAAGAGGGTATTCCCATGTTTCTGGTACTCGAAGACATAAGTAATAGCAAGGTTGAGCCTAAAGCAGATAGCGCCGGTTTGCCGCGTGATGCACTTTTTGATCTATTGCTGGTTACTGCGATCGAGGTGTATAAACAGCAGCTCGAGGCTAAAAGCGAAACCATAGAAGCTAAAGACATAGGTCTAATGCTCGAGGTTTTAGCCGAGCATTTCTTTGTGACCGCACAGCTTCCAAAACTTGGAGAGCCTGTTTAGTCATGGCCGCGGCTAAACCGAAAACCACGACCATTTTGCCTGAAAGTTGGGAGCATGTTGTTCGCTCGCTGCAGACAGGGTTTCTCAAAGGTAATTATGTCCGTGTCATAAACTATCACAATACCCCTAAAGGAAAGACAGCTCTTTACGAAAGACAGCTTGCCTTTTATCAGCGTTATTTTTCGGCTGCAAATGAACAGGATATAGACCGCTTTTTTGATACGGGTGTCTGGCACAAAGATAAGCCGGGGCTTATTCTCAATTTTTTTGAAGGTTACCGTAACAACTTTGAAATTGGTGCGCCTCTGGCAGAAGCGTACGGTTTTGTTGGCTGGTTCTTTTTGCCTATAGGTTTTATGTCTATTGCTATCTCTGAACAGGAAAGTTACGCCGAACAAAATGATATTGGTCTGGTTGATGATGGGTATGCCGATGGGCGTATTGCCATGACCTGGGATGAAGTGCGCGAACTGGATAAAAACCATGTGATTGCTTGCCACACACAAAATCATCAGCGCCTAACTAGAGACTCGAGTGATGAAGAACTCGAGCGCGAAATTTGCCTTTCAAAGCTCGAGCTCGAACGTGAATTGGGACATAAAGTCGCTACCTTTTGCTGGCTTTATGGTGCAGAGGTGGGGGTAAACCCTAGGGCGGACCAGTATCTGCATAAGGCAGGCTATAAGTATTTGCTAAGCAATTTCAAGATTCAAAAGCTGAAATAAACAGGCTTAAAGTTTCAGGAAGTTGACCATGAATACGCTCACCGACCTACAACAGAAGTTTTTAAAGGGTAGTTATGTGCGGAGCATTAACTATCACAATACACCTGTGGTTAGAGTGCGCGAGTACGAAAAACAATTGGCTTTTTATTCGCAATATTTTTGTGGGGTTAGCGAAGAGGATTTGGCCCTATTTCTAACGACAGGTCGGTGGCACAAAGACAAACCCGGGCTTATCCATGCTTTTTATAATGGTTACCGTAACAACTACGATGTTATGAAAGCACCTCTTGAAAACTACGGCTTTATTGGCTGGTTTTTTATTCCTACCGCCTTTGCGAGTCTGAAACAAAAGCAACTCGAGTTTGCAGAAAAACATACGATTAGAGTTATTGCCAATGAATATACTGATGGGCGCTACGCTCTTAACTGGCAGGAAATAAAAGAGCTAGATAAAAAACATGTTATTGCCAGTCACACCAAAACGCACTCTCCCATTGCAGAGGATTCTGTAGTGGATATAGAGCGTGAAATATTGGGCTCGCAGACTGACTTTGCGCATTATTTGGGGCACAAAGTCAGTTCTTTTGCCTGGTTGTCAGGTAGCCCTTATGGTGTTCAGAAAAAAGCCGATAGGTATTTGCTTGAGGCAGGTTACCAATATCTATTTAGCAATTTTAAGATTCAAAAGCTTGCTTAAGTTTTAACTACCTGTGCGTGCCCTGAAGGCGTTTTCGCCTGGCCCTGCCCAGAAATTCAGGCGGTAAAGCAACTGATCTGGGGCAATACTTAAGCTGTGATAGCCCTCTTTAACTGCCAGTATGTCACGGTTAGTCAGGACGAACGCCTCATCTTTGTTTTCGTTAAAGATACGTGCCAGAGCAAAACCATTAGGCTTTTCAAAAAGATGATAACTGAGTTGCTCGAGCTTTGCTTCTTCATCACTTTGCGTATCATGTTTATGAGGAGGGTAAGGTGACCAGCCACTGCCCACTGTTTCTGTACATATTAGATGTTCGGCTTTAGGAAGGAGATAACGTACCTGACTATTGCCCTGTGTTTCGCTGCGGATGTTTTCAGGGTGCATCAGATAAGGAGAAAAGTCGCCCCTGGCTGCCGAACGGGCATAGGCGACTTCAGCCTCTTCTTTGGGAGATAAACGGTAGCTATAATGAGGGGGCAAGTAGACAACATAAGGTGCTCTGTTAAAAGGGTCACTTCGCCCAATAATAGTCCAGGTGTGGTTCTCAGGACCTATAACCTCCATGCCTACGCTGCCCGATAGGAAAACGATGCAAACTTCGTCTCCTTCAGCCTCTCCCTCTATAACCTGACCTGCTGAAAACCGGTAAATTCGTAAAGATTTTAAATACTCAAAGCCTGTTACGCTTTCGTTAATGTCAACAGGACGCGGAACATCACCAACACCCTGAAGGGAAATAAGGTTCTTATCGTTGGCTGACAGTTTCATGGTTCACCTACCTAATAAACATAAGGAGCCTTAGGCGCAAAAAAACGAACCTACGCTTACCCGGTTTTACAAATCGGTTACGGCACCTGTTGAAGCGCTCGAGACTGCTTTCATGTACTTGTACAGAACTCCTGAAGTGTACCTGGGTGCTGGTGCCTGCCAGACCTTATGCCGCTTTGCCATTTCCTTTTCAGAAATATCAAGCTGTAAAAGCCGCTTATCAATGTCAATAATGATGCTATCGCCTTCTTCTACCAGAGCCAAGGGGCCACCGACTTGCGCTTCCGGGCAAACATGCCCAATTACTAAACCATACGTCGCACCTGAAAAACGTCCATCCGTAATAAGCCCGACAGAATCCCCCAGGCCTTTGCCAATAATGGCACTGGTAGGGCTTAACATTTCTCGCATGCCAGGTCCACCCTTAGGACCTTCGTAACGAATAACGACAATGTCACCCGCTTTAATATCGTCATTTAAGATAGCTGCCAAGCTTGCTTCTTCGGTTTCAAAAACCCGGGCTCTTCCTGTCATATTTTTGCGTTTTATGCCGCTTACTTTTGCTACGGCTCCTTCAGGTGCAAGATTACCCTTTAAAATGACCAGATGACCCTGGGCGTATTTGGGCTTATCAAAAGGCAAAACGACATCTTGATTGTCAGGAGGGGTTACTGCAATGTTTGCTAAATTCTCGGCAATGGTTTTGCCCGTTACCGTCAGGCAGTCCCCATGCAAAAGCCCATTTTCAAGCAGCATTTTCATAATAAGAGGAATGCCGCCAACGCGGTGTAGATCTGTAGCTACATACTTACCTGAGGGCATCATGTCAGCCAGATGTGGAGTGCTTTCACGGATGCGCTCAAAATCATCAAGGCTCAGCTCGATGCCAGCAGCGTGGGCAATCGCCATAAAGTGCAAGACAGCGTTGGTTGAGCCGCCCACTGCCATTACCACGCGCAGGCCATTTTCAAAGGCTTCTTTTGTCAGAATATCTCTGGGTTTAATGTCTTTTTCGATAAGGTTGAGTAGCGCTGCACCACTTGCAGCGGCACTATCTATCTTTTCCGCATCTTCGGCTGCCATCGTAGAAGAATAAGGTAAACTTAAGCCCATTGCCTCAATCGCACTTGACATGGTATTGGCGGTATACATGCCTCCGCAAGAGCCTTTACCTGGGCAGGCATTGCGCTCAACGTCATACAGGGTTTCGAGTTCAATGCGCCCGGCTGCGTAGCTTCCTACAGCTTCAAAAGCTGAGACGATGTTGACATCTTTTCCGTTGACTTTGCCAGGTTTAATGGTGCCACCATAGACAAAAATGGCAGGGATGTTGAGCCGTGCCATGGCGATCATGGCACCGGGCATGTTTTTGTCGCAACCCCCGACGGCAATAAGGCCATCATAACTCAGCCCTCGGCAAACCGTTTCAATGGAGTCAGCAATGACTTCGCGTGATACAAGACTGCATTTCATACCCTCTGTTCCCATGCTGATGGCATCACTAATGGTAATAGTGCCAAAGGTACGGGGCATGCCTCCGGCATTATAAATGGCTTTTTCAGCTGCTTCACTCAGCTCAGCCAAGCCAGCATTGCAGGGAGTCAGGTTACTGTGTCCATTGGCAACAGCGATAATGGGTTTGCCGAAGTCTTCATCTTTAAAGCCAACAGCGCGCAGCATCGAGCGGTTGGGAGACCGGCTGGTGCCTTCAGTTGTAATGGCACTGCGATGATTCAGTTTTTGGGTACTCATACGGTCTCCTAATGGCTAAATTGAGGTAAGTGCTCTTTATGAGTTTCGAGCAAATCTTTGGCGAGTAGTTGAGCGGTAGCTTTTTCGCCTACAGAGCCGTCTGCTAAAAGGGCTTCCACAAAAAGCTCTTCATTACCTTTTAGAGCAGCCTCGATAGTTAAGTCAATGGTTTTAAGCTTGTTCCTAATAATATTTGCCAGGTGCTCAGGTAAAGGCGGCATCTGCAGCTGGCAAAAGCCCTTAGCGGTGGCAACCGCAGGAAGCTCGAGCACAGCATCAGCCGGTAAGTTAGGAACAGCACCTTCATTGGGCATATTGACAGAAAAGCACGTACGCTTATCCGTTAAAAGCGAGGTCATGATGTCTAAAAGCTGCTCATGTTCTCCAGGTACCTGTTCAAAAAAGTCTTTAGGTAGAGAGTCTTGGGAATGGGCAATGCGAGTAAATTTTTTGTAAATTTCGTCACCCCAGGCAATTCGTTCATCAATAGGAAATGCGTCAATGCCAAGTGTCTTACCGTAATACTTGCCCATCGGAAACTTTTCGGGAAAAAACTCTGATACGTGGCGGTCAAGCATAATAGGAAAAAGGCCATGCGTCTCAAAAAATGACCAGCTAAAAGGATCATCTGAGTATCTGGGAGCACGGTCCGAAATCCAGTTGATAAATTCGGTCTTTTCGGTGATTTCTTGCTCGAGTATTGATTGCTGCTCATTGAGTTTTTCTCTAAATAGGGGAAAGGCATCTTGTCCTTTGTAAAAAACGTGGCTGAGGAAGGTTAGATGATTAAGCCCAACCCCCAGACTCGACATACTGCCTTTTTCAACGCCTAAGAAACGTTCAAAATAGTCAAGTGCCACGTGCATACCGTGACAAAGGCCAATGAGAGGTACTTCCGTGGTTCTACGCACAGCTGTACAAACCGCAGTCATAGGGTTGGAGTAATTAAAGAAATAAGCTTTAGGACAGAGTTCTTTTACATCATTGGCAATGTCAATCATCGGCGGAATCATGCGTAAGGCTCGAGATATACCGCCGGGCATCATAGTATCACCCACAGGCTGGTAGACGCCGTATTTACGAGGTACTTTCACATCCATTTCCCAGCCGCGCCTTCCACCTACTGCGATCGTCGTCACCACAAAATCAGCACCTTTTAAAACAGCGCGTCGGTCAGTCGTTGCAGTTACAGGAAAACTAACCCCTTTTGCCTCAAGCATCTTTTGCGTAACCAAGTGAATAGACTCGAGCACCTCCTCGTCAATGTCGACGAGTGCCAGCTCCCAAAGCTCGGGGGCCCCACTCAAGATGAGATCTGCTACAAGACGCTGAGTAAAGGTCGTGCTACCCGCACCAATAAGCACGATTTTTTTTCTTGTCATTTTTCACCTCATTTGCCAATCTGTAGTGTTTTGTAATGAGTTAAGTCTACCGCACAAGCAATCAAAAAACAACAACTTTACGATTGAAAATGATTGTTTCGCTTTTTCTTTCCTCAGTTTTAGGATATGATTGCTTTACGAAACAGGATCCTATTTATGATTAAATCTGAACGACACGAACGTATCCTTAGTGAACTTGCCAAGCGTGGCTCGATTAGCGTGTTACAACTGACTGATTTGCTCGAGTCCTCTGAGGCTACGATAAGGCGTGATCTGAACGAACTCGATGAAAAGAGTTTGGTGCAGCGCACTCACGGTGGTGTAACCTTACGTGATACTGGTGACGAACTATCTTTTTCGTCAAAAGTGACCTCAAACTTGGCAGAAAAAAGACGTATTGGCGTCATGACCGCTTCCCTTATTCAAGATGGCCAAGTTATTGGTTGCAGTGGGGGCAGTACAGTTATCCAGGTGATGAAGGCGCTAAAAAACCGACCTATCCGCGTAGTTACTAATGCTGTAAATGTAGCTATGGAATTTGCCCACTCTCCTGAAACTGAAGTGTTGGTAACAGGGGGATTTTTTAGAGGGCGTACTTATGAAATGGTGGGACGCGTAGCTGAGAGGACCCTAAGCGATGTAAATTTGGACATTGCCTTGCTGGGTATTGATGGACTGACTATTGAGCATGGTCTAACAACCTACAATCAGGCCGAAGCCTATGTTATTCATGAATTGGTTGAGCGGGCTAAAGAAATCTGGGCCGTTGCTGACTATAGTAAACTTGGGGTTGTAAAACCTGCGGTCATGATGCCTATTGAGAAGCTTAGTAGACTCATTACTGATCAGAGAGCCTCCAAAGATCTTATTTTAGCGCTAAAGGAAAAAAATGTTGATATTGTGTTGGCGTAAGTGGGTTCCGGCTTCGTCGAGTTAACTCAAAAGCATGAAACATGAACTATAGCGATAGCCAATTCCTATTTGGAGTTCTTCTTTAAGGAATCAAAAGTGACAGCTCAAACCAGAATTGCAAATATTGAATAAGTTGAGTTTACCAATAAATCCTATGTAAGCTAATTAGCTTTGAAAATCTGTGTCTTTTTGGATAATCTGCTGCTCCAGTCTTAGCTAGAGTTTATCCATTTTAAGTTAATTTGACGGAACCGGTACACAAGATTTTCTTATAATTAGCGATGTGGGTGTGAGAATTCGCAAGGGAGGATCATCCATGTTTTGGGCACGTCTATGTAACTGCTCAGCGGCAAGACGGCCTATCAACCGCTTATGAGCATGTACGGTTGTAAGAGGTGGAAAGGTAAACTCAGATTCTGGAATATTATCAAATCCAGTTACACCTACTTCTTCAGGGACAGAAAAACCATTTTCCTGTAACCACTGAAGCGCTCCAATAGCGATCATGTCTGATAAGCACATAATGACTTCTGGTGGTTGTCTTAAAGCCATAAGATGCTCAGCACCAGTCTTTCCCAAGTTAATAGGATGTCGCTCAAATTCATGTTCCATTTCAAAGAGGAGTTCTGGGTCATCTTCGAACCCAAGCTCCTTAACACTGGCAAGATAACTCATTAATCTACTATCTCTAACTTGACCTGCTCCACTTGCACTGATAAATGCAATTCGCCGCTTACCTAGTTTGTGTAAATAATGACTGAGTTGATTGATTCCGTTATAACTGTCACACAGAACAGCATCAATAGCGGGGCTAAGGGATTGTGGTGTTGTTATAACAATATCTACTCGCTGCGTCCAACGCTCGAGTCGCTCTGAGTTCAACTCACCTATGACCAGAAGGCCTTTGATTGGCCGAATCTGCAAAAGCTCATCGATGGCATTGGAAGAATCCACCTCGGCAAACGTCTTTACAAAACTAAGTTCATAGCCAAGTTTTTGGAAAGCCTGATCTGCACCTTCTAAAACTTCGTTATAAAAGGGATGGCTGAATTTTCCTTGAGTGGCGACGAGTATTATCCCTACGGCTTTGCCTTGAACTCTGGAAGGTGTAGTGATTACGCTTACGCCACCATGTTGTCGGTTTATCAAACCTGCGCCAGAAAGAGCCTGGAGATCGCGCCTTATCGTGACTTCTGAAACATTTAACGATTGAGCTAAAACTCGGGTACTAAGTAGCTCATCCCCACAAGATTCAGCTATAAGGGATAGAATTTTTTTCTGCCTTGCTTCTTTTTCCTTCATCATCAATCCATACTCATTTTATACATCAAAAGATATATAAAGCACATTTTGGGCATATTTGAAACATGCACACTTTTGCGATCGGTACCTTGACAGCAGCTGGTGTAGGTGCTTAAATGATAATCATACATGATTGAATGCGCAAAATAAAAAGATTGAATGATCAATATAATTGATCATAGATCATTTTTGTGGGAGAGGATTAGAGAAAAACTGAGTACGGCAAATCCATTAACGGGCTTCAGTCATGTTTGGAGGCAATATATGAAAGTGTTTTTATGCTCTGCGACTCTGATTCTAGCTATATTGATGATGTCTGCCCAAGCGCAAGATGTAAACCTTAGCTTCGCGACCTGGGGTAATACAACGGAAATGCAATTGTTTAATGAAATGATCGCCGCATTTGAAAATGATCACCCAGGGGTTTCAATTGAACTGGTCGAGCGACCATCACAGGGTTACAAAGATCAAGTAATCGCCGAATTGGCTGCTGGTCAGGCAACAGATATTATACGTGCAGGGTTTGCTGGAGATTTTGCCTTCTATGCTAATGCAGGTGGGACCATTGACCTGAGTCCTTATCTTGACGATAATTTTTCAGAGGATTTTTTCGACGCAGCTTGGACAATTGTTAAATACGACGATCGTCCTTATGGTCTTCCTTTTGTTACTGATACACACGCTTTGTTCTATAACGTTGACTATATAAATCAAGCGGGTATTCAAGTACCTCAAACGATGGATGAGTGCTGGTCATGGGATGAGTTTATGGAGCGGTCGCGAATTGCAATGGAAAATAGTGACGCAGATTATGGGCATGCCGCATTGTGGAATGCTAAACGTTGGTTATTGTTTCTTTACAGTAATGGGGGGCGACTCCTTACAGAAGATATGTCCGCACCTGCGATTAATGATGAGCTTGGCATTCAAACAATAGCTTGGACAAAATCCTGGTATGACGAAGGGCTGGCTCCTTTGAGCACGACTATGAAACCAAGTGAACAGGCGGATCAGCTGTTTATTAACGGTAGTATTGCCTTTTTCATTTCAGGGAGCTGGCATTTGCCAGCATTGCGAGAAAATATGCTGAGTTACGACTGGGATGTTACCTATTTGCCCTGCACTGAAAACGGACAGGATGCCGATTTGGGAGGCAATGGATTTGCTGTAACTAAAGACAGTGAAAACCCTGAAATAGCAGCTGAGTTTATTAAATTTATGACCAATACCGATAATATGCGCACTTTCGCCTCACAAGCGTTTTTTAACCCTGTTCGTAACTCGGCCTTAGAAGGACTCGAGTACCCAGAATTTAACAAGCAAATGCTTCTGTTTGCTGAGGTTGCTTCAACGGTAGATTCCGATCACGCAGCTGTCCAAGGATTACCAATTTTTCCACAGCTCTCGGCTATTGTCGCTGATGAACTTGACCTTGCCTTCGTTGGTGAACAGTCAGCTGAGGAAACTGCAAAAAATATTTCTGACAAGATAGCAAATCTCTTAGGTGACCAGTAGCTATCCAGTAAAAGAGTTAGGGACACAATTGAGCTGTGTCCCTAGTCTGGATTTGGTATGAACGATTATCGCCAAAGGTCGCCTTCTTGGCCTGCAAGTGGGAGATGGCAAGCTTGGTGGAGTGCGCATCAAAAGGCACTGATTCCCTACTTATTTATAGCGCCCACGCTAGCAATCTTCACGCTTTTTGTTTTTGCGCCCATCCTTTATGCATCCTTTATGAGCCTGTTCGAGTGGAATGGTATAAGTACACCAAAATTTACAGGCATTGATAACTATCTAGAACTTTTCAATGATCCGATCTTTTGGCGATCGCTCAGAAATACGCTCTATTATGGAGCGGGTGTTGTTCCGTTAAGCATGGCGCTTGGTCTGCTGGCTGCACTTGGTCTCAACTGGAAAAATTTACCGGGTAGAGCAATCTTTAGAACTGTATATTTCTTGCCTTTTGTGATCTCGGCTGTTGCGACTGGAACGACCGCCGGTTGGCTTTTTGGGGATAGCTTCGGCATCATTAATAAACTTCTGTTAGCCTTGGGGTTTGAGAAAGTTCGCTGGCTATCTAGCCGCGAAATGGCTCTGATTACGGTTGTCATCACAACAGTTTGGATACGGCTTGGGTTTAATATGCTTATTTATTTGGCAGGTTTACAGGCAGTTCCCAATGAGTTACTCGAGTCTGCACGGCTAGACGGTGCTACGCCACGCCAACAGTTCTGGCACATTGTGCTGCCGCTCCTAAAACCAACCACTTTTTTGCTCATTATTCTGAACATCATTTATTCGTTTGAGGCTTTTGACCTTGTTTTTATTATGACGAATGGTGGACCCGGATACTCAACGACGGTGTTGACCGTCTTTATTTACAACATGGCATTTCAAACGCAGCGTTTTGGCTATGCCAGTGCAATAGGACTTGTTTTTATGGCCATCATCATGTTGATTACATTACTGCAGTGGAGGTTTTCCAATGAAGGGGGAAGAATCTAAACCATGGCCGATACACAAAAATCATTAATAAGCTGGCGGAATGGTATATTTCGGGGTAGGGGAAGACCTCGTTTAGCTTCTGTGCTCATCTGGCTAGCACTATTTATTGGTGCAGTCATCATGTTTTTTCCAATTTACTGGATGCTAGCTACAACGGTTATGCCCCGTGAAGAAGCCTATTCTCGTGATTTGCTTCTCTTTCCTAAAACCCTGGTCTTTGACAATTATGTGAATGGATGGACTCAGTCACCATGGTTGCGCTGGTATGGCAACACACTTCTTATTGTTGGCGTATCGGTCTTTGGCCTTACTATCTTTAGCTTGCTAGCGGGTTTTGCTTTCGCTAAATACACTTTTAGAGGTCGCAACTTCTTTTTTCTACTCATCTTAAGTACGCTCATGATTCCCCTTCAGGTTTTACTCATCCCCAGGTTTCTGCTGGTTGCTAAATTTGACTGGGTAAATACGTATTGGAGTGTTATTGGACCGCATATGGCCGATTCCTTTGGGCTCTTTTTTGTGCGTCAGTTTATGCTTGACATGCCGGATGAATTGCTTGAGGCTGCTCGTATTGATGGTGCCGGAGAGCTAACTATCTTCAGACGAATTGTTCTTCCCCTATCAAAGCCTGCAATCGCAGTTCTCATAATCTTAGGCGTTACCGCTCGCTGGAATGCTTTTGCCTGGCCCTTAGTGGCACTCACCAAAAAAGATATGTATACCGTTCAACTTGGTATTAATTTTATGAAGGGTTATTACGCTACTGATTTCCCGGCGATCATTTCTATGGTTGCTCTTTCAATAATTCCCATTGTAGTTGTATTCCTGGTGTTCCAACGCTATTTCATCCAAGGCATCACCAGAACTGGAATCAAGTAAGGAAACTATGCTACCAAATATCCTCATTTTTATGACTGACCATCAGCGTGCCGATACCGTTTTGCCTGAGCATCCTGCAAAGATGCCCAACCTTGATGCTTATATGCAAGAGGCAGTCAACTTTACACAGGCGTATTGCCCATCACCTCACTGTTGTCCGTCTCGAGCCACCTTTTTCACAGGTCTTTATCCCTCGCGCCATGGTGTTTGGAACAATGTCTGCAACGAACAGGCGCTTAGTCGAGGCTTAAATGATGATGTTCAGATCTTCTCTGATGGGCTGCGTCAAGCAGGCTATGATCTTTTTTACAGTGGTAAATGGCACATCAGCAGCGAAGAACGCCCCAGCGATCGTGGTTGGCAAGAGTTGTTTGTAAGTGCTGTTCCTGGAACCCATCATGGCCGAAAATGGGAAGATTACGAGAAAGGAGCAGGAAAGGCTCAGCCACGAACAGAGGGTAGCATCCGGCGACCAGGATATGGAAACTTTCTGGTTTACGGCACTGCTCCTGATGAGGGTGATAAACATGATGAAGAAGTGGTGCGTCAAGCAACACAGCAGCTTAGAAAACTTAAGGGATCGTCAAATCCATGGTGCCTTTATGTTGGGGTTAATGCACCCCATGATCCCTATGTAGTTCCCCAAAGATATTTAGATCTTTATGAACTCGAGGATATCTCCTTGCCGGAAAGCTATTACGACACTTTAACTGACAAGCCGGGCCTTTATCGCCGTTTGAAAGAGCAGATCTTCGGACAAATGAGTGAGGATGAGGTTCGGAATGCTATTCGTCATTTCTGGGCGTTTTGTAGCTATATAGACGATATGTTCGGAAAAATACTAAAGGCGCTGGATGAAAGTGGTCAAGCGCAAGATACCCTTGTCCTTTTTTGTGCTGATCACGGAGATTACTGCGGGGATCACGGGTTATTTGCCAAAGGAATCGCTTGTTTTGAGGGAGCCTATCATATACCAGCGGCGATACGTTTTCCTGCTGGTGTTAAAAACCCAGGCAGATCAGTGGATTCCTTTGTATCTCTGGCAGATTTTGCACCAACATTCTTAGAAGTGGCAGGTCTTCAACCACAACATGAACTGACGGGCAAAAGTCTCATGCCCTTTCTACTCGGAGAAGAGCCAGACACTTGGCGTGAAGCGATCTTTACTCAATGTAATGGTGTTGAACTTTATTATATCCAGCGTTCGGTTAAAACTAAGGATTATAAATATGTTTTTAATGGATTTGACTTTGATGAACTTTATGATTTAAGAAATGATCCGTATGAAATGAATAACCTGGCAAATAAAGCTGGTATGGATTCTATTAAACAGGAGCTGTTAAGGCAACTATGGCGTTTCGCGTATCAAGAACATGATACTTCCGCTCTAAATCCATACGTTACCGTAAGCTTAGCACCCTATGGTCCTGGTGAAGCGTTCGAGGATGGAAAATCAAAATGAGTCTAAGGGTCTTGTTAAGAGTGTCAAGCTAACTTAAAAGGATGACACTCAAACCATGGGCGAGAGCCGATTATTATTTGGAATCAGGTGGTTCTAAGAAATCGTAAGTGAGAGCTCAAACCGGGGAGCAAAAGCGTTTGATAAGTTGGGTTTACCTCTACATCTACATCTACTGCAAGCAAATCCATTGAGGAAACCTGTGTCTTTTAGGACAGTCTGCTGCTTAGGTCATCATCAGAGCTTAGCCAAGCTGAACTAATTCGACAGAAACCACTTTAACCTATAGGCACTTTTAAAGCGTAGTCGTTTATTCAGATAGAGCGCCTCGAGCTATCAATCTCAGTGTCATGATTTGATAAGGGCGAAGCTGCAATTTGACGGCATTTCCCAGAAGCTCAAGAGGTTCTTGTATTTCTTCCAGCAAATTACAGCGATACGCTTTTGCAAGGTCAAAACCTGTCTGTAGATTTATTGAGCTGTGGCAACGCTCATTTTCATAAAGACGTACGATAAGACCATCACCATCTTCAGCACGTTTAACCGTCTCAATTACGACATTTGGAGCATCCACTTTTACAAGATACTGGGCCTTACTCTTACCCTGATTTGGATTACTACGGAGCAAAACTGGATTATTCAAATGATAGCTCTCTTTGACCGTACCTTCTCGCCAATCACCCTGATGTGGGAAAAGGCTATAACTTACCTGATGTAATCCCTGGTCAGCATTTTCATCTGGTGAGGTAGCACTTTTGAGCAAGGTCAAGCGCATAACATTTTCCTGAACATCATGTCCATGTTTGCAATCATTAAGTAAGCTGACACCGTAATTGCCTTCGCTTAAATCCACCCACTTATAGGCACAGGTTTCAAATCTTCCCCAATCCCAGGATGTATTACGGTGGGTTGGGCGCTCGACATTGCCCCATTGAATATCATAGGTCGCCTTAATGTTAAGAATATTGACTGGAAAAGCCACTTTAAGCAATATATGTTGGTCATGCCAATCAAGTGTTGTTTCAAAATCAAGGCGGTAAGAATTATGGTAAAGGTAGATTCGTTGGGACACTTCACTGTTCATGATTCGGCGTTTGATATTAACACCAGCTCTCAGTGGCCCAACTTCAACTATTTCCAGATGGTGCGCTGGTTCGGCTTCCCACTGTTTGTCATCGTAAAAGATGTCAATATCCCAGGCATCAAACTGTAAGGGACGGTCTTCAAAGACTTGGAAAACATTGGCTCTTGCGTTTTCAGCCAGAACCTCACGAAGTAAAGCTTTATCAAAGATGCGGGTAATATCACCTGTCAGATTAAACTCAATACGAAGTAGGCTGTTCTCGAGTATGACCCCTGAAGCATCTTTGGTAATAAAGAGGTCTTTTGTTTCCGAATCTGTAACTTCAACTAACGCTAAGGGCGTAAGTGAATAAGGCTCGAGGTCAGCTAACTCAATAAGGGTGCCCTCTTCAACGATTTGCTTAGTTACTGCAATACCGTTTTGAGACAGTGTTTTTTCTTCGGGTAAAACTTCTGGCAATAGGGCAAAGGATGATCCAAAAAAGGAAGTGGGGTTTACAGCTAAATAATCTGAAGGAACCATTTCTGCTAAGCACTTAAGTGCAGTGTCTCTAACCTCCTGAGCTACTTGCCTAACTTCGGCATGGTCACGCTCACTATCCTGATAAACAAGGCCTATAGACGAACCTGGTAAAATATCATGAAATTGATTGAGGCAGACCAGTTCCCAGGCATGTTTTAGATCTTGCTTAGGATACTCAAAGTCTGTTGCTAGAGAAGCCCAGGCTGCTAAGAATTCTGCATCATGAAGTAAAAACTCATTTTTTCGATTATTGCGCTTAGTCCTTGC
This sequence comes from Trueperaceae bacterium, assembly GCA_020431825.1. Taxonomy (GTDB): domain Bacteria; phylum Deinococcota; class Deinococci; order Deinococcales; family Trueperaceae; genus JAHEBB01. The sequence continues at coordinate 1,735 of JAGQHN010000086.1, read as the reverse complement.
CTGACTGGTATAGGTACCACGGTGATACTCGAGATAAAATTCACCGTTCCAGGTAGGCAGAGAAGACGAACGGGATTCAAGACCCTCTAAAAATGTCTTGACTGTGCCAGATCTGACTTTAGGCAAACCAGGATGATCTTTCATATAGCCTAGACCTTCAAGTATTTCCCTGGTTGGACCTCCGCCCCCATCACCATAACCATAAGCGGTAATGAGTTCATTATGGGTTTCTTTCTGCTTATAGATATCCCAGGTCTTGGTGACCTGCTTAGGGGACAAATCACCATTATAAGTTGTTGAAAACTCGAGGCCACCCCAATTGGTTTCAGGTGTGGTCAAAAAATGGGTGAGCACTTTTGTACCATCTAAACCTTGCCACCACAAACTTTGAAAAGGCATTTGGTTGTACTGGTTCCAACTCATTTTATGGGTGACAAAATACTTAAATCCCGCTTCTTTGATCAGCTGGGGTAAGCCCCAGGCGTAGCCAAAGGTATCAGGCAGCCATAGCACAGGTGTACCAGCTTGACCAAACTTTTCCCGGAAATAGTTAATGCCTAACAGGAACTGGCGTGCTAATGATTCTGCCCCTATAGCATTGCAATCAGGCTCCACCCAGGTTCCTCCCATTAATTCCCAGCGCCCTTCAGCAACCCTGTCTTTAATACCTTCAAAAAGCTCGGGGTACGTTTCCTCGGTATATTGATAGAGTTGCGGCTGACTCTGTGAAAAGTGATAATCAGGGAATTCCTCCATGAGTTTAAGGGCGGTACTAAACGACCTGCCCGCCTTGCGGCGTGTTTGATCTAGAGTCCAGAGCCAGGCAACATCAATATGGGCATGGCCAACCGCAATGATATTTACAGCTAGCGGAGAACCACTCTGTTCAATGCCCTTCTTTAATACTGAGTAGGCATCAGCAACACTGGCATAAAGATAGTCGCTCAGGGGAGCTCGAGTATCTAACTTATTGAATGCGTTATTTAGGGCATTGAGCAAGTTTCCTCTGACAGGATCATTGTTACTTAGCTCATTAACTACACCAAGCGTAATCTTTGCTGCTGTAACAAACTCACGTAAGTCTTTATCAATTTGTACTACAGCGCATTCATGCATAAACAGTTTGCTTTGCTCTTGTCCATTTGCAAAGCCCCCTAGGCCCGTCCAGCCATGCAAAAATAGCTTGTGAATTTTCCCGTCAGTAAAATTGTTGGGTAAAAAGAGCTCTTGGTGGTGCCGGTCACATGCCGAAATAATCTGCTCATCTACGTAAACCAATACTTCTGGATGGCTAAAGTCCCCGGCTTCCCCGAGGGGCAGGTGTAGCGTAATTGATTCATTTCCCCATTCATCTGGGATTTTGAAAGTAGAAGCAAGTGCAAAGTCTGTAAACCAGTTTCCCCAATAACTATTCCAGGGAATTTTTTCCCAGGTTGTAGTATCGGCACCAAAGGGAGGTTCAGTTTTTGGATTGTCGAGTGCGATGTAGGAAAAGGGTTCTAAAGCTAAGCGTTTTTTGTAAATCAAAGGTTGAATAAGCTCGAGCCTGTGTTTGATTTTGTCTGTGGTCCAGCGTATATCATGGTTCATGGTCTGTCCTTTTGGGCGTCAGGGTTTTCAAGATTAGCCCCTCTTCTGTTGTAATTAGTCTAGAGTTATTGAAAGGCTAGCATCTTCAACTAATATCTGCCAATATGCTTAATCCCTTTTCACAGAATGAATTCAAAAAGGGTTA
>JAGQHN010000085.1 GCA_020431825.1 Trueperaceae bacterium | reverse complement strand
GGTTTGGGCTGATCAGCTGAAGCTGCTTAATGCGAGTAATAAGGGCATAAGAGAGATTATGCTAGCCGCCAAACTCGAGCTAATAGTCTTTGCTAATATGCGAGTAGAGGCTAGTTTATTCATTTAACTGGTCTTAATTTAGGGTGTTGCCATACGGTTTCTAACATGGAAATCTGGGATTTACCCCTAGATTAAGGTTAATTTAGGGATTTTTGCTCTCAAGACCCAAGCTTCTTGTGTAGAATACCCTAACGAATGACTGTAGCAGTAGTCATGTATGTCCGCATTTTGATATTAAGCTGGCATGCTGGAGGTATGAATGAGTAGTGCGCTTGCCAAAGAGTCCAGGGCTCTGACGGCTGAAGATTTGACCAAGGCTTTTAAGTATGCAACCGACTGGTTAGGCGTTTTTGTAGAAGAAGTAAATGCCCTGAATGTCTACCCGGTTCCCGATGGTGATACAGGTACCAATATGCATCTCACTATGCAGTCGGTCAGACGCCAACTGGCGGAAGAAAACCCCACGACGATGACTGATTTTGCTCATGCCCTTTCTTATGGCTCTTTATTAGGTGCCAGGGGCAACTCAGGTGTTATTTTGTCTCAGGTGCTCAAAGGTTTTGCGGAAACTATTAAGCAGTATAAAACCTTAACAGCTTCTGAGCTGATTAAGGCTTTCCATAGTGCTGCTAAAGCTGCCTATGCTGCGGTGATTAAGCCAGTGGAAGGCACCATTTTAACGGTGGTGCGCAGCGCTGCCGAAGGCATTAAAGAAAGAATGAGTGAAAGCCCTATTCAGGTGCTTAAGAGTGCCTGGGTCGCAGGACAGGAAGCCTTAAAAAAGACCCCTGATATGCTGCCTTTACTAAAGCAAGCTGGCGTGGTAGATGCTGGGGGGTTGGGCTTTTTACGTGTTTTGGAAGGCATTATTGCTTTTTTTGAGGGCAAAGATCTGCCGCCACCCCCTAAAATTGAAAAGCGGGCTCAGGAAACCATCGAAGAACAAGAATTTGGCTACTGTACAGAGTTTTTACTCTCAAATGTCAAAGTAGATACCAAGGTCATTCAAGAGGCTGTTCAATCCTTTGGCGACTCTCTGTTAGTGGTTGGCGCAGAAGGGTTTGTTAAAGGCCATATTCATACGGAAGAGCCAGAAAAGCTTCTGGCACTGGTTGCCCAGTATGGCAAGATGGTTAAGACCAAAGTTGAGGATATGACCGAGCAGCACTCGGAAATTTTGCAGGGTGAGCTGACCGAAGCTGACACTGCCAATGTCGGGCTGGTGGTTGTAAGTGATGGTTACGGCATTACCAAAGTTTTTCGCAGTCTTAAAGCCAGAGTCGTTGGTGGTGGACAAACCAATAATCCGAGTGTGCAAGATATTGCCGATGCTGTGCGCAGTGTTGGTGCTCACAATGTCATTGTTTTACCCAACAATAAAAACATTATTATGGCAGCGGAGCGAGTAAATGAACTGGTCAAAGATAAAGAGGTTAAAGTCCTACCTACCCGTACTATGGGTCAGGGTTTGGCTGCGGCCATCCTTTTTCAAGAAACTGCGGAACCAGATGAGCTGTTAGAAGAAATGCAAGAGGCGGCTGATAATGCGCGTACCCTCGAGGTCACAACTGCCAGTCGTAGTGCCACTATTGATGGTGTAGAAGTAAATGAAGGACAGTTTATTGGGTTGCTTGATACCAGACTTAAAGTTGCTAAAGATGACCCAGAAGCCAGCCTAAAGGCTATGCTCGAGCCCCTTGCTAAAGACTATGAAGTTGCCACACTTTTTTACAGTAGTGATGTTGGCGAAGAGCGAGCAGAAGCGCTGCTGGCTGAACTCAGTGAGAGCTATGATGATATGGAAATAGAACTCTTACCCGGTGCACCTGCGCTTTACCCTTATCTGATGGTGCTCGAGTAGCAGCCCAACCCATTTGAGTTTTAGAGCAAGGTTCTGGTTAAAATAGCCCTTGCCTTAACAGGTTGATAAAATGGGAGGTTGTTTGATGAGAAGAATAGTTTTGGTTTCCACACTCTTGCTGGCACTGGTTGCCTGTCAGGTAAGCGTGGTAAGAGTAACAATCACTGAACCTGACACCGACATAGCTTTGGCCGCAGGTGCTACGCAAACGTTTAAAGCTACAGTCACGGGTGGCGATACGGCAAGCATTAGCTGGAGTGATGCGAGTGCTGGGGGGAGTTTTGTACCCGAAGCGGGGCCCGAAGTCGTTTACACCGCACCCTTAGTCGCGGGGAGCTTTGAGGTGACTGCTTCTCTTGGTGGTGCTAAAGATAATGTTAAGGTAACGGTTTTACCCCAGGTTGCACTGAGCATTACTGAGCCAACAGGGCCAGTCAGTCTGAGTGTTGGTGAAAAACAGGCCTTTAAGGCAAGTGCCAGCAATGCTGACAGTGTAGATATTAGCTGGAGTGACGGCTCTGCCGGGGGAAGTTTTAGCCCCGCGACGGGAGCTGAAGTTACCTATACGCCGCCTCTGGCCGCTGGCGTCTATACGGTTACTGCCAGCGTAAGCAGTGCCAACGGTACTGCTAGCGCAAGTGAGCAGGTAACGGTGCTTGACCCTCTACCTGCTGATGAAACCCTGACCATTACCGGTGATGGTGACCCAAATAGTCCGATTAAGACGGAGGTCACGCTTGCTGGTGGGGCGTCTCGAGTCTTCCAAATCGATGTACCAAGTGGATCTAAAGAAGCGCTGGTTGTTGAACTCAATCAGCCTTTACAGCTGGGTCTTTATAAAAATGATGGCTTCAAGAGCCTATTTGCTACCAGTAGCTCAGCCGACTTTTTTGCGGCTGGAGAATCGGGCTTAAGCAAGAGCTTAGAGTCGCAAAGTATCAGCATTTTGGTGACTTGCCGCGGTTCCTGTGTTTATCAGAGCGCAGTAGGGGTGACTCGAGCCTTTGCCAAAGTCACCAATCAAAATGCCTCACAGGTAACCTTTAACCTCTTTGCCTATGTCGATGATTTTGGCGATAAAGATGAACCAGAAAATGATGCGGCTGCCAATGCCTTTGCCATAGACAGCAGTAATTCGGGAGCGCTCGAGACCATTAATGATGTTGATTTTTACCGGGTTACCACGGCGGGCCTCTTGAAGCTGACTGCTGCTCAAACGGTTGTTTCCCCCCGCGCACAAATACTGGATGCCAGCAATAACCTTATTGCGACGCTGGAGCCTGAGGGAACGCAAGCAGTTGAAGTAGGAATGATTGTGAAGGTCTTTTCTGGTAACTCCCGTGCAGCTGCCTCGAGTGTAAGCCAGTATTTTCTAACCGTTGAATAAGAAAATACCTAAGCTATGGAAAAGGCGGCCTAAGGTCGCCTTTTTTGAATGAAGGAAAGCCCAAGTTCAAAAGTCGCTTAACGGTTTATACTCAGGCAGATGCTTTGGAGGATTGAATGAAAAAACTAACCCCTTTGATCTTGCTTGTTTTGCTTATGCTCACTGCGTGTCAGGTGAGTAACCTGCCTCGAGTTTTGGTAAGTCCAGATAGTTTACTCCTGGCCCCAGGCGAAACAGCGCGTCTTAGTGCCTCGATAAGTTCGGCTGAGGTAGCGCTTTTTAGCTGGTCAGCTTCGCAGGGTACCTTGTCACGGACAACAGGTAGCGTGGTTGACTACACAGCCCCCGGTACTGCAGGAACATACACGATTACAGTAACAGCCGATATTCCCAGTCGGGCGGCTACTATTACAGTGGTTGTAGCCGATGCTGTAACGGCTATTGCTGATCCAAACACCCCAGTCCGCAGCAATGAAACTATTGGCATTGTTGATCAGAAGGTTTATAAACTTACCGTGCCTTCAGGCTTAACGCAGCCTCTTATTTATTTTGAACTTCAAACCACTGATGATGTCGCCATTGGTCTTTATGACGCAGATCAGCGTCTGATAGCTAAAAGCAATAGTGCAGATGTTTTTGTGGGTGATAGTTTAGCTACCCTGAAAACTCAGGCGATTAGCACCAATGTGGTGTGCCGCGGTCCCTGTATCATTATTCGAAACGAGCCAGGCACCTATTACTTAAAAGTGCAATCGAGTCTCATTGCCACCTATAACCTGTTTGTCTATGACGACATTTATCAAGATACAGCTGAACCTGATGATGCCAATTGCACTGGAACAGCTTTAAAAACCAGTGCCATTGTTATAACCGCAGACGCTGCTATAGAAACGCTTGATGATTTAGACTGCTTTACGCTTAGTGATGCAAATACAGTTGAGGTGAATACAAAAGCGTCAACGGCTATACGCTTAAGGGTACAGGCATTCAGTAATGGTACTTTGCTTGATAGTCAGGTGATTGGTCCAGGGCTTGACACTTATACCTTGAACTTTACAACACCAGCCAACGGACAACTGATTGTTTCAGGAGAAAATGAAGCTGCTCCTGCAGGAAGCTCGAGCTACAGCGTCAGTATTAAATAGCTTGTGTGAGCTATTAAGGAAGTTCTCACGCCAGTCTATAGGTTCATTCGCTAGACTTTGACCATGCGTCGCTTATTTGGTTTTGTTTTGCTTGCGTTGTGCTTGGGCTTTGCTCAGGCACAACTTTGTTTATCTGAGCTGGAAAATGGTTTAAGTGGTGAAGAACTGTCCCAAACTGCTACAGGCTTAGAAGCGGCTCAGTACCTGAAGCAGGCAGTTGATTTGCTCGAGCCTGCCCTACCTCAAAGAATGACCCTGCCGTTCTGGTTTTCACTGGATGCGAATTCGCCCGAGTACGGTTTAGCAAGCTGGCTAGCCGAGCGGGACTTGTTAGCAGAAAGCTGGCAGGCAGATAGCCTAAGTCCTGAAGCCTGGCAGGAAATGCTAAGTCGTTTTAGCAGCTGGTACGACCTTCCTATAAGTGTCGAGAGTGGTGATTTGAGTCGTGGCGGTATCATTCGGGCACTGAGTGCAATTATTAGCCAGGTCGCACCAGACCTTAAACCCGTAGCTTTGGTGGCAGCCTCGAGTGCTAACCGCAATCAGATCGCCTTTTGGGCAGTGATTCGCAATGACAGCGTTTACCCCAGGCTTATCGTGTATCGTCCGGCAGAAACACCTGTTGATTTGAGTGATGGCACTCGCAACGTCTTGCCGCTTTTAGAAACCTGTGCTATGAAACTCAGCAACTATATTTTTGCTCAGGAAGATGTCGCCAGAAATCTCTTTTTATCCAATCATAATGGGCAAATGTATATTGTGGCAGCAAGTCCGGTGCTGGCGCAAGAAGTTAAGGAAATTGCCAGGGGTAGCGAAGCAGACGTACTTACCTTTCACGCTTCTGAAACCGATGGTCTTAGTAACTACGCTGCCGTATTTGCTGGAAACCGGGTAGGGCCCACCACGATTGCCAGACTTTTGCCCAGAGTCAGAACCAATATGAACCCCAAAGAAGTTTTAGATTTTGTCCTGGGGCTCTAAGTAGGCATCTACCTCAATTTCAACCATTAACTCAGGGTTGATCAGGGCTTTGACCTCGACCATTGTGGCTGCTGGACGAATCTCACCAAAGACTTCGCCATGCGCTCGTCCAACTGCTTCCCACTGGCTTATATCTGTTATAAAAATGCGGCTACGCACGACATCTTTCATTGTGGCGCCCGCTTCTGCAAGAGCAGCCTCTATAATTTTTAGAATCTGTTTGGTTTGGCTGTAGGGGTCATCTTTGCCTACTACCTTGCCGTCTTTATCAACCGACGTAGTACCAGCCACGTGGACATAGTTACCAACCTTGACTGCCCTCGAGTACCCCACAATGCTTTCCCAGGGAGCACCACTCGAAATCGTTTGTCTAGCCATTTAAACCTCCTAAGCTGAAACGCCAAACAGTGAGCCAATGGCGGCGGTGAGTAGCATAGCTGCAACCCCCCAAATCGTTACACGTAAAGCGCCTTTGATGATAGATGCTCCGCCCGCATAAGCTGCTAATCCTCCCAATAACAGTAGGGCAATCACGGTGGTTGCTCCAACACTGTAGGTTACGATGCTGGCTGAGCTAAAAAAGGCGATAATCACGGGAATAATGCCACCTACGATAAAAGCTGCTGCCGAAGCAAAAGCCGCCTGAATAGGTTTGGCTTTTAGGGCTTCAGTTATGCCCAGTTCATCTCTCATGTGGCTTCCAAGTGCATCTTTGGCAGTGAGTTGCGCAGCGACCTGTCTTGCCAGATTTTCATCAAGACCGCGCTCGATATAAATCGAGGTAAGCTCTTCCAGCTCTTTTTCAGGGTGTTTTTCAAGCTCGCTTTTCTCAAGCTCGAGGTCAGCCTTTTCAGTATCAGCTTGAGATTGTACCGAAACATACTCACCGGCAGCCATCGACATAGCTCCGGCAATCAGCGCTGCCACGCCAGCCAGCAAAATAGTTGCCTGACTGCTGCCACTGGCAGCGGCGACCCCAACCACCACACTAGAAACTGAGACCACGCCATCATTTGCCCCGAGTACCGCGGCTCTTAGCCAGCCAACCCGACTACTTTTATGATGCTCATTGTGTGAGGTCACAGCTTAGTTCTTCTCTTTGAGTTCCAGAACTTCATGCCTATTTCCTTTCAAAACCCTGAGTGTCTTTTGCAGATTGGCCTCTTTTACCAGCAGGTAATCGGTATCATAAGTTGAAATAACAAAAACGCCAATTTTGGCTTTTGCCAGCGGAACTGTGAGTGACGCCACAACGCCAATCTCATCAAAGGCAAAAGGCCCGTGAAGTTTAAAGGCGCGCCAGTCAAGATCACCTTTGGTGCCTTCAGGGACGAGTGCGGTTTCGCAAACAACGGAAAGTTCATCTTCCGTTTTAGAAATAGAAAAAAATCTGCCTGACTGCGCCCACTCAGGTAGACTTGACTTTTTGGAAAGTTGACAAACAGCAAAGGTTTCAGGGTAAAGGGTTAAGGTCATAACAGAGTCTAACGTATCTTGGACAAGCGACTGATTCCACATGCTCCACATGCGCTTTTGTCCATACTGGTAATAAGGGAAATCCCTTGTTTTAGTATGGAGGCACTATGCGGAAGGTAGTATTCGGATTCATTGTAGTTTCACTGCTGATTGCGCAGCAAGTATTTGCCTGTGATTATCCTTATTTTCCCATAAGAGACGGAGCTAGCTGGACCTATCAGACGACCGGAACGGGTATTGGTAATTCAGACATGACACAAACCATTAGCGATGTAACAGACTCGAGCTTTAGCTATACCACCACACTCACGGACTTTACCCAAACAGTGAACTGGCAGTGCGGTGACGAGGGGCTTTTACAGATGAACTATGCCAGTAACTCCTCTGGTTTTACCTTTGAGACGCTGAGCGCTACCGGCATTTCCTTTCCTCCTGCCAGTGAGTGGCAGGTCGGTAAAGAGTGGGACTCGAGCTACGAAGTAAAAGGCAGCATGGTTCAAGAGGGCGTTACTGTAGAGGTTGAAGGTACGGTAGCCGTTCATCAGAAAATTGCAGCTGAAGAATCGGTTACGGTTGCGGCGGGCAGTTTCGACACGCTGAAAATTGATAGCGCCATCACCATGAATCTGAGTTCTAAAATGATGGGCATGTCGATTCCGATTAGTCTGACAGTGAACAGCTCGAGCTACTATGCCAAAGATGTTGGCATGGTGAAAAGTTTGGGAGAAGGCTATAGCAGCGAGTTAACGACTTATTCGATCCCATAAGATTAGACTCGAGCCTCCTTGAGGCAGTCGGCAATCTCATTATTATGCTCTACTGGTGCAACGAGTATTGCTCAGGTGAAAGAATCTGATAGTCCAGGCGACCTGCCTTTATTGCATTTTCCAGCTTGAGCAGGGTTTCACTCTTATGACCTGAGAATAAAATGCTCACGGTTCTGTTTTGGCTAGCAGCGATATCAAGTAAAGCTGGATGAAAGTTTAAGCCAGAGACACTGGCGTACATACCGTCCTCAGCTACATCTACGATTTGTCTGGCATGGCTTAGATCGCTTTGCTTACTAGCAGAGCTGAACATCGCATTTACTGACTCTCCGACTATAGGTTTTATAAAGTCCAAACCTGATTCGGGTAAATCAAGCTCGAGCCTTATACCATCAATGTCAAAACTGAGCGGGTAGAAGTCAGTAATTGTGACGGTGTGATCAAAAGACAGGTCTTTAATGATGCTCCAGAAGGATAAATATCCCTCACTTGTACTAGCTTCTGCTATGTTTAGCGTTCGCCAATCTTTTAGCGTTTTCTTTTGGTCTGGAAAAGGGATTTCCCAATCCTTAGTTTGAGACTTCATGTTAAACGTTACCCCTTGAGACTCGAGCACCCTTTTCAGGTCATCGCTATGTACCCAGAGGTCAAGGCCTGGATGGCATTCAAGGAGGTTAGAGCGAGGGGTGTTTTCAAGACAAAGGCTCGAGGGAAAAATATTTGTTACAGCCAAAGACTGGGTATGGGAGCGGTTAATGAGGGTAAATAGGCCAAAACTTAACAGTATAAAGCCTATACTCAAGGCTAAAAAAGGTGTTTTCCGGTACGTTAACAGCATGGCATGGTTAAGGGTACGGGCTTGCCCCAAGTCGCTTAGCGTTTTTGAAATGGCATCAGATTGATTTAAACCTGCTACTTGGTAGCCTAAGAGTTTCTCCTGAATATGTGCTCTTAGTTCCTCTTTAACTTCGCTTCGCTTTTTGCCTGCTAAACCTTTTGTCGCTCTATTTAAATAGCGCTCGATGTCCCTATTCATCACATCCCCCAGAGTGCCCGTACTTTGCTGTTAAAGGTTTCAAACTCGGCGCGTTTTTGGGTAAGCTGCTTTTTTCCTGCCTCAGTCAGGTAGTAGTAACGTCTGCGGGGGCCACCACTATCACTGGGGGCAAACTCTGCCTTGACCAGTTTGGCCTTCTCCAGGCGGTGCAGGGCAGGGTAGAGGCTGCCTTCTTTAAAGCTAAAGTAGCCATCGGTGCGCAGGTTAGCCTCACTTATGATTTCAAGGCCATATTTGGGGCTATCTTCCAGAATGCTGAGCAAAATAAGATCCAGGTTGCCGCGTAACAAACTGTTGTCTGACATATGAGCTCCTTGTATATAGAAATCCTAGGTAGTTAACTATATAGTAATCCTAGGTAGTTTATCTGTCAAGCCTCGAGCCTCTTAAATACCAGAGAACACACATACTTCTCTGTTTTATGAGGATAAACTCTAGACTCATGGAATGGTTTGCCTGGACATCTGACCCGAATGCCTGGATTGCCCTACTCACTTTGACCATCTTGGAAATTGTCCTTGGTATAGACAATATCATTTTTATTTCTATTCTTTCGGGCAAGTTGCCCCCGTCTGAGCAAGGAAGAGCAAGAACTTTAGGGCTTGCTTTGGCTATGCTTATGCGCATTCTCCTGCTTTTTTCCATTGCCTGGGTGGTTAGACTCACTAACCCCCTGTTTGAGATATTGGGTCGCGGTATTTCAGGGCGAGATTTGATTTTGCTGGGGGGCGGCTTATTCCTGCTTTATAAAGCTACCCATGAAATACACCAGAAGCTCGAGGGTGAAGAGGCTCATGGTACAGAAAGAAAAGCCGTAAGTTTTTCTGGGGTTATCATCCAAATTATGTTGCTGGACATCGTTTTTTCGCTAGATTCGGTGATAACGGCTGTCGGCATGGCCGATGAGTTAGCCGTTATGATTCTGGCAGTTATTATTGCGGTTGGCATTATGCTGTTTGCAGCTGGCCCGGTAAGCAAGTTTGTAGAAGATCACCCAACAGTAAAGATGCTGGCTTTGAGCTTTTTATTACTTATTGGCATGTCGCTGGTTGCCGAAGGTTTCCACTATCATATTCCTAAAGGCTATATTTACTTTGCGATGGGCTTTAGTATTGTGGTGGAGTTGCTTAATTTGCGGCTTTCCAAAAAGGGTACGCCTGTTAAGCTTCATAAGCCAAATCAGCCCAAATAAATTTATACTTCGGTGTGCGTCTGATTAGCTGGAATATTAATGGGGGTTTTCCTCTGGCAGGGCTCGAGCCTGTCACTTATACCCCAGAAGAAAAGCTAGATTATTTCATCACCCTATTGCTCGAGCAGTCTCCAGATATTGTTTGCTTGCAAGAAGTACATATTAACGAGGTTCGTTCTCAAGCTGAAGAAATCGCCAGAGCGCTTGGTCTGGCTCAGCAGTTCGTTACGATAGCCAGTCCCTCTCATGTTGACCCCAGTTACCAGCTGGCAAATGCTGTTTTGTCGCGCTATCCTTTTGAACTTAAGGCTGAGATTTGCCACCCTAAACCCAGGTTTGAGCTGAACTTGCCGCTTTTACCTGATGGCACCTATCCAAAAGTTCATGACAAGGTTACGCAGGTTTTTAAGTTTGAAACCTTTACGCTAGCAAATACCCATCTCATCCCCCTCGAGTTTTTTGGGGCTAGCTATGAAAGCCCAAAGGGCAAGGCTTTTGCCAGAGAACTCGAGCTTTTGTGGCTCGAGCATCTCTCTGAACCCCTCCTTTTCTGCGGTGACTTTAATCTTTCTGCTGTCCTAAGGACGTTTCCCGAGCTTATTTCACGTTTTGAACTGCAAGATGTTTTACCTCAAGAAAGCTCGAGTATTTTTAACCCTGAGCGGATTGACTTTATCTTGGCCTCGAGCCAGTTTCATGTTGCTAAAGCAGAGCTAATGCATGTCAACTGCGACCACGCTCTTTGTCTGCTTGATATTCTTAGCTAATTCAGTTGAGGGTTGGTTTGATCATGCCGTTACTTTATCTGATTATTCTGCTGCTGCTCTGGCGCTTTGCCTTCTGGAAACCGCGCACAGTACCGGGCGTGACTCGGCAGCCCCCTTTGCTTATAGGCCACAGGGGGGTGCGGGGTAAAAAGCCCGAAAATACGCTTGAAGCTTTTAAGCTGGCATTTGATGAAGGCCTAGATGGCATTGAGTGTGATGTGCAGCGAACCAAAGATGGCAGGCTGGTGCTGTTTCATGACGCCAAAGTCAAAGAAGATCGGTTAACCCAGATGCGGTTTCATGAGCTAGAAACGTCGGGTGAGCCTTTCGGCACCTTAGAGGAACTCTTTGAACTGGCAAAGCAGTACCCTGGCACGCTCTTAAACCTGGAACTTAAAACAGAGGCTCTCTGGTCGAGGCTCGAGCACGATACACTTTTTGCCGTCAAAGAGGCAGGTTTGCTGGACCGAGTCATTTTTTCGAGCTTTAACCCACTGTCCCTCTTACATCTACGCTTGCTGAGTCAGCGGGCGAGGCTCGGCCTGCTTTATAGCCCTGACATGCCCTGGTATTTTCGTCATGGTTGGCTGGCCCCTTGGTTTCATGTTGATGCTATTCATCCTCATGAGTCGCAGGTAAGCTCTGAGTTATTAAGGCGCGCCAGGGACAAAGGACTGGCAATCAATACCTGGACGGTAAATGAGCCAATGAGAATTACCTCGCTTTATGAAGCTGGGGTCAACGCTATTATTGGCGATGATCCTGCAGTTTTGTGTGCAGCTGCGACTAAAGAGAAAAGGTAAGAATCGATGCAACTTATAAAACAAGCTATTTTGTCTAAGCTTCTAATGCATAAGCATGGTTTAGTAGCTTGTGATGGTTGTCCAGAACAAGACGGGCAAAGGTTTACAGAGGCACCGAGCTTCGTAAGCTTTTACACTAAGGAATAGTGAAATGACGCCAAGGCGGAAAGTTTCATATTCTTCATAGAATGGGTAGGCTAGACTAACGACTATGTCCGCAACACTAATTGTAGCTGTTGATGATGATTTAGGCATCTTGAAGCTAACGCAAGTTAGTTTAGAGAGTGCTGGCTATAGCGTCTTGGCATATGACAATCCCTATGATGCTTTGGATGAACTCAAAGAGGGTCTTAGGCCTGACGTTATTGTGAGTGACATTACTATGCCAGCCTTGGATGGCTTTGGCTTTTATAGCAAGGTTAGAGAGATCACCGAACTCAGGTCGGTTCCTTTTTTATTTTTGACAGCATTAACTGATCGTAGCAATATTCGCCGGGGTATGACGCTTGGCGCCGATGATTATTTAACCAAGCCCTTTGCCCGTGAAGAACTGGTCGAAGCCGTTGAAGTACGTTTAAAGCGTATTGCTGAACTGCGCCGCCCTGTTGAAGGCATGGTCCGTGCCAGAGCGCTGGGTGCGCCGATGGTTGAGCAAAATGGTGAGCGACTTGACTGGGACTCATTAAAGGCGCTTGAACTTCTGTTTTACTTACTCGAGCACCGCAATGGCGTGACTACCTTTGAGGTGGCTGAGGCGCTGTGGCCAGGAAAATCTGAGTCAAAAGCCAGCAGCAGTTTTCACACTACGCTTTACCGTCTGCGTAAGGCAATGGGCGGCGAGCTCATAGAATCAGCAAACCGCCGCTATTATCTGCATAGCAAATTCCGCATAGAGTACGATATTGACCAGTACCGTCAACTGAGCATTAAGGCCAAAGAAAGCAACCGCATTCTTGACTATAGCCGTGCCATAGACGTTTACCGCGGTGATTTTTTGATGGGCTTTGATTCGACCTGGGTAGAAGATACCCGTCTTAGCATTCATGCGGATCAGCTGACCCTGTTACAGTCGGCCGCTGAGACTGCTTATGAGCAAAACGAGTTCGAGGCTTCAACGCGTTTCTTCCAGCTTATGACCGAACATGAACCCTTTAGTGAAACTGCCTGGGAAGGTGTCGCCAAAGTTTGGGAAGCCAGAGGCGAAAAAGCTAAAGCAGCTGAAGCCAGAAATAAACTAGACAGTCTCTTTGCCTCTGAAGAGTGGTAATACTTTCTGACTAGCACCACGAGCCAGAACTGTGTTTCTGGCTTTTGTTTTTGGTATAGCCAATGCTAGCGGCATCTTTGGTTTTGAACAAAAGTTGTGAACGACCCGCATCCTTTACAAAGCATTACATGGTCTGATTCGGGATAATACCCCATTTTATTTTTCTCTGGACAATTTCCTATCTCACTAAAATGGTATCTTGAACCCATAGTGTGTAGAAAGAAATGTGAGGTCTAACATGATTATTGAGCCAAGAATCAGAGGGTTTATTTGTACCACCACGCATCCTACAGGTTGTGAAGCCAATGTTAACGAACAAATTGCTTATGTTAAATCGCAAGCGCCGATAAGTCATGGTCCAAAACGTGTGCTGGTCATTGGTTGCTCTACGGGTTACGGTTTAGCTTCGCGTATAACGTCAGCCTTCGCTTGTGGAGCCAGTACCATTGGCGTTTTCTTTGACAAACCCGGAACGGATAAAAAGCCAGGAACGGCGGGTTGGTATAACACTGCTGCCTTTGACAAAGCTGCCAAAGCCGAGAGGCTTTATAGCAAAAGCATTAATGCAGACGCTTTTGCGCATGAAACGAGGGCAAAAGTCATCGATATTATTAAAGAAGACCTGGGGCAAATTGACTTGCTGGTTTACTCCATTGCTGCGCCTGTTCGCAAAATGCCCGATACAGGTGAAATTGCACGCAGTACCCTAAAACCCATTGGGGAACCGTTTACCTCTAAAGCGATTAATACAGGCAAAGACGAGGTTTACACCGATACCGTTGAACCCGCAACTGCCGAAGAAATTGAGAGTACGGTCAAGGTTATGGGCGGTCAGGATTGGGAACTCTGGGTCACAGCACTTAAGGATGCTGGCGTGCTGGCTGACGGTTTTAAAACAACGGCTTATAGCTATATAGGTACCGAAATTACCTGGCCACTTTACTGGCATGGCAGCATTGGTAAGGCAAAAGAAGACCTCGAGCGTGCCGCCAGAGAAAATACCAGGCGTCTTACTGAGCTAGGTGGTTCGGCCTATGTTAGTGTTTTGAAAAGTGTAGTAACTCAGGCAAGTTCGGCGATTCCTGTTTTACCTCTTTATATTGCTATTGCGTTTAAGGTCATGAAGGAAAAAGGTGTGCATGAAGGTTGCATCGAGCAGATTTATCGTCTTATGAGTACCAGGCTTTACCCAAAAGATGGTGAGATGCTTACAGATGATGAAGGGCGTTTGCGGGTTGATGACTGGGAGTTGCGGGAAGATGTGCAGGCTGAGTGTAATCGCCTCTGGGATGAAGTCGAGCAGGAAACCCTTTACGAGCTTACTGACTACGCGCTGTATAAGCATGAATTTTTAAAACTCTTTGGATTTGACATGCCAGGGGTAGATTACAACAAGGATGTTAACCCTGACGTGCAGTTTGGTGTGCTCGACTGGACGAGTTGAGCTATTAAGATGAGAGCTCGAGCCTTTTTCTTCATATAAGTTGGGGCTCGAGTTAAAAGTAAAACGATTTCCATGTATAGATGTGAAGTTTTTCCCTCTAGCAAAGTGTTTTAGCACTATTTTTGTCAGATTTTTGTAACAATTATGAGAAAATCCTAGCAATGAGATGAAACTTTGTAAGAATTTTGTAAGAGTTTGCTTGTTAGAGTGCTTGCATCAAGCCAGGCAGCAGAAAGAACAGTGGTTTGGTGAAGGAGATTCAGGATGATGACAAGCATCTACCCAAATATTTCAGGGATGGAAACAACACTACCCAAGCGATTTGCTCTCCTTCCTTCCTCAGATGGTTCCATGAAAGTTAATGTTGCAGCTCGCTGCGTTGGCTATGTATGGTCAGAAAAAGAAAAGTGGTTGGCCAAAGATTCAAGTGGCGCTCCCCTAGATACTGGAGCAGGTCAATCTGTTTTAGAAGCTGTTACCGCAGTCTTTAGAGCATACGCTGATTAAAAAACGCATTAGCCCAAATAAAAGGATGTGCAGAGTGGTTAAGCCACTCTTTTTTCTTTGCTATAGCAGTAGTATCTTATCGTAGAGAAAGTTGCTTTATAGTTCCCCTTCTAGCGGTACTTTTGCGTGATCTGAAGGTTGACTTGCTACATATGCCAATGTATGGCTACAAGAATTGCCAGAAAGTATCTAAAAACACCAGGCATTTATGAGTGAAATCGCATACGGAATATACACTTGCATATTTGCATATTTCTTGCTAGACTACTCTTCGCTCAACTCGAGCCAGAAAGGCAGGTGCAAAAAACGTGATTAAGCAGATCTTAGAAAGCGCAACAAATTGTGCGGCACTTCGACTCAAGGTTGACGGTTTTGCACCGATGGGAAACGATCGACTTAGGCTATCGTAAAAGATAAAGCTAAGTAAGTTTTCCCGGTGCCACAGACACCGGGTTTTTTATTCCCCTAAAAAGCACTTCATATTCTATTTTGCAAGCCTCAGCCTCGAGCTGTGCCTGAAAGGATGACCTATGATTCATACTCAACTTATGTATACGCTCGCCAGTGAAAAGAACAAAGAAATGCAGCGTCTGAGCAAAAGCTACCGCATACAGCAAATCTCGCCAGACAAGGAAAGACAACCGCGAATTCAAAAGTACTGGCTAAACCGCTACATCAGCTAAGCCCAAAAGCTTAACTGTCTCCTGGCGGCAAAGCCTAAAGACTTGTGAAAAGGACTATGAACCTTACCGCTATTAGTCTGAGTCAGATGCCGGCGTAGTCAAACAGTGCATCTAAACTTAGCCACAAAGGGCAAACGCCCGAATTTTGATTGGTTAACGAGAGGTACAAGTCATTTCCCTAAGGTTTGCCTTAGGTTTGCCCTGGGAGGCAGTTATGTATAACCATGATGTTTACTATAGACAGGCTATTGAACGTACTGAGTCTATAAGAAAAGAACTAGCCATAGAACGTTTGTTGCCAAGAAAAAGCTTGAGGAGCAAGTTGGCTTTAAGTTTGCACCGCTTAGCTGACAGGCTCGAGCCTAAATGTTCAGCCGAACCCCTTTACTAGAATTTTTCATTTTTCTTTCTCCTTAAACCCGACGCAGGTCGGGTTTTCTTTTTTATACTCTACAAAAGATTTGCGATTGGGCTAACGCCAAGCAGTAGCTAAGTACCTCCAAGCTGAAAATCAAGGATTTTCGGCTAGCGTGAAGCGGTTATGGACCGGGGAATAGCGTTTTCATTAAACTACTTTTTTAACTTGGTTGTACTTAGCTAGGTTCGGATAATTTCAATAATTAACCCGTCAGGATCACTAATCTTAAAACTCCGACCATTATGGGCAAGCGCTTCAATCATCGTAACCTTTCGCGAATGAAGAAAAATATAGGCTTCTTTTATAAAGAAGAAAATTCTGCTGCTTACAGCTTAGGCGAACTGCACCTTGCTCTTCTTCAATAAATTCAAACCCAAGAATCTCTTCATAAAAATGTCGTGATGCCGTCAGATGAGTGCAGATGATATTTATTTCCCCAGGTTCAAAGTTCATTTATCCTGCCCTATGGAACACAATAACCAAAATTCAGTGGTGTAGACGATTCTAATCTAGCGATTTGAAACAGCTCCTATTTGCATTTTGATAAGTCACGGTAAAGTCCGTTTCAATTCTTACTTAAACTGTGACCTAGTTCTTAGTCCAGTTGAAACTAGCCTGCTCCACAGCAGGACCCAGGTCGTCATCGCTTGTTACATTCCAGGAACCGCTAATCGAGCAACCATCTTCTGAAATAACAATGTCAAATAGCTCTCCTTTTCGATTGGTCTCTCCCCAGGTCCCTTCTAAGGTTGTGATATTGATCGTAATGTCTCCAGTATCGTCTTCATAAGTACTGGTGTAAGTTCCTGAATAGCCCGTACTACTTTGGTTAAGGTTAATATCACCCCAGTCATTACCATTCCACGAACCACTAAGATCGCACTGCACTGCAGCTGGACCAGGCGCAAGCAAAGCCTGTTTTTCTTGATTGAGCCTAATAATTTCTTCTTCAAGCTCGCCAATCAGCAGATCAGTTTCGCCAATGTCCGCCTCAACCTGAGCTGTTAAGCTTGACTGGTAAAAATCAAGCACAGCAGGCGCTTTAGCACCTGGCGTGCTGAGTGCAGTTTCAACTAAAATGCGCGGAAGACCTAACCGATCAGTAACTTGATAAATTAGATTTTCATTGCTTAACTTAGCGGAAGCAATAACACTTTCTAGAATTTCTTCAGCCTGGTCTCTAGAGAATGAACGCCATGAAGCTGAAGCTGGACTATAAACGACTAGAATACCTGGATCTTCCCAGGCATTTTGCAGGCGAGCTCTTTCATTACTTAACGTGTTTTGCCAATACTCGAGGACAGCAATATCTTCATTAATATCACTAACCGTTCGTTCTTGAGCCCTTGACAAAGATTGAAAGCCTATAAAAAGAACGAAAACACTAAGCAAAGCGATATTTCTGTTCATACCTTACTTCCTTTCTCAAGTTGAAAATTCAGTAAGTTAGGGTATCAAAAATGTATCCTTATGGAAAAAGGGTTTGAAGCAAGGGTTTAACGCGCATATCCAGAGATTAAATGTGTAGAATTTCAGATCCTTGCCAGGTTTATGACACATCGAGTCAAGGAGCCTTTGCCAATGTGGTTATGTATTTACAATCAAAATCCCTAGCATCTTGCTATTACTCACTTCTGGATGTTTGTACTTAGTTGGGCAAATAGTCTCCTGGTCTCATACCGTGAAGTGCACCTGATAACAGCTGTCGTGCTACTGGTAATCCCCCCTTGTTTTTGCCAGGTTCTTCGGTTTTCGTTAGCGTATAAATAGACTATTTTTAGGTGAGAGAACTCTTCTTTAACCGAGTGCTGCACGTTCACCCAGGTCTTTGCCCTTAAGCACCTTCTAATGCAACGTCGGATGATGCCAATGTAATGGATCCAGTTAGCATAATCGAGGAAGATCACAAAATCTGAAGCCTCCCATATCGTAGGTGGAATTTGCCAAACATTGGCTTCGGCTACCCAACCCCCTTTCAGGGTACGCGCCGCTTCAGCCGCAGAAACCAGTGGATCTGGATCATCACAAAAATCATCAATCTCCAGGTGAGTTAGCGTTAAAAGGGAGCATATTTTCCTTGCCAATGTCGTCTTTCCGCAACCTATTTGCCCGGTTACGATAAGTCGTGAATCAGCAGATAGGTGATGCATCACCGTGTCAGCTGCCTTCTCTGGTGTGATATACATCTGGGGTTTGTGAATAGATTTGTCTACATTCACGGCTAAGTATCCAAGTGTAAGGCATAAAACCCAAGTTCAGATCTGGCAACGACTTCAATGTTTGGGTGTGACATAACTTTAAGCTCTTACCACTATCCCGATACCCTGCGAAAAAAATCTAAAGGAGCTGTTTTGGTATAACCGACCCCTCGACCTAACGTATGAAGGTAGTCTTTGCTCAAGGGCGTACTAGCTTTTGCCAAAAAATAAGCTTCTAAATCAGAAGGAGAGATATGAATGAAGCTTCCAGGATAAATGATGTGACTGATTGCAAACTCGCTCTTTAACAATTGAAACAAATCTACTTGTTCGTAGTCTCTATCAACATAGTATTTCTGATAGGTTTGAAGAACATCTTTTGCCTGACTCATTGTAGGCCCAATGTTGGTTAAAACTGCAAATTCGGACAAAATGATTCATAAGGAAGCTTACTTTTCCTGTGAGCAGCTAAGCTTTAATCTAAGCGCTCCAGATAACTTCTAGCCGAGTTGTAACTGATTTTTAATTGTCTGGCGACCTCTGAGGGCGTCATTTGTTCTTGTTTGAGCTTGATTAACTGGGGTTTGAGCTCCTGAAACTTAGAAGGTCTGCCTAATTTCTTACCTTTGCGTTTTAAATCAGCGAGTTTACGTTTGGTGTTCTCGCTGATTTTTAAAGCTTCATACTCAGCCACATAACTTAAGAGTCCTAAAACCACATGCCTGATAAGCTCATTCTGAGAATCAAGATATGGTTCCTGGTGGCTTTTAAAGGCAACCCCAAAGGATTCCAACTGCTGTAAGTAAATCATGGTCTTGCGAATTCCTTCTCTGGAAAAACGATCAAGCCTGTAGAAAAGCAGTAAATCAAACTCACGCCTTGAAGCATCCGCCATCATTTGATCAAAGGCTTTGCGCTCTCGTTTACCTCGCCTAGCCGTTTCCCAAAGGACATACTCTTTAACAAGCTCACCCTTTAAGTTGCTAGCAAGCTCTTTTAAAGGCTCAAGTTGCGTAGCTGGATCTTGTTCACCTTTGGAAACTCTAGTCCAGAGTGCAATGCGTAATGGAGAGGGGGATTTAGTCATAGTCTATTTTTCAAAAAACGACCGTTTATTGAAAAGTCTAGATAACACAATAAACAATGGGAAAACAAGTCTTTATTTTTATACCCGTTTTTTGAAAAGACCAAAACATGCTTGAGGTCTGCTGATGATTAGGCTAGGTCCTATGGCAAAAATAAGCATTTTAAACCCCGATGAACGAAAACACTTTGATCAGCCCCCTAACTTAACAAGTCATGAGCGTAAACAATATCTCAAGCTAACAGAGGGTTTAAAGCCCATCCTTGAAACTTTACGCAGCCCGAGTACACGTGTTTTCTTTCTGGTAAGTGTGGGCTATTTCAAAGCCACAAAACGGTTCTACACAAAGGACTTTCATGACGTTGATGTAGCTTATGCTGCTAAGCAACTAGGTCTTGATCCAGAAAAGCTTGAAACACGAACTTATGACCGCGTAACCCAGCAACGTCATAAACAGATGATCCTTGAGTACTTTAATTTTGAAGCCTATAGCAAAGCAGCTGAGGCCAAAGTATTACCTGACCTGAAAATTATGGTTCGTTCTCAAAAGCGACCTAAAATCATTCTGCAACAGCTCATTGAAAATCTCCTTCGGCATCGAATTGAAATACCCACCTACCATGCCTTATCAAGGGTAATTGGTCGAGAAATGCAAAAGCATAAAGAGGAGTTGTTGGCTAGCATCAAGGTAAACCTTAACGCTGATCAGAAACAGCTACTCAATAACTTACTCGGACAAGAATCTGTTGAGGGAAAACAAGTACAGCGGTACACGCTCAGCTTACTCAAACGCTTCTCCCAATCGGTTAAACCTAGGAAAATCAACGAGACGATTACTAATGTTGAGCAATTCAAACGTCAGTACCAAAGTCTTGAAAGCATACTTGATGTTTTAGCCTTACCCCATGAAGGTCTGCAGTATTATGCCCAATCTGTTTTAAATGCCAGAAGCTTTCAGACCCTCAGGCGGTCTAAAGAAGACAGGTACTTACACCTTATTGCCTTTATTGCCCATCAGCTCTACAGGGGGCAGGATGTTCTTATAGACATTCTCTTAAAAACAACGCAAACCACTTTAAATGCTGTAGATCGTGAACATAAAGACAAAGTTTTTGAACACCATAAAGAGTACAGGCGTTCAGTTAAGCGTTTGGTCAGCCTGGTACAAAGGGGTTTTCGTTCGCCTCTAGACTCCATTGAATCCATTACAGCCAATAAAGATTTGAACTCGGAAGCTAAACTCGAGCAGATCGTAGACCTCTTATTACTGATAAAAACCGAGCGCTCTGCAGCTGAAGAAGAGCTGGATTTGCTGGATGATAAAACCAGAAAGACGCTCGAGGACGCTGAGTATTATGACTTGCTCGAGTCCAAATCTAGGCAGCTACAAAATAGAGTAGCGGGTATCCTTAAGTTTCTGGACTTCAAGGGTAAAGATAAACCCCTGTTAGAAGCAGTTAGCTATTTTCAAGCTAAGGAAGGCAGTATTAGTCATACATCACCTATAGCTTTTCTATCAGAAGAAGAGCAGCAGGTTTTGTATGACGAAAAAGGCAAGTTCAGAATCTCGCTCTACAAAATTCTGTTATTCAGGGAAGTAGCTGAGAAGTTAAAGTCAGGCAGGTTGCACATTAAACATTCTTATAAGTATCGCTCTCTTGATGACTATCTCATCCCCCTTGAAAAATGGCAAACTCACAGAGCTGAGTATCTGGCAAAAGCTGGTATGACCGAGTTTGAGAAGGCAGCTTCTGTCATTGCAGGGCTAAAAGAGAGGCTTGATACACAGTATCACCAAATAAACACGGGGATTCTTCAAAGCCTAAATCCCTTTATTAAGCTAAGAAAAAAGAACACTTTTGTACTTTCAACCCCCAAAGCGGAAGCTTCTGAAGCAGAACCCTTAAGCAATTTCTTTCCCAAAGGTCACTACATTTCTTTGCCTGAAGTATTGCAAACCGTAAATGGTCAAGGTCAGTTTCTTGAGGGTTTTGAACACTGGCAGCACAGACAACACCAAAGACCGAGTGACCAAAGCTTCTTTGCAGGCATAATGGGCTATGGCTGTAATATTGGCCTTAACAAGCTTTTGCGCATCTCTAAGAGTATAAGGGAAGCAGAAGTAGAGACAACGGCTAATGGGTATTTCAACCTTGATAATCTGATCGCTGCAAATGACAGGATCGTAGCTTTGATGGATTCCATGACTGTGGCAGAATTTTATCGCTCTGAGTCTGAAAAACTGCATACTTCCAGTGATGGGCAGAAGTTTGAACTCAGTGTTGACTCCCTTATGGCTAGCCATTCTTTTAAGTACTTTGGGCAAGGTCAAGGTGTGAGTAGCTACAGTTTTGTAGATGAACGAAACCTGGCTTTCTACTCAACGGTGATTAGTGCCAATGAACGAGAAGTTGCTTATGTCATTGACGGGCTGATGCATAATGATGTCATTCAAAGTGACATTCACTCCACCGATACTCATGGCTATTCAGAGCTGCTATTTGGAGTCACCCACTTACTTGATTTCTACTTTGCTCCTAGGATTAAAGGCTTTGCAAAGCAGCGCATGTACAGCTTTGAAAAAATAGCCCATTACAAAGCGCTTAACTATCCCATTTTGCCTGATGCCTACATTGATGTAGACCTGATCGAAAAATACTGGGATGAAATCCTGAGGTTTGTGGTGACCATCAAGCTTAAAGAGGCGAGCGCTTCCCAATTATTTAAACGACTTAACAGCTATTCTAAACAGCATCCGCTTTACAAGGCACTCAAGGAATTTGGCAAAATCATCAAGAGCCTATATATGCTCAGCTACATTTCTGATGTGAAGCTTAGACAGGCTATTGAAAAGCAGCTTAATAAAGGTGAGTTAAGCAATCGTTTCAACAGAGCCATTTCTTTTGGGGGCAATCAGCAGCTTAGTTTTGCTGAGAAGGAAGTTCTAGATATTGCAGATGCCTGCAGGAGGCTTATTCGTAATGCCGTGCTGTGCTGGAACTATCTCTACCTTTCAAAACAATTGGCTCAGGCAAAACCTGATAAACAAAGCGCAATTATTCAATCAATGAAGGCTGGCTCGCCGATTACATGGCAACACATAAACATGCATGGCGAGTACGATTTCTCAGATGAAAAGCTGGTAGATTCTATGGGTTTATCCAACCCCAATTTGATTCATCTAAACCAGCTTGATTTTCAGGGTTCACAAATTCCGACTTAACCCCCATTCACTCAGTTAAAACTGCTTTTCCTTATGAATCATTTTGACGAAATTTGCAGTTTTAACCAAAATTCTTAATTTATTTTTTCTTTTTTGTTTTATTTTTTTCGGATATCTATCTAATTTTGATGGAACGGAATGGGTCAAGGCTTGCGAACGAAGAGAGCAACCCTTTAGGGTTTGCCTTGAGGCATGGAGTGGAATCAAATAGGCTTTATTATCTGATAAAAACAAAGGCTGGTATGAGTGTAGTAAATTTAATGTTTTTCTCCATAGTTGTTTATTTGTTTAAATACGTTTTATTGTTTAGGGGAAATAGTTATCTTTTTTAAAGTGTGAGAAAAGACTTCTAGGAAGTCTTTTCTCAACTGTGCCAGATTTACGGTTCTGTGCCAGATTTACGGTTCTATTGTGCCAGATTTACGGTTCTATTGTGCCAAACGCACAGGCCATGTCACAATATGATGTGAATGGTGCCCTTAAATGCGTGAATGAGGCTGTGATAAAAGTGCAAACCGTAGACATCAACAAACTAATTATTACTCAATCGAATGATTTGGCCCAGGCACGTTATTCTATGACATTACAGGAAAAACGACTCATACTGATTCTTGCAGCTATGGTGCGCAAGGATGATAAGACTCTATACCGTTATCGAATACCAGTTACCGACTTACCACGTGTACTAGAA
>JAGQHN010000084.1:15881-23144 GCA_020431825.1 Trueperaceae bacterium | reverse complement strand
AATCAGTACCCCTGAGGGCTTTCGGCAAATACCTAATAAAAGAGAGGCGAGCCTTTCTTATCCTCCCAGAAACCCTGAGATTAAGCTTTATATTAAAGTAATTGATGATAAATGCTGGCAGGTAAGTATAACGCCTTATTCAAACCCTAAGGCATTTAATGTCGCACCGACTTCAAATGCAAATGTAGGTCGTTACGGCGCAGTTCCCTCAGGTTCAGCAGTCATGGAGGCAAGCCCTCCACCAAGTTCCAAACCTTTCGCACCTGCCCCAGAACCCCAAAGTCAGCCAGTGTCTTCCTCAGTACCTTCCTCGGTCACAGAACCAGCTCCACCTGTTACCAAAGCACCGGCTAGTCCAACCGCAGAGGCTGCTCCCACGACAAACACCCAACAAGCAGCTAGCCCAGCACCAAAAGTAGAAAGCGTAAAGATCCGAAACGAGGAACCCAAGCTCAACGCCTATCTTAGGAAAATGATTGAAGTTGGTGCCAGCGATTTGCATATGACTTCAGGTATGCCCCCTCTGGTACGCCTGAACGGTGAGATGCAGCCCTTAGACGGAGATACCCCTTTGAGCAATGAAGCGCTGAGCGAAATTTTACTCGAGGTCATTCCTGAGCAAAATGCTGAGCAGTTTCAAACCCTCTGGGACAGTGATTTCGCCCACGCCATCGAAGGTCTTGCCCGCTTCCGTGCTAACTATTTTATGGATCAAACGGGCATTGGTGCCGTTTTTAGACAGATTCCTTTTGAGATTTTGACGCCAGAGCAGCTCGGCTTACCCGAACAGGTACTTGATCTTTGCTGGTTGTCTAAGGGTCTGGTTTTGGTAACCGGCCCCACAGGGAGTGGTAAAAGTACCACCCTTGCCTCTATGATTGACTATATCAATCGCAACCGAAGCGACCATATCATCACGATTGAGGACCCCGTAGAGTTTGTCCACCCAAATAAAAAATGTCTGGTCAATCAACGTGAGATAGGTACCCATACCAAAAGCTTTAAAAGTGCACTAAAAGCTGCCCTGCGTGAAGACCCGGATATTGTGCTGGTCGGCGAAATGCGTGACCTTGAAACTATTTCAATCGCCATTGAGACCGCTGAAACAGGTCACCTTGTATTTGGCACATTGCACACCACGACGGCTCCCAGTACAGTTGACCGCATTATTGATCAGTTTCCAGCTGATCGTCAGAGCCAAATACGTACCATGCTGGCCGAAAGTCTGAAAGGCGTGATTGCCCAGGTTCTTTGTAAAAAGAAAGAAAAAGGCCGCGCCGCTGCCTATGAAATCCTGATTGCTAACTCAGCTATTTCCAATAATATTCGAGAGGGCAAGACCCATCAGCTAAAGAGCATTATGCAGACAGGCAAAAAAGACGGTATGTGCACCATGAATGATAGTTTGCTCGAGCTTGTCGCAAGCGGCAAGGTAGATGCCAAGGAAGCCTATATCAAATCCGTGGATAAACAGGGTCTAAAAGCGATGTTCGCAAACAAGGGGATTAAGCTCGAGCTTGCAAGTAAAGACGATTAAATCCCTAATTCCGCCAATAGGTGAAATAGTTCTGTAACACTTAGCTGGCAGACTGGAAAAGAAGAATGAGCCCAGACGACGCAAGGCATGAACTCAGGCAACAACGGGCACAAACCCAGCGCTTGACTATTCTTGCTACCAGTTCTGCCAGTTATACCCTTGATAGCCTTTGGTTGCTCCTTTTGGCAAGCCAGCGG
The DNA here is from genome assembly GCA_020431825.1 of Trueperaceae bacterium. Lineage (GTDB taxonomy): Bacteria > Deinococcota > Deinococci > Deinococcales > Trueperaceae > JAHEBB01. The sequence goes on along the minus strand of JAGQHN010000084.1, from coordinate 21,410 downwards.
GTCATCCCCTACAGTATTCCTTTGACTTATTTTCTGCTGGCTATGCTGGCCTCGAGTAGCTTTTTACTGTTACATTTAAGCAAGCGTAATCTCAGGTTTACCGACCCCGATATGACGCTTATCCAGGTCATTACAGGTTATAGTCTGCAACTGCTGTTTTTATTTCTGGCACCTCAAGCTGCTCCTTTATTTTTTATCACCATTTTTGTCGTTTCTGCTTTTAGCGTACTTACCATGTCAGTAAGGGCTAATACCCTTAGTGGGACTATAGTGGCAAGCCTGCTCGGCATTCTCTTTATCCTAAAGGCCGATCAATTCCAGTTCCCGGTTAATACAACCATCGAGAAACTCTGCATCTTTGGAAGTTTTGTTTCTGCCTGGGGGCGGTTTATCTTCCTGAGCAGCTGGACTAATCAATTAAGGCAGAAACTGCATTATAAAAACTCGCAACTAAAGGAATCCCTCGAGCGCATCGAGCAGCTTGCCAGTACCGATGAACTAACCCAGACCATGAACAGGCGCAGCTTTATGAAACTTGCCGAGTATGAGTTTCAAAGAAGTCACCGCAGCCAAAAAGAATTTAGCCTTTTACTCCTGGATCTTGACCGTTTTAAAACCATTAATGACTCCTATGGTCACATGACAGGAGATGAGGTCCTCAAGGTATTTAGTCAGCTCATCAAAGAAACCATTCGCATTACCGATAGTCTCGGGCGTTATGGCGGCGAAGAATTTGTCTTACTCTTACCTGAGACAAGCGGTACCGGCGCAATTATTCTGGCCGAACGAATTCGCTTGCGGTTATCACACTATGATTGGACCAGTATCGCCCCCGATTTAGCCGTGACGGTGTCAGTCGGCGTAGCTACTTATGTGCAGGGCGAAGACTTGAAAGACATGATTGCTCGAGCCGACCAGGCACTCTACAAGGCGAAAAAACAAGGGAGAAATCAAAGTGTTAAGGCTGAACCACCTAATAACCTAGATGAACGCCGGGATATAGTCCTAAGCCATAACTGAGCTATGACTACCCTTAGTCACCAAGACCGCCGCCTTATATATCTCTACGCCATGCCAATGGCATCCTTATTGTGCCTGTTTGGGGAAACGCTTATACAACTTGGTATTCATAATAATGCTTTTGATGCCTACGGTTTTCCTTTTCTTAGTATTTTTTTTGGAATTTTATACTTTGCTTTTCTCAAAATAAGACAGGGCTTTGAATTAACCGAATTGGTGCTTCTTACTGGCTTGTTTCTTTACATAAATGGCTCTTTAGCCTATGCACTAACTTATCCCCCAGCAATAAATGTTGCAGGTGAGATTGGTATGAACGGCATCTGGTCTATTTCTATCCATACTATGATCTTCTGGGTTTTTGGCTCACGCAAAGGGTTACGCATTACGCTGATCTATTTTTTCTTAGCAATTTTGCTCACGCTCAGTACTTATCTAGTATCTTTTTCTCAAAGTCAGGGAAGAGATGATCTTTTTTACCTTACCCAACTGTACTGCGCAACAGGCCTCTATATTCTGATTATTTCCACCTTTATCCGCAACCTCGAGTCTCGGAGTTATGAGGTACAGGAAATGTCTGATCAGGCTTTTACTGATGCCCTGACCCATCTTCCGAATCGGAGATTTCTTGAGGCAAGCCTATCAAATCAATTATTTAAAGCAGAGTCAGCAAACATTGATTTTATTGTAGCGATTGTTGATATTGACCATTTTAAAAGCATTAATGACACCTATGGTCATTTGGTAGGTGATGAAGTTTTGCAACAAATGGCTCAGCTTCTGGCAAACTCCCTGCGACACGGAGATATTGTTGGCAGATGGGGCGGTGAAGAGTTTTTAATTATTTGTCCTAATACTAATCTGGCAAATGGCGAAGCTGTCATAGAACGTTTTAGGCAAAGAGTAGAGAGCTATATCTTTTGTAATCACTTGCACATAAGCATTAGCTGTGGGGTAAGTAGCTGGTCTCCTGGAGAGATTTTAGATAACCTTCTCAAAAAAGCTGACAAAGCCCTTTATAAAGCAAAGAAGCAAGGCAGAAACCTGGTTATAGCTGCCTGAGTTGATGGTGGTATCATCCCGATTGCTGCCACAGTTACAGAGACCTACCCTGGCTTTTGCCACCCTCTTCTCTTACACTCCTGCCAAATTTTCCGCATTCGCAATTTTGTAACTACAGAAAGGTACTCAAAAGACTGTTAAGGTGCAGCTGTGTTTCTGGAAGAAGTCAGGATTGAGACCCATCCCCTAGTCAGTTCTACGCAAGACCTTATGCGTGAGCGCATCCTGCAAGGCGAAGAGATGCATGGACTCGTCATTAGAGCCCTCGAGCAAACTGCCGGGCGAGGTCAAAGACACCGAGACTGGCAAAGCGAGCAAGGTGGCAGCTACCAAACGCTTGCACTATCTGATTCAGCCAATAAATTCAGGCATGCCCTCACCCCTATTGCCGTTGCAGTAGGTATTGCCCAAAGCTTTTCAGAATGGAATATTAGTTTAGGAGTCAAATGGCCTAACGATCTGTATTTTCCTTTTGCAAAGGGTCAGATAGGTAAAAAGGTCGCAGGAATACTTTGTGAACACGTGGCTGGGTACTTACTTGTCGCTGCCGGGGTAAATGTTAATAACCCAGTTCCTGAAAACGCCGCAGCCTTAAGCCATCTTGATTTAGAACAGGTAAACAGCCTTGTTCTTAGTGGCATGCTCCAAGGACTTGGTTTACTCGAGGCTTCAAAGGTTTTAGATGTTTATACCCACTATGATTGTCTATATGATCAGAAAATCAGCCTGGACTATCAGGGAAAAACGGTAGTCGGAACGGCTCGAGGCATCACAAATCAGGGCTGTTTGCGTATATTGAGTCAGAGCGAGACAGATTTGATTTGCCACTCAGAGGCTCGAGGCTCTATAAAAATCCTAAAATAGCTGGTAAACCTTAAGCTATCAAGCGTTATTTCACACCCTACCCTGCCATACAATAGTTACGGCAGCCCAATCTTGCTAAACTTAGCCATGACACTCTCAACAAAAGCAAAAGACGCCTATTATTACAGCGATGGTTGGCATCAGGCCTCAAGTACCTATCAAATTAGCAACCCGGCCACCGGAGAACTACTAGCTGAGGTTGCCAACTGCGGTCCCGATGAAGCTGCCAAAGCGGCTGCCATTGCCTGGGACAGTTTTAATAGTTGGAAGCAAAAAACCGCCTTTGAACGCAGCGAGATTCTGATGCGCTGGTTTGACCTAATGATGGCTAACCAGGAAGAGCTTGCCAGGACAATGACCTTGGAAATGGGTAAGCCCATCAAAGAATCTCGAGGCGAGGTGGCCTACGCGGCAGGCTTTGTTAAATGGTACGCCGAAGAAGCAAAAAGGGTGTATGGCGAAACGATGCCAGCTCACCTGGCTCATAAGCGGCTATTCGCCATAAAGCAGCCCGTTGGACCGGTCTATGGGGTTACCCCCTGGAATTTTCCTAGTGCTATGGTTACCCGTAAAGCCGCACCCGCACTGGCCGCTGGTTGTAGTTTTATTTTAAAGCCTGCTGAACACACCCCCTTAAGCGCACTTTATCTGGCTGAACTTTGGGAAGCTGCAGGAGGGCCTCCAGGGACGCTACAAATTCTCCCTTGTGAAGACCCGGTACCGCTTTCCGAAACGCTTATGGCTGACCCTCGTATTCGGAAAGTTACTTTTACCGGCTCAACCGAAGTTGGACGAATCCTATACAAACAATCAGCGCAAACAATTAAAAAGATTTCCCTCGAGCTAGGTGGCCATGCTCCCTATCTCGTATTTGCCGATGCCGATTTGGAAAAAGCCATTCCCGAAGTCATCGCCTGCAAATACCGCAATGCCGGACAAACCTGCGTCTGTACCAATCGCATTTATGTACACAGTGCGATTATGGAGGCGTTCTCTGAAAAGTATGCTGCTGCGGCCAGCGAACTTAAAGTGGGTGACCCTTTAGATGACAATACAGATATTGGCCCTCTGGTAGATGCGCAAGGTTTTGCAAAGGTTCAGGAACATATTCAAGATGCTCTGAGTAAAGGCGCCAAAATCATTACGGGAGGCAAAGCCTTATCAGGGCTCTATTTCGAACCTACCGTCTTAAGTCAAATAAGTGACGATATGAAACTGATGAACGAAGAAACGTTTGGACCCGTTGCCCCCCTTATTTCTTTTGAAACGGATGAAGAGGCCATCCAGATGGCCAATAATACCCCTTACGGACTAGCAGCTTACCTCTATACCAATGACCTGAGTCGCGCCTTCAAAGTTTCAGAAGCCCTCGAGTATGGCATTGTCGGGGTAAATGACGGCCTACCCTCAACCCCCTTTGTACCCTTTGGAGGCGTAAAACAATCTGGCCTGGGACGTGAAGGTGGGCATTGGGGCATAGAAGAATACCTCGAGGTCAAGTACATTTCGATGGGCTTACCCAAATAACAGATTGCTTCATAATGAGCTAGTGCAGGGCGTCACCAGCTCACTCAATAAAAAACCCCAGGCTAGCCTGGGGTTAATACTTAAATCCAGTTAAACTTAAGCTTCAGTAGCATCCTTTGCAGTTTCAGCTTCATCACTTACTGCAGTCTCAGCTTCTTCGCTTTTCGGCGGACGTTTTCCTTCACGGAAAGCCGCAGTTAACAGAGCAGCAGCTTCAGCAGCATCAATCGCATTTTCAGGATCGATTTCTTCTTCTACCTGTGGTTCGACTTCAGCTTTCACTGGCTCGACTGGCTTAGTCTCAGCAACAACTTCTTTGACTTCGGTACTTTCTTCTGGCTTTTCCTCAGCCTTAGTTTCAGCCTTGGCAGCAGGCTTGGTTTCAGCCGGAGTTTCGCTTAAGCCAAACTGGGCAAAGAGGTCAGCATAGACATCACCAAGTTTAGTTGTAGTTTTGCTACCACTATCAGAAGCAGCATAGCTGTAATCATAGTCAATACCCTGACTACGGCGACCGCCACGGCGACCTTTACGGCCACCACCACGGTTTTGTCCACCGCCCATAGGAACGTCACGATCATCAATCGATGGACCCGTATAGGGCAGTAAACGTTTGCGAGAAAGGCTAGCACGCTGTTCAACCGGATCAATGTTTAAGATGACTGCACTAATCTCGTCACCTTTTTTGAATTGATCTTCGATATTATCAATGTGCTCATGAGCAAGTTCACTGATATGGACTAGACCTTCGATACCTTCTTCGATTTCCATAAAGACACCGAAATCGGTTAGGCCAGTGATAGGTCCAGTAACTTCGGTACCTGGAGGATAACGGTCAGGCAAGCTGCTCCATGGGTCAGGCTGGGTTTGACGTAGACCCAGTGAGATACGCTGATTATCTGAATCAATTTTCAGAATCATTGCTTCGACATGATCGCCTTCATTCACCACTTCTTTAGGATGACGAATGCGCTTGGTCCAGCTCATTTCACTTACGTGAATCAGACCTTCAAGACCTGGTTCAATTTCAACAAAGGCACCAAAAGAGGTCAGGTTGGT
>JAGQHN010000084.1:0-15785 GCA_020431825.1 Trueperaceae bacterium | reverse complement strand
CGTAACATTACCTTCAACTCGCTGACCAATCTGATAATTAAGCAGGGCTTGTTCCCAGGGGTCAGACTGAAGCTTCTTGGCCGACAGGTTAATGCGCTCGCGCTCGAGGTCCATATCCAAGACTTCGACCTTGAGTTTGTCGCCTAACTTAACCACTTCTTTTGGATGGTTAAAACGGGCATGGGTCAACTCACTGCGGTGAATCAGACCATCTACCCCGCCCAGATCAACAAAGACACCAAAATCAGTAATCTCGACAACGCTACCTTCGGTTTGGTAGCCAGGCTCGAGCTTTTTAAGGGTTTCTTCTTTGAGACCTTTAACTTCTTCTTCAACAATCGCACGACGTGACACGATAATACGGTTACGCTTACGGTTGAGCTCAATAATTTTTACTTTTAAGCGCTGACCTACATAAGGGCTGAGGTCAGTTATGCGGCGTACATCAATCTGACTGGCTGGCAAGAAGGCTCTAACGCCCAGGTTCGCTACCAAACCACCACGTACTTTTTCCACAATCTCAACTTCGACAGGCAAGCCTTTTTCATGAATCTCTTGCAAGAGATTCCAGGCACGTTCCTGATCAGCACGTTTTTTAGAAAGAATGATGGTGTTATTAGGAACATCAGAGCGAACGATATAAACCTGAATTTCGTCACCAGATTTGAAGTACTTCGCTGCCTCTTCGGCATTGGTATCAAATTCGAAGAGTTGATTATAGGGGAGGGTACCCTCAATCTTTGCGCCAACATCAACCACGATGCCGTCTTGCGCCAGCATAATAATGGTACCTTTTACAATCATGCCGCGGTGAACAGGCGGACGTGCTAACTGCTCATCACTGGCAGCCAGGACATCTTCCATGGTCATGTTTTCGCTATCTGAAACGCTACTAGGTGCAGCTACACTTTCAGCAACTACGGCTTCTTTTGCCTCTGCAACTTCTTCAGGGGCTGAACTCACTTCTACTTCTACCGATGTACTGCTTGTCCCCTGTTCAGCAGCTACATTCGGGGCCTCGGTTGACGTTGCTTCCGGGGCTGGGTCGGCGGCTGCGACAGGGGTATCGACAGCCTGGTCTAATTTTTCTTCCATTTAAGGGAGATCCTCCTTGCGGTATACTCGACAACTTATCCATTAAAGCATACCCAATGAGGTTAGTGCAAGCGCAGATGGGCATTTAGAGATGCACCTTTACACTTACAATTCTTTTGGATTGATTTTTAACAATTCTCTATGAATTCTATGAAACCACCCCTTTGGCTTAGGTGTGAGGGCGGGCAAAAATCATTCTGCCCATATTGGTTTGTAAATGGCTTGTAACAATAACATCAATGGTATTACCGACAAATTGATTACCGTCTTCTACGACAACCATCGTTCCATCCTCGAGATAACCCAGGCCCTGGCTCGGCTCCCGGCCTTCCCTTACAATATTGAGCGAAATGCGCTCTCCAGGCAGAAAAACCGGCTTTATGGCATTGGCCAACTGATTGACGTTTAAGACTCTGACTCCTTGCAACGCTGCAACTCGGTTAAGGTTGTAATCTGTGGTAATCAAATCAGCCTGTTTCTGCTGACAGAGTCGTATGAGTTTTTCATCGACTTCCTGAACTTCTTTGACATCATCATTTATTACCGTCGTCTGCACCGCCTGCTGGGCGATTAGTTTATCAAGTACCTCGAGCCCTCTGCGCCCCTTGGTACGGGTTAAAGGGTCACCAGAGTCTGCTATACCCTGCAATTCACTAAGGACAAATTTAGGAATCAAAATACTGCCGTCAATAAAGTGCGCCCCGGCAATATCGGCAATGCGTCCATCTATAATGGCAGATGTGTCAATAAGTTTCGCCTGACCAGCCACTCGAGTTTCGACTCGAGGTTCGTTGACTACCCGGTTATCGACCATAAACATCCCGCGATTGACGACAAAAAACCACGAGGATGCCGTTACCAAAATCAGCGTTAGCAAAAGCGACCAGTACCAGGTAAAACCAGGCACGTTTTCCAGAAGCGTATTGAGTAAAACTGTAATTATCAGGGCTATGGTGGCACCAACACCAGCTGCCAAAACTGCCTGAGGGGGAATACGGCTACTAAACTGGCGAAACTTTTGCAGCTGCCCATCGGACCATTTGGCTACCGACTCACTCAGTAAAAAGGCCAACAGGATACCCAGTACGGTCAAATAAAAATGATTGATGGGGTCATTTAAGACGCCTTGTCTAAGCAAAAAGACGGCCAGGAAAAAACCGAGCAGTCCCCCCATAAGCGTAAAGAGACTCTTCACCAGACCATAGGTAAAAGAACTGGTCATGCCCAGACCTGTTCTATCACTTGACTTAGCTGTTTTACAGAACTCGAGGGACTGATAAAGCGGTCATACTTTGCTCGAGCTGCCTCATCGCGGCGGCGCTCGAGCTGCGGAACAGAGCGAACTTCTCCTGCTAAACCAATCTCCCCAGTAACCACAGTATCATCAGGAACTGTTCGATTTGTAATCGCTGAGTAAACAGCAATTGCAACTGCCAAGTCGGTACCCGTATCGGTTAACCGAAGACCCCCTGCAACATTAACGTAAATATCCAGACCTGCGAGGGGCAATTCAAGGCGCCGTTCTAGAACGGCAAGAATCATGTCAACACGCCTTAGATCTAAGCCCTGTACGATGCGTCTTGGGGAAGCATAGGGGGATTTAGCCGCCAGCGCTTGCACTTCTAATAGGAGTGGTCGCTGACCCTCGAGCGCTGCAACGACGACCGAGCCAGGTACCCCTTTAGGTCGTTCTGCCAGAAATGCTTCTGATGGATTGGCGACGGCGTGCATACCTTCACCACGCATTTCAAAAACCGCCATTTCTCCGGCAGGTCCAAAGCGGTTTTTTATGGCTCTTAAGACCCGAAACCCTGCAGCAGACTCGAGCGCGAAAGTCGCATCTACCATATGTTCGATAACCTTGGGACCCGCGATATTTCCCTGCTTGGTGACATGACCAATAAGCACCAGCGTCGAGCCGACATCTTTGGTCGCCTGGGTTAAGAGCGCTGTCGCATCTCTAACCTGAGTAATGCTTCCAGGAACATTTCCCTCTTCAGCGAGCAAGGTTTGAATAGAATCAACAATAATGAGATCAGGAATATGAAGGCGAATATAATCAGCCAGAGCTCTTGCATCTGTTTCTCGAGTCAGCTGCATATTACCCGAAACTCCCAGCCGCTCAGCTCGCATTTTGACCTGAGCGAGTGACTCCTCCCCTGATACATAAAGAACTGATTTTTCTTGGGCCTTCTGCGCAAGTTGCAGAAGTAAGGTTGATTTGCCAATGCCAGGTTCCCCAGCAATCAGCAAAACCGAGCCTATGACCCAGCCCCCACCTAAAACCTCATCTATTTCATTAATGCCCGAAGGAAAGCGTTGTAAGGAGGCGTTCTCAATGTCATGAAGCGTTTGCACCTGCGTTGTCAGCGCAGATTTTGTGCTGAGACCAGGACCAAAACTGGACGAATCGACCTTGGCCTTCATACTGTCCCAGGCACCACAGCGAGGACAGCGCCCCATCTGCATTGGGGACTGGGTACCACACGCGTCACAAACATAAGTTGTTGATAATTTTGCCACTACCACCTTCCTGGTTTATTACCTGAATATCATACCCATAGATACCAAATAGTTTGAGAATTATCCTACGAATCAAGGAAATGATGAATTGGGGAAGCAATAAAAAAAGTCGCCCTAAGGCGACTTTAAACAGCTTCTGGAAACCGGGATTAAGCAATAGGCACCGGACGTGCAAAAACAACCTTGTCATCATCAACGGTTACGACAATCGGTTCATCATTACCATTGGCAAGTAGCTCGAGTGACAGCGGATCTTCAATGTGCTCTCTAATAACAGTGCGCAGGGGTCTGGCACTCTTGCCTTCAGGCGCTTGAGACAGTAAGAAGTGAGAGACTTCATTAGCAAAGGTAATGCTCACATCGCGCCTTGACAATTCATCACGAATTTCCTCGAGCATCTGATTGATGATATGCATAATGCCAGCTTCATCATGCGGGGTAAATTGAATGACTTCATCAAGACGATCTAAAAATTCTGGGCTAAAGAGGTTTTTGATGGGCTGCTCAACATGCGTATTGGTCGCCTGGAAGCCAACCGAACCACCCGTGTTAAAGCCCGTATTGCTGGTCATAATGAGAATCACACGTTTAAAATCAACAGTGCGCCCGAGACCATCGGTTAAACGACCATCATCCATAACCTGTAAGAAGGTATTATAAATATCTGGATGAGCCTTTTCAATTTCATCTAACAAAACTACCGAGAAGGGCTGACGACGAACCGCTTCGGTCAGACGTCCGCCTTGTTCATGACCAACATAGCCTGGAGGTGCACCGATTAGCTTGGAAATGGCGTGAGCTTCCTGATATTCAGACATGTCAAGTCTTACCAGAGCACGTTCGCTACCAAAAAGTTCTACGGCAAGTTGTTTGGCAAGGTAAGTCTTACCTACACCTGAGGGTCCTACGAATAAAAAGGCTGCGGAAACGCGAGTTCGTCCACCAAGGCCCACTCGAGCCCTGCGTAAAGCAGCACCCAAAGACTCAATAGCACCATCTTGACCCACCACACGCTTTTTGAGATTTACCTCAATATTGGCGAGTTTTTCGTCATCACGTTCATCTATATAAACGCCACCCCAGGAATTAATCACGGACTCGATGTCTTCACGACTAACGATGGGCGTACCATCTTCCTCTTCAAGAACCGGGAAGCCAAGAGACTTGTTAAGCCGGGTGCGCGCAGCCGCCTCATCTATAAGGTCAATAGCCTTATCGGGGAAATTGCGCCCAGGGAGACTACGCTCACCAAAGCGAACAGAAAGCTCGAGGATACTTTGAGGAATCACCACGCCGTGGTGCGCCTCATAGCGCTCTCTTAAACCAACAAGAATTTGTAAAGACTCTTCAGGGCTGGGCTCGAGCACAATTACGGGCTGGAAACGGCGCTCAAGCGCGGCATCTTTTTCGATATAGCGATGATACTCACCTGTCGTGGTCGCACCAATCACCTGAACTTCCCCGCGGCTTAGCGGGGGTTTTAAAATATTGGCAGCGTCTAAGGTGCCTTCGGCCCCACCTGCACCTACAAGGGTATGGAGCTCATCAATAAAGGCCACAACTTTAGCGCTCTTAAGTTCTTCGATAACCTGACGAAGGCGCTCTTCAAACTCACCACGGTACTTGGTACCGGCAACGATATTTGACAGATCAATAGACAATACCCGGATGTTTAATAGATTGGGGGGCACACGGCCCTCAACAATTGACTGAGCTAAACCTTCAACAATGGCAGTCTTGCCTACACCTGGGTCGCCAATAAGTACGGGGTTATTCTTGGTACGGCGCGACAAAATCTGAATTACGCGGCGAATTTCTTCAGTACGACCAATAACCGGATCAAGGCGGCCTTCTCGGGCTTCCTTGGTTAGGTCGCGTGCATACTCATCAAGAAAAGGAGTATTGACGGTTTCTTGTTGCGCCTTTGGATCGGCAGCCGCCAGAATGCGCCAGCGAACCGTATCAACATCCCTGGTAAGCTGCTGCAAAATACGGTAAGCAACGCCGTCACCTTCACGGATAATGCCTAGAAGGATATGCTCCGTTGCTATGACATTGCTGCCTAAACTACGGGCCTCAGAACCTGCAAGCTCCATAACACGGCGAGCCCTTGGTGTAATGGCGGCAGTTTCGTTACGGGGCAGACCATCACCACGGCCCACCATTTCTTCAACCTGGCGACGAAAGCCCTCGAGCGTAGCACCAAATTCTGCCAGGACCTTGCTGGCTGTGCCACCTTCGCGCATAAGCCCTAAAAGCAAATGTTCAGGACCAATCATGGCATGACCTAGTTTCGAGCCTTCTTCTCTTGCGAAGTGAAAGACCAGACGTGCTCTGTCATCGTATCTATTCAAGGCTGCCCTCCCTCAGAAAACTGCCTTTCGACATTTCAGCGAAACCCTGCCTGAGGGTTATAGACTGCTTGGGACAGAAAAACTGCATAGCTTAGTCTACGCTCTCTAGTATGAATGAGGTAGGTTTTTGATTACGTTTTTTCATGACATCCTCTAAACTTTGCTTTCATCTTACTCACTAAGGCAAAAGTTGACCATGATGCGAATCTTATGGCTTAGCCTAACATATCAGGTCTTGCTAGATTCTTACTTGTTGGTGCAAGCTTTTCCTTAGTCAGCCTTCTTGAACTTCTCTAACCTCAAGCCACTTTATCTCTAGCACCGTTTTAGTATGCCCTATTTTCTTTCTACAATCTGCAAACTTGTCACACAAACTGCAAACTCGAGCCCTGGTCAGAAAATTTTGCCTTAACCCGCTTTTAACCGCTCCTCATTTGAAACCTTCATTAGTACCTTACAGGTAAAGCTTTTAAGTAGCGAAATACATTTTTTGGATGGTACTCGAGTTCACCATCAAGCAACCCAAGGTCAGGCAAACGCTCACTCAAAACGCGCAGCGCTGTCTGTAATTCGACTCTGGCAAGGGGCGCACCAATGCAGTAGTGCAAGCCTAAACCAAAAGCAATATGGGGATTTGGGTGACGCCAAATATCAAAACTTTCAGGCTGGGTAAAAACCTCAGAATCATGGTTGGCACTGGCATAGTACAGACATAAACCCGTCCCTTTAGGCCAGTGAAACCCCTTATAGTCCAGATCCTCGAGTACGTATCGCTCAAAAAATTGTAGCGGCGTATCAAAGCGCATCATTTCTTCTATGGCTGTTGGTATGAGTTTCTCATCTTGTTTTAGTGCCAGCCACTGCTCAGGATGACGGAGCAAGGCGTACATGCCGTTACCAATCACATTGACCACAGCCTCATGACCAGCGTTGAGTAAAAGAATGCAATTATTGATAAGCTCTTGCTCCGAAAGTCTGGCAGGTTCAGTGTCATGAATACGGATCATATCTGAGAATAAATCTTGACCAGGCTGCTTTCGTTTTTGGACGATGAGATCAGCAAGATAAGCTATAAAGTCTTTGGCACAGCGCACTGCCTCGAGTTCCATTTCATGGCTCCGCTCTGGCTCAAACCAGCCAATTATTCCTTTTGACCAGGGCACCAGCTGATGCCTGTCAGCTTCAGGTACCCCTAGCAAGTCAGCAATCACCGTAACAGGAATAGGTTGAGCAAAGTCTTCGATAAGGTCAGCCTTGCGCTCTGGAATTTCCAGTAAAGTATCGACCAAGCGGTGGCAAAGGCTTTCCACCTTTTCCCCTAATTCTCTGACACGTTTTGGTGTAAAGGTCTGGTGAAAGACATCTTTGATACGTGTATGATCGGGAGGTTCTATCTCAAGCAGTGAGCCTATGCGAGAGGCTTCAAATTCGGCTTCTAAGCCCTCAAGCTGTCTGGGTTGGGCGTCCAGGTGATGAGTAACGCGTCCGAGGCGCTTATCTCGCAGGAGAGAATTTACGTCTTCATAACGCGTCAAAATCCACTTCTGCCATCCTTCATAAAAGAAAATGGGGGCCGTTTCCCGTAAAACCTTATAGACCGAATAGGGGTTTCGCAAAAAGGTGCTTGAAGTTGGTTGAAAAAGCTGAGCTGACATAAGCTAGTTTACCGTGTTTCAAGGTTCCTACTCACCTTAAAAACGGGTAGGGGTATAAAGCAAACGAATACGATGCGCGAAACAGCTTGAGAAATGCTATCTTTAAGATTTCAAACGAAAAAGCAATTGGTCCATCTGTAAGGTTGATACCACCGAGATCAGGATGATACCTTCACTGAGAAACGAACTATTTCCCAGTCTCAGCTAAAGAAAAGACCTAAACTAAAGCAGATGTCTTTGCCTTCACCCCTTATAAAACCAGCCAGAACGGTGCTTAATCAATTCCGTCTGGCAACTGCTCCCTTCCGGGGTTTACCGGATTTTCTGATTATTGGTGCACAAAAAGCAGGCACCTCTTCCCTGTTTAGCTACCTGGATCAGCACCCTGCTGTAAAGATGAGCCGTGCCAAAGAAGTGCATTATTTTGATCTAAATTATGCAAAGGGCGAAACCTGGTACCGCAGTTTCTTTGCTCTGGACCAGCAAAAGCTAAAGGGAGAAGCTTCCCCTTATTATCTCTTTCACCCGCATGTGGCAAAGCGTATAAAGCAGCTTTTACCTGAAGCCAAATTGCTGGTTTTACTGAGAAATCCTACAGAAAGAGCGCTTTCACAGTATTTTCATGCCGTACGCCGTGACGGAGAAACCCTTGATATACAAACAGCCCTCGAGACCGAAGAGGAGCGTATTGGGCCTGACTGGCAAAAACTGCTGAGCGATGAAACCTATCAGAGTGAAATGGTGCAGTTAAGGTCTTATAAGAAACGTGGTCTGTACCTCGAACAACTCGAGCGCTACTGGGAGCATTTCGCCAAAGAGCAGATTCTCGTCCTAAGTAGTGAGGCGTTCTTTTCAGAACCCAATGAGATTTTAAAAACGGTTTACACCTTTTTAGGCCTGACCTATGAACCTATAGCTAATCTTGAACCCCAAAACATTGGCTCTAACAGGACTCGAGTAGCCCCGGAGGTAATTGACTATCTCAACAGCTATTTTGCACCCTTTAATAAAGCCTTATTTGAAAGTCTTGGACAACAATTCGACTGGTAAATTAAACAATCTTGATACTCTTTAGATAATTGCCAGATAGAAGCTAAGTTACTCCATGGTGAATATGCAAGATGCTTAGTTCGTTTGTCCGTACTCGTTCCACTCGGGTTGGTTCGCGATGCTGCAAACCACCCCTGGAGCTACTTAGCTGCAGGAAGCTGGCGAATTGAAAAGGACTGAAGGTTTAACGAACAAACCTCAGTCCTTATTTTTATAGCTAGAAGCTCGAGGGGTCTGGGCCACGGAAAAATCTAGGCCTGACTATTTATACAAAAGAAGGTTGACCGAAGTCTTTAAGCAGTTTAGGCTCAGACTATGGCACATCACATCTGGGAATACTTATCCGTACGCTTCTCCTTTAAGACTCGAGCCAGATATCAAGAATTTAGCTATCTTATTGTTGATGGCGACACCTTGCGTCCTGAATGGGATGAGAGTCTGGTGGCAACGTTGCCTGAGCTTCTAAATTCTGTAGGTCGCGATGGTTGGGAACTGGTAACCCATGCAACGACCAGCGCAGGGCACTATATGCACTTTAAACGCCAGGGGTCAGTAGAAAAGCTCGAGGCCAACCAGGAAGCTCAAAACATAAAGGAATAGAGGTCCAATCTTTCTCCCAACAAATCCAGATAAATACTCAGGGTTGCCTGATTATAGGTATAGCCAACCTCACCCACTTTGCCCCCTGGACCCTCAATAGTCCCTTCGGCACGCCAGAGTTCGGGTTCATTGATTCGCCCAGTCTTAAAAAGTCGTCTGAAATGCATATTTTTTGCCTGATAGCTTTGTCCTTTATAGCTCCAACGATGCCGAATATCATCACTCGAGTCAATCAGCACATCAATGCTGTAATAATGATAGTCACGATCTATGGTCAAGCTTAACTCTTCTAAAGGCAAACTCAGAGTGCCGCGGTAGCCAAGATTTTCTTCCAGGGAAGCGTCACTGCTATTAAAGAAGTAGTTGCCCTTTACGCTAAGATCAACCGCCCAACTTTGACCTTTGTCATCCTTAAACATACCCTGGACTATAACGCCAATGTCTCCATTCTTCCTTAGCGACTCGAGCTTAATGGCATAATTTCCAGCGGCTTCATTACTGTTAATCTGCACGCTCGCCCTGTGGTCATTCTGAACAAAAGCCGTTCCGTCTAAGGCAGAGCTTCCTTCAAGTACCCCCTCCAGCAACGAGTACCAGATGTCATATTCTTTGCCATCTAAAAGAACCACACGTAAATGATCATTTGGGCTCGAGTCATAGCGAAACACCTGACTGATGTCAGAAGCATTTTGGGCAGGTCCAATTTGTGTCAGGGTACCAACAGTTATCAACTGGCCATTATTAACCAGTAAAGATGCAATAACGGCTGCACTGGCACTTTCCGCCAAACGCTGTTTAAAGCTTGGCAAAAGGCGATTTTCCGTCAAAAAGGCTTCTCCCAGCAGTGTCATATTTGCTTGTTCAGGTAGCTGACCATCCTCTACTACAATAGTCTGACTACTGGTAGCACTTAAACCATCATTATCAACAATGCTCAGAACAACCTCATACCTTCCCTTCGTCACAAACTGATGCGTAACCTTTACCCCAGTTGCAAAGGCACCATCGCCAAAATCCCACGAATACGACTTTATCGACCCATCATCTGCCGATGATGAGGCATCAAAATTCACATCTAAGGGTGCATTTCCCGAGCTTACTGAAACAGTAAATGAAGCGACTGGTGGATTCTCTCCTGTAGGCTCTAAAACCGTAACATTTTGGGTAACCGTAGCCGTTTCACCCTGATCATCTGTAACTGTAAGCGTGACAGGGTAGCTTCCCGGATTGTTATAAACATGGCTAAATGCCTGGCTTGTACGTACAGAACCGTCACCCAAATCCCAGTCAAAGGCAATGACTTCACCATCATCTTTTGAGGATCTTGCATCAAAGCTAACCTTTAAGGGAGCAGCTCCCCTACTTGGCTGCATTTCAAATTGAGCACTGGGTTTTTCATTTATTTGATTCTGTTGAGCAGGCAATAGCTGCTGGCATGACGAAAGTAGAACCAGAGCCCCTATGACAACCAGGGCTAAACCACTATTTTTGAAGGTCTTCTTCATGAGACATCTCCATTTCTCCTTCATGAAAGCGCAACAGGCGTTTCTCAAGCGTTCCGCCAGCGATCCCTTCCATGCGATTGCAATTTATAATGGGTATCATCTGGATATAGCAGGCATCATCTGGTCAGTCCCGTAGTCAGTCTGAGATAATCCGTACCAGACAATTTTTCTTTGATCAAGGTCGGGGTCTTTTAATAGTGAATTGTAATAGGATGATAAGCACTATTTTGGGTTGACGCACAACTCTGGGGTTCAACGTGACTCAGACATAGTCCTAGCAAGGAAACATCCGTATAAAACGGCTAAAACCCTCTAAGATTTTTAGTGCAGCGAAATCTTCCTGGGCAAGTAGGAATAGTTGCCTTAAAAGGATTGATGAAACATTTCTTACGTGCTCTCAGCCTGAGAGTGTTATGGTAATGCCAAAATGAAGATTAGGGAAAAGGCATGATCTGGTCAATATATGTACCCATTGCATCACTTATTCTTTTTTTTATCTGGATGCTCCGAATCACCTTGCGCGCAAGGGCTTCCTTGCAAACGGTCAACAGCGACATTGATCAAATAAGTGGCGTACTCGAGGATTTACGCAAAACAAGACGCTTCACCGAACATCATGAGTACTGGCTTGATGATACTTACAATTTCATTACGCGAAACAGCAGCATAGATAATAATCCGCTGCTCGAGCTTATAAACCGTTTCTACGCCATGCGCTTTCTGGCATCGCCTGACGTGGCAGCTGCCCTTCAGTCGATTAGTGACCGCGAAGTCGATAAATTAGAAATTGCCAGAGAAACTCCAAATAGCCTGTTGCTTTTAGGCATCATGGGTACGGTTATTGGCATGGTCATTGCCCTGGCAAGTTTTGGTCTGGCTGGCCTGCAAGGAGAAGGGGCGACGCTAAGCATTGGTCGCATTATGGGGTCAATGTTTATTGCGTTTATCTCGACGGGCTTTGCCCTGCTTATGTCGGTTACGACGCGGGGTTATCTGGAGAAAGTTACGTTGCGACAATCCGATATGTTAGCCGAGCTCGAGAGCTACGCTTTTAACTATTTGGCGCCCCTCCTTTTACCCAAACAGGACAGCGCCATGCAGCAGCAGTTTCAAGGCCTGCTCGAGCGTCAGCAAACCCTGCTGGGCGAGTCTCTGGAAAAATCAAGCTCGAGTCTGGATAAGTTTATTAGCGCCATAGATCAGGCGCAGCAACTGACCAAAGGCTTGTCAAGCTCTCTTTCAGAAAATGCATCCACCGTAGCCAAAGTCGGGCACCGTATGTCAACGGATTTGAATCAGGTCAGTAATGATGTCTCGACAAAACTGATTGCCACGATAGGCCGAATTGACAAAGATTTAAGCGACCACCGGCATCAGCTTCAAAGTCATTATCAGGATGCACAAATGCAATTTGAGCAAGAGCGCAAATGGAATCTGCAGCAAGCTGAACTTTTGAATGATCGCTTTAATAAAACGATTGAGCTGCTAGAACGAAATAACCTCGAGCTTCTCAAAGGCTTCACCAATATGTCTGCCCATCTGGCAGAGCAGGTTGAAACGCAAACCGAGTCCCTCGAGGGTCTCAGGCAGGACTTGCGTATACTGGGTGAGCGTCTTAGCGAAAGTCAGGAGCGGCACCACGCAAGTCTCATGCAAAATGTGCAACAATTCCTGTCTGATCAGTTCAATGAATTGGCCCGCAGTCTCGGTCTAAGAAGAAGGAATTAAGGTTGGATTATGCGTAGCGGAAAAATCAAAAAACGCTCGAGCTTTAACCCTTTTATCTCGCTAACCGACGTGCTCTTTAATCTGGTGCTGGTGCTTATATTTGCCTCCGCCTTTTTTATTCAGGACATCAATCAAAAATACAATGAAAATGAGGCGTTTAAAAACCGTCTTGCCAGTTTGCAGCTCGAGCGTGACAAACTTATCGATAGTGTCAAAGATTTAAACTCTGAACTGGATAATGCCAACGCCTTACAAGATGAGCTTGAAGGCATTAATACCTCTCTGGAAGAACAAATTGGCGTTCTTGTCAGCAATCTGGACAGTGCTCAGGCCTTTCAACAGGCTTTGGCCGAGCGCATTACGGTTTTACTTGGCGAAGTCAATGATAAGGATTTACAGAATCAGCTTTTAGAAGAAAAAATTACTGTTATCATTGGTGACCTCGAGGTTGCTGAGGGAGCTAGAAAACTGCTTGAAGATGAGATCACGCTTACGCTGGGCAATCTGGAGGAGGCTGAGCAAACCGCTGACAGCTTGCGAACTCAGGTTTCTGAATTATCACGAAATAACTTTTTGGTGGTGGAACTCGAGTGGCAAACCGAAAGTCATGACCTTGACCTTCATGTCACCGATCCTAAAGGCAACCGCTTTTTCTGGAATCAGGCCACCTACCCTGATGAAAGCTCGAGACTTACTTTAGATAACCGCATTGGTGCGCGGCCCAATAAGCCAGGTCTAGAAATCTGGACCGCTCGAGACATTGAACCCGGTACGTACCGCATCGAAGTTGGTCTATGGGGCTGTGATCGGCTCACCGATGCCTCAGGTTATAGGCCCTGTCAAACTGACGGTCAGGCTTCTCTCCTGATCAGACACCGTGACGGAGATGACCTGATCAGTAATATTGTCATTCCGGCAAATCAATCTTATGCGGATATAAATGGCAACGACTTTACCCTGAATGAAACTCTATTTGATCGCCTCAGTCTGGTAGCCAATGTTGAAGTGTTTGAGGAAAATGGCGAAATTCGCCTTGAAGTGAAACCTGCAAATGGCCTGACCCTTACCCGACTTGACAATCAGAATTAAGAGCGCTGGTAAAGTTAACGTTCTTTATACCCTGCCTGAAAATGCAATAAGGTCTTCTTTTTGCCGTCCGTCACTTTTGCAGAGAACCTTTGTTACTGGCACATCAAAATTGATGCCACCTACGACCACGAAAATTGCTGGTCCAGATTCACATTTCAGCTGCATTTAAGCTTTTTGAATAACAGGATTGCCCGTAGTAAGAAAACAGTTAGATTCAATGCCTTAAACTTTTTAAGACTTATAGCAGGAGAAATCTTGTTTGTGGAGCAGTGGATGCTGGAACTAACAAAGCCAATTATGTCAACCCTGGAATTCAGTCAAAAGCTAGACCGACTCGAGTTCTTATTGACGAATGACTTTGCTGCCGCACTCGAGCTGGCTGAGCGCATTCTCGAATCGGTTGAGAAGCAGGAGCCAAAGGCACTGCAGGCAAAAGCCTATATGTTTACTGGCATCGCACAATTTCGAGCAGCCCAGTATAAGGCTGCTGAGCAGTCCTATGAAATGGGCTTGGCACTTGCTGAGGCCAGTGGCAATTTAAGCATAGAAGCCCGCTGCCTGAACGGACTTGGTCTTGTTTATTATCAGCTTGGTGATTACAACACCGCCATCAGCTATCAGCTCAAAAATCTGCAAGTTGTACAGGAAAACGATGACCAGGAAGGTCGCATTCGGGCGCTTATCAATATTGGAGTCTTACATGATCAGCTCGAGCAAACGGATAAAGCGCTTGGCTACCATCAGGAAGCCCTTAGCCTGGCTCAAAAGCAAAACCTTCTCAGATATGAATGCATCTGCGCAATCAATGTAGCTGGCTACCATCACGACAAAAAGGCATTTTCCACCGCCATTACGCTTTACAGGGAAACCCTTGAGAAAATTCAGTCATCTTCAGAGCAGGCTCTCGAAGGGTCGCTGCTCTTAAACCTTGCCAAGGCCTATCTGGAAGCGGGTTTACTCGAAGAAGCCCAGTCCACCAATTTCAAAGCTCTGCCAACCAATCAAGCCGCCGGAGACCGCGAAAATGAAACCGAAACCCTGCTCATACAGGGTCGTATTGAACTCGAGTTAGGAAGTCTGGACACATCCAGGGACTATTTGCTTAGAGCCCTGGTCATGGCAGAAACCATTGAAGTAAAAAGGCACCAGTACGAGGCGCACCGTTATTTATCCAGATGTTATGAAATGCAAAAAGATTTCAAAGCAGCCCTTTATCATGAACGCTGCTATCACCAGCTCGAGCGTGAAGTACACAATGAAGAAGTAAGTCGCAAAACCGAATTTCTCATTTCAAAGGCTGAGGCCGAGCGCTTCAGGCATGAAGCCGAAATCGAGCGGCTGCGCAATGTCGAATTGGCGGTCTTAAATAAAGAGCTTGAAGAAGCTCGAGAAAAACTGGTTTTTCAGGCAGAACACGACAGTCTAACTGGCCTGGCCAACCGCAGCGTGTTTGAAAATCGTCTGCAAAGGGCGACACGCTCATCTCAACTAAATAGCAGCATGCTGGCGGTACTCTTTATTGATTTAGACAAATTCAAAACCGTCAATGACACCTTAGGTCACGATGTTGGAGATGAACTTCTTATTCATGTGGCAGCGCGGCTAAAAAATGCCGTACGTCGCGGTGATCTGATCGCACGTATGGGCGGAGACGAATTTACCATTCTTATTGAAAACCTTGTTTCTCCCGTGGTCTCACATAGGGTAGCGCAAAAAATTCTTGCAGTTCTCAATGCTCCCTATGAACTGCAAAAACAAGAAATTTATGTCACAGCCTCTATCGGAATTGCCATTTATCCCAATGATGGCCTAGACGCGATGAGTCTTAAGAAAAATGCCGATATTGCCATGTACCATGTGAAGTATCAGGGCAAAAATGGATTTCAAAGGTATAACCCAGGCTTAAACCAGCAGGTGTTAACCAAATCCTGAACTCGGCACAAACATAAACTCGGCACAAACATAGCAAGACTGACCTTTGTACGCCAGCTATTAAGTTACTCCATGGTGAACATGCAGGATGCTTAGTTCGTTTGTCCGTACTCGTTCAACAGTCTTGAACCGATGGTATCATCAACGATTTTGCCTATACTCAGCTATCATAGTCGAAACAGGTAAAAGCTCCATCTGGTAGGCTCACTAGAGCCGAGTCAGATCTGGTAGGCTCACTAGAGCCCAGTCAGCTA
>JAGQHN010000083.1:17487-23180 GCA_020431825.1 Trueperaceae bacterium | reverse complement strand
GCATGACTAACGTCGCAATTGTTCCAGCAATGAAAGAACTCAGCAAGATCATAATGTTCTCCTTTACAGATCTGATTTAACTCGTTTTTTATAGGCCCAAAGGATTAGCTCTTTGACGCACTAGCTCATAGAAGGATGCACCCACATTAGACATGCAACCCTTTTGAACTTTTTACCAAGTGAATCGCGCCCTATTCTGTACTAAGTACCTCCTAGCTGAAAATCCTTGATTTTCAGCTAGCGTGTAGCGGTTAGGGACCGGGGAATCCCGTTTTCATTAAATGACTTTGTTAGCTTTGTTGTACTTAATACGGGCGATAGGTATCTTTAGTTTCTTTGACCTCATGATTAGAAAAGGTGACAAAGAGATCAGCTGGCACAGCGTCTGGTACTCGAGACCTATCACCATAGCGATTTCCTGACGCCGTAAACCTTGGCATTGCAGTTGCTCGAGGCTGAGCTTTTAGCAGCGAGATGCTAAAGAACAAACTTGAAAAAAGTGATAAAACAAAACTAATCATGGCAGGGTCATGGACAGATGAAGGTGCATAAGACTTAATTTCAGGCATTACCACTAGTGCAGCGACTAAAGAGAGAAGTACAAAAAACAGCATCAGCAACCGCTCGAGACCATTGCGATGCCCTCGGTTACCAGGTTTTGCAACCAGGAAACAAAAATTAATGCTATCAGACAGAAAAAAATCAAGACCCAGTACAGCACCACTATTAGCTACCAGTAAGGCTAGTTCCATCATAATGTAAAAGGCAGAAGGATTTATCTCCCCTACCAGTATGAAATTGATATTCATAAAAATGCCCACCAGAAGCGCAATATTGGTAAAGCAACCGGTCAATATTGCAAGGCCCACCAGAATTTGCCCCGACATAATAAGGTGCCCAAGATGCAGGCTCGAGGGCTCAAATACAGCCTGCATCAGATGCTGGTAACTGGCAAAAGTTACTTTACCAGTCTGCAGATGATCTGTTAAAAACGCCGATAAGCTCGTACCATCGTACCAGCCGGGCTCGAGCCACTTCTCGAGTCCCGCGCGCAACCAGCCAATCCCTATAAATAAGCGCAGGGGCAATAGATATAACCCTTCTTCTCTGCGTAAGTGCGCAATCAGATTCAGAAGCGCAGTACGTTTTGCCGCCATCGCGCTCATCTTGACTCCCTACAACTGGCATCTGCCCTTTTATTCTTTAAAACCCAATCAACAAAGTTCCCAAATAGTTTCATAATCATTCCTTTATAAACCCGCCAAAGAACTTTGATAAACTAAATCTTGGTCCTTAACGGGGCTGAACTAACCTTCAGAGTGTCTTGATTAGCGTCTAAGACTCTGAAGGTTTTTACGTATACCAGTACCAGAACGTTCCAATAATCCTCCTTTGTCCGAATAATGATGCATTCACCATAGCTGCCTAATCTGAAGTTTTTCTGAGGCAAAACTGAAGTGAAGCTGAAGTCTATTGATACTTAAATAGTCTTGAAGATACTTTTAGCAAGCCACTTGCGAACTTTAACAAATAAGGGCGATGTACAGCTAGGATTTTCTAAGCAAAATTATTTCCTCGTCCAGAACATGATTTACTGGATTTACAAAAGACACACAATAAGCTATCAGAACCCTTTACCCCATCCACTACTTGACTATATGTGGTGTAGAATAGTAACGCAATAGAGACTGCTGCGCCTCAACATTAGTGAGAGTAACGTTCATGAGCATTAATGTGAATTTATTTAGAATAATGCATAGAATTACACTTTTTGGGTAAACTTATAAGAGAATTTAGCAAAGGCAAATGAGTTTATCAGGTGCTACTACAGTGACTTTTTTGCTTACCAGATGGCTGATTCTGGTGACTGTCAGGCTTTCACCTAGCTCGAGTTCCAGTGTGCTCAAAAACTCTCATGAAAAAAATGAATAGAAACTTAGTATTTTACGACTCCATTAAAGGAGTCAGCTTTTTCACAAACGGTCTTTTTGTCAAAGAAACTGATAGCAGTGGATAGACCTCTAGCTTTGTATTTTATCTCTAAAGGAATTACTTTCTACATGAAGTAGATTTTGGGGCGAGTTTTCTAATCAAGCCTATATAGGGGTGAAACTTACCTGAACCTCTTGCTGTTGCCATAACCATGTAATTTATTTCTACTTTTCTCGAGGCCACAAGTTTACTTTAAAGCCAAGTTATAAAAAAGTGCCTTCATTACTTAAAGCACTAAGTCTTTATCTACTTTAAAGTGATCAACTGGGTTTGTATTAACAGGTTTAGATACTATCTGACTAGGTATTCCAATACTCAGCCAAAGTATAGGGGTACTTTATTAAAAGCCTACTCCCGTACATGAGAATTCCGAGATAGCTATGAGACACACGAAATTCAGGTGAGAAATTCTCATACGTGAATAATGCCACAAGCCTTAAGGAATGATATTTTCCCCGTCTCTGACAGCTTATTTCTGATTATTGTAAGGCTAAGAAAGTCTAAGCGTTTTCAGAAATATAGAGCATAAACTTTTCTTCATTGAGGGAAATCCATTTTCATCCCTCAGAGACAACGAAACCTGCACCGTACTTGGGCGCCTGGGGCAGGTGGAGTGAGTGGCGCAACCGGCTGAGGAGCAATACATTGCTTGTTAACAGCCACATAAAAAAATCCTTTGGGAGAGGATTCGTTATGATGAAAAAGTCGAAGTTCGTTTTAAGTTTTGCGCTTTTGCTAGCCATTGTGGTTTTGGCTAGTTGTTCAGCACCCAGTTCAGGTGCTGGTCAGGCAAAAGCAAGTGCCTGGGCCAATACAAATATTGGTGACATTACGGTAGCAGGGAACTTTTCAAACTCTGCAGATGGCCTGGATATAAAAGGTGCAGGTCGTGAAATAGGTTCCTTTGAGGACGGTTTCCACTACGTTTATAAAACCCTAAAAGGTAATGGTAGTCTGGTTGCCAAACTTGACCAGTTACAAGATACCAACCCCTGGGCAACCGCCGGGATCATGATGCGCTCGAGCCTCAACAGTGACGCCAGCCATAGCATGATTGGCATCACCCCTGGCAACGGTATCTGGTTCACCTACCGTATAGAAAATGAAATTGAAAGCGAAAGTAATATTGTCACCATGGATACGAGCTACAAATACATTAAGCTCGAGCGCAGCGGCGATGACTTTATTAGCTATATTTCAAGCGACGGTCAAACCTGGACCGAAGCATTCCGCCAACTCATTCCTATGAATGAAGAAGTTTATATCGGTTTTGCTGTATCAAGTAATAATGAGCAAGTTCTTACCGATGCACAATTTTCTGCTGTGACAGCTTCAGGCTTAATTAGCGCGAGCGTTGATAATGGCAAAGACATTAATAGTGAGGCCATTTCACTGCCCATTTCCTTGCGTAATAACGGCAAGTATGAAGCCGCCAGTATCTCCATGGACGTTGAAAAGCCAGCAGGTGTTAGTAGCGCCAAAATCACCTTAACGGCCTTTGACCCTGATTTTGATAATGAAGGCGAACTCTATATCAACGACAATGGGCCTATTCAACTCTTTGGTCAGGGTGCAGGCGGACGCTACGATGTACGTGTTGAAGACTTCACTTACGATGTACCCGTAGACTGGTTCAAAAATGGGAGTAACAGTCTTAAGTTTGTCCATACCCGCACTGGTGGCTTTCGGATTGATGCCATCAAAGTAGCCTTTGACGGTAAATTGACCAAGCCTGCTGGTCTGGATAGCTTCCCTATTTCACTGACACGTCAGGCTCCGGAAAGCAAGCTGTTAAATGTCAATATCAGCAAAGTTGACGGCGCAAAAACTGCCATTCTCGATATGTCTGTCTGGGACGCTGACAACGCTAACGAAGGTGAATTATACGTAAACGGTAACGGTCCTATCACTCTCTTTGGTGATTACTCTAAAGGTGGCAACGACAGCCGCACTATTAGCGTAAGTTTCTCTATGAGTGCAGACTGGTGGCAAGATGGCAACAACACGCTGAAATTTGTGCATACCCGCACTGGTGGCTTCAGGGTTGAACGTGCCAGCATCCGCTTTGATAACTCAGCCTCGAGTGACCCCAATCCAACACCTGGCCCCACGCCAACACCCGACCCAAGCCCGACACCTGAGCCAACCCCTACGCCAACCCCGACTCCCTCAGGTCTCTTACCAAAACCCGGTATTCCATCTGCCCCTAGCAGTGCTACCTACTATGTTTCAACGAGTGGTAACAACAACAACAATGGTCGTTCTACCGGTAGCCCCTTCAGAACCATAGGAAAAGCCGTGTCTGTGGCTCGAGCCGGTGACGTTATTTTTGTTCGCGGTGGTAAGTACCGTGATGAAGACATTCGCTTTAAAAACTCTGGTAACTCCAATGCTCGCATTACCGTCATGTCTTATCCTGGTGAATGGGCCGTAATTGACTGGTCAAACAAACGGGGTGGCCGCGACAAGAACACCATCTGGTTTGACGGCGCTGACTACATCACCATGCGTGACATGGAAATCTACCGTGCCCCTGCCCAGTGTGTCTTCTTACACAGTGACGCTGACCACAACGTCTTTGTCAACATGGTCTTTAATAGCTGCTGGGGTTCTGGCTTCCAGATTTTTAAAGGTTCCTATAACATTGTTGCCTACTCTGTTGCTAAAAATAACTACGGCGGCGGTAATAGTGACGGCTTCGGTTCCATCGGCGTAGGTGGCACCAGCGTTTATAACGAATTCTGGTATAACGTTGCTGACCATAACTCAGATGATGGATTTGACGCCTGGAAAGGCCAGCATAATCTCTACTTTGGTAATGTCTCACGCTACAACGGTTATAGCGGTGGCGATGGTAACGGCTTCAAACTGGGCTCGAGCGGTGTCAATGGTCAAAATATCGCCCGCAGAAACATCGCTTACGGCAATAAGTACGACGGCTTTGATACCAATATTGGTGGTGGCAACATCATCGAAAATAATACTGGCTTTAACAATAGCCGCCACAACTTTGAGAGCTCGAGAGTCTCTCAATCAAACAACATCTTTAAAAACAATCTCTCTATAAATGGCAGTGTTGGTATGTACGGCAGCAGCAGCGAGCAAAACAACAGCTGGAACCTCAAGATCAACAATGCTGGAGTTATGAGCACCGACCCGAACTCTAACAACTTCCTGGCCCTCTCTTCAGGCAGTGCCGCTATTGATAAAGGAGTCAAAATTGACCTTCCCTTTAAAGGGTCAGCTCCTGATCTTGGCGCCCTCGAGCAAGGCTTAACCATCACTCAGCTTTACAGTAACTAAAGCTTTTAACCCCACAGCCCATTTGTAATCGGAGGACTTGCTCCTCCGATTTTTTTGTTACCTTGCCTGGCAGGCATTTGTTATGCTGCAAAGTAGTTTATGACTCAGGACAAAACCCAGCCTGCCTTTGATGTCAGCTTTGAACTAAGCTCGGACTTTGAGCAGTTCGATCAGAAAGATGATGTCTTTCGCCGCTCCTGGTGGGATGAGCGCATTCGGAATGACAAAACCAAACTTTTTTATGAAACCTACCGTGAACCACTAAAAACCTTTCGCAAGGCAGATGGCTTCACCCAGAAAGATTATGCCTTTCGGAATGCCAGCTGGCATGTAAGTGACCTGTTCACTGAATATAAAGAAGCTCAGGACAGGCGTGAGGGCTTTTCAGATGAGTTTAC
>JAGQHN010000083.1:0-17389 GCA_020431825.1 Trueperaceae bacterium | reverse complement strand
ACCAGGCATCAGATGGTCTTTGCCACCCCTGAAGAAGCCGCCAAAGATGTAAAGCATGTTGCCAGAGCTTTTGGGGCCAACAGGGTAGGCATCACAGATTTTGATAGGCGCTGGCTCTACAAGCACAAGTTTAGCGATATGTCCAAACAAAGTAAGGCGCAGGAATTACCTGAGGGATTGACCAGCGTTATCGTCGTGGCTCAGGCAATGGACTACGAACTGGTCAAAACCGTACCTTCAGCCCTATCGGGCGCAGCGACTGGACTCGGCTACTCGCATGATGCCATGGTGGTCTTATCTCTGGCTCAGTACATCAGAAATCTAGGTTATGAAGCGGTAGCCAGTATGAATGACACAGCCCTGGCTATTCCGCTGGCGATCAAGGCAGGACTTGGTGAGTATGGCAGAAACGGCCTGCTTATCACTCCAGATTACAGGCCTCGAGTCCGGCTAGGCAAAGTCTTTACCAATCTGCCTTTAGCCCATGACCAGCCCTTAAGTTTTGGGGTTAAGGCTTTTTGTGACCAGTGTCAAAAATGCAGCCAGAATTGTCCTGTCGGCGCCATACCTAAAGATGCTCCAACTAAGCTGCAACACAATCAGTCAAATATAAAAGGGGTGAAAAAATGGACGGTGAACGGCGAAAAGTGCTTTTCCTACTGGGCCGCTCAGAATAGTGATTGTTCTATTTGTATTCGGGTATGCCCTTATAATAAAGACTACCGCAAATGGTGGAACCGCCTGGGTATAAAGCTGGCGGCAACGAGTCTGCGAAGCTTTATGCTCTGGTTAGACAATAAACTTAAGTTTGGCAAACGCCAACAACCCAAGAAATGGTGGCCCCTATGAAAGCTCGAGCCTTAGGCGTTCCTTTTAGTGGAAATCCTGGTACCCATAATGACATTAGCGATGTTTCAGGTGTTGAAGTTGGTCACTGTACCCTTATAGCAGGCGATGGACCCTTGATTGTTGGCAAAGGACCTGTGCGAACCGGCGTAACCGCAATCTTACCCAGGGGAAAAACTTACAAACCCTGTTTTGCTGGTTGGTTTTCCCTCAATGGTAATGGTGAAATGACAGGCACAACCTGGCTCACCGAATCAGGCTTCCTTGAAGGCCCCATCATGCTTACCAATACCCACAGTCTGGGCACGGTACGCGACAGCCTTATCAAATGGCAATATGAACAGGGTTTTTATGACCCCTTCTGGAATGAAGATTTTTTCTTACTTCCGGTCGTGGCTGAAACCTTTGACGGCATGCTCAACGACATAAATGGCTTTCACGTTAAGGAAGAACATGTTTATCAGGCTCTTGCAAACGCAAGCTCTGGCCCCATAGAAGAGGGTAATGTCGGAAGTGGCACAGGCATGATCTGCCACGAATTTAAGGGAGGAATAGGAAGCTCGAGCCGCATCTTAGCAAGTGGCTATCATCTGGGCGTGCTGGTTCAGGCAAATTATGGCGCCAGAGAATTACTGACAGTGGCAGGCGTCCCGGTTGGTAAGCAGATTCCTGACTTAAAACCCAGGTTTAAGCAGGATGGCAGAAAAGACGGTTCTATCATTATTGTTGTGGCAACCGATGCCCCGCTTCTACCTCATCAGCTCAACCGTCTGGCAAAACGTGCTGCCCTGGGTTTAGCCAAAGTTGGCGGCATAGGGAGTAACTCGAGTGGTGACATCTTTATTGCTTTTTCCACTGCCAACCCTGAAGCCGCCCACCGCCATGAGCTAAGAGAGCTTGTCATGCTGCCCAACGATCAGCTAAACCCTCTTTTTGAAGCTACGGTGCAGGCAACAGAAGAAGCCATCATCAATGCCATGACCAGCGCTCAAACCATGACCGGCATTCACGGAAATACGGTCTATGCCCTGCCACATGACCGTTTAAACAGCCTGCTAAATCTGTGAATTTTTGCCCAGCGAATTTTGGTAAGAAATAAGGTCATCAGCCTAAAGGAAAAGATATAAGCTGGAGGTCATTTTATGATTTTGCGACCTCGTTTAGGAACTTCGCTTGGCTTACCCAGCGACCGCCTCCGGGCTAGAGCAACCCTCATCCTGCTCATCGACAATCTTCTGATGTGGATGGGCTTTTTTATGATTGTGCCGCTCATTTCTGTGCACTATGTTAATGGCCTTGGCTGGGCCGCCTCTCTTGTTGGTATTGTTTTAGCTCTCAGACAGTTTACTCAGCAGGGACTTACTGTATTTAGTGGCGCGTTAGCAGACCGATTTGGCGCCAGAGGCCTTATTTTAATGGGACTTCTGGTCAGAGCCGTAGGTTTTGGCAGTATGGCTTACGCTGATACTTTTAGTCATTTGCTCTTAAGTAGCCTCTTGGCTGGCCTGGGAGGAGCCTTTTTTGAATCTCCCAAGTCAGCAGCCATGGCTGCCCTGAGCGACCCCGAAACCCGAAGACGCATTTACGCTGTTCAGGGCATCAGTAACAACGTGGGTATGGCGCTGGGCGTGCTCATTGGAGGGTTCTTAATTCAGGCAAGCTTTAAAACCGTGGCGCTAGGTTCGGGCTGCGTTTATTTTCTGACGTTTTTGCTGAGTATGTTCATTCTGCCCCAAATATCGGTTGCTACGGGTCGTCGTAGCCTTTTAAGTGGCATTATGATGGCAGCCAGGGATCGGCGTTTCTTGATCTTTACCCTCATTTCAATGGGCTACTTTATGATCTGGGTTCAGCTTTCTCTTACCGTGTCTTTGCAGGCAGAAAAACTAGCTGGAACAGAACATGCGGTGAGCTGGGTTTTTTTGACCAATACCCTGTTTGGCATTAGCTTGCAGTACCCTCTGGTCAGGTGGCTCGAGCCCCGGCTTAAGCCCATCAACGGCCTCATCATGGGAACTGCCATCATGACGCTTGGGCTTGGCTTCATCGGGATCATCAATTCAATCTGGCTACTGCTCTTGTGTGTTGCTATTTTTGCGGTTGGCTCAGCTATTTTATCTCCAAATCAGCAAACCGTGGTGGCTGACCTTGCCGATAGCACAGCTTTTGGCTCCTATATGGGCTTTGGTGGTCTGAGTCTGGCGGTGGGCGGCGCCCTTGGTAATTTTCTGGGTGGTAGCCTCTACGATTTAGGGATCAAGCTAAACTTCAGCGATTTGCCCTGGCTGGTCTTTTTTATAGTGGGTTCCTCGAGTGTTGTGGGTCTGGTCTGGTTTAGCAAACACTATCTGGTAAACCCATCTGACGCCCCTTCATTATGAGGATGGATAAATCTTAAGCTCACGGATTCGTCCCTGCTCGCTTCGAGTTGCCATATACAATAAGCTTTCAGCTATTTCATCGGGGCTAATCCAGGTTTCAGGATTGACTTTGGGCATACTCTGGCGGTTAGCTTCGGTATCAACCACGCCCATCGGGTAAAGAATGCCCACAGCAATTCCTTTGGGCTCGAGCTCTGCCCTTAATGACTTCAAGTAACTGATCATGGCACCTTTTGACGCCGTATAAGCCGTCATTTTTGCTCCGCCGTTTAGTGCCGGTCCTGCTCCTATGCCGGCAATAAAGCCACTGGACTGGTTTATAAAATCAGGCAGTGCTGCCCTAACCGCATTAAACAGGGTAAAAAAATTGATGGCAAATTGTTTATTGACAAGCTCTTTATCTGTTCGCTCAGCACTTTCCATGGTAAAGCCACCTGCACTGTTTATGAGAGCATCAATCCTCGAGTAATGGTCTTTTATAATTGCAAAAGCCCGTTCAGCTTCAGACGCCTCGCTAAGGTCAGCTTGCAGAATAAGCGCATCTGGATAGCTTTGCTCGAGGCGTTTTCTAGACTTATCACTATGTACCAGCAGGGCCAGCTGCCAGCCCGCTTTTTCAAACGTCTGAATGATGGCCTCGGCAATCTCGCCACCTGCACCTGAAATGACTGCAACCTTTGACATGTTATCCTCCTTTACCTATCTTTCCGGGAAACTGTCAGCCAAGTCTGTCATTTAGCGAACCAATAGGCTTTTAAGCTATACTTTCGCCTATGTCTAGCCTCACCGAAACCTTTAACCTGGATGCTTGCCTGAAAGATGCCCGTCAGGTCAGCCGAAAACTGGCGAAAGCCGATCGAAATAAAGGACTTCTAGCAATTGCTGACGCCTTAGAAACCCATAGCGGCGAAATTTTGAGTGCCAATGCCAAAGATGTTACCAG
This sequence comes from Trueperaceae bacterium, assembly GCA_020431825.1. Lineage (GTDB taxonomy): Bacteria > Deinococcota > Deinococci > Deinococcales > Trueperaceae > JAHEBB01. The sequence goes on along the minus strand of JAGQHN010000083.1, from coordinate 13,219 downwards.
CGAAAGAAGCAAGGGAACCAAAGAAGCACTGATAGATCGGCTTACCTTAACCGAAAAACGGCTCGAGGGCATCGCCGAATCGGTAAGGTTGCTTGTCAAATTGCCCGATCCTCTGAATAAAGTGCTGGACGGCTGGCAACTGGATAATGGCCTGCAAATTCGCAAAGTGTCTGTGCCGTTTGGGGTTATCGGTATGATTTATGAATCCCGTCCTAATGTCACGGTAGACGCTGCCACACTGGCCCTCAAAGCAGGGAGCAGTGCGGTTTTACGAGGTTCTTCTAATGCCCTAAACAGCAACCGCGTTTTGGTACGCGTCATGCGGCAGGCACTTCAAGATGCTGGTTTGCCTCAGAATGCCATTCAGCTGATTGATTCACCAGACCGCGAGCTGGTAACACAACTTCTCTCTGCCAGAGGAAAAGTTGATCTGGTTATACCTCGAGGGGGCTCGAGCCTTATCCAGCACGTAGTGGAAACTGCCAAAGTCCCTACCATCGAAACAGGTGTTGGCAACTGTCACGTTTTTGTCGACGCCAGCGCTGACCTCGAGCAAGCCAAAGCAATCATTATTAATGCCAAAGTGCAGCGACCCGGGGTGTGCAACTCAGCCGAAACCCTTCTGGTTCATAAAGAAGTGGCGGCATGTTTTTTACCAGATGCACTTGCTGCATTAAGCAAGCTGAATGTCGAGCTTTTTGCCTGCGAACGAAGCAGAGCCTATTTTCCCGAGGCTAAAAATGCAAGCGAAGAAGACTGGGAAACGGAATATCTTGACTACAAGCTAGCAGTCAAAATAGTTGACTCGGTCGAGGCAGCTATTGATCACATAAGTACTTACGGCACCATGCACTCTGAAAGCATTCTGACCAATGACATGAAAAATGCCCGCAAATTTCAAGAAGAGATCGATGCTGCTGCCGTTTTTGTCAATGCGTCAACGCGCTTTACCGATGGCTTTGTCTTTGGGTTTGGTGCAGAAATAGGTATCTCCACACAAAAGCTACACGCCAGGGGCCCTATGGGTTTGGCTCAAATTGTTACCTACAAATATTTGATTGATGGTGAGGGTCAAATTAGGTCCTGAAAGCTTGCTATGTCTATAGTCATAAAAAATCTGCATCCGGACTACTTTGACGCGCTTGCACAGTTGCAGTACGACTGCTTTCCTCATGTGGCTCCAGAGGAGTACTTTAACCAGACACATTTCAAGAGTCATTATCAGGTATTTCCTGAAGGTAGTTTTGTCGCGCTAGATGGTGAAAGGGTGGTTGGCTTTGCTTCGGGGCTTTTTCAAACGCTCGAGTTTGACCAGCCCCAGCATTCACTTATGGAAGTAACTGCAAATGGAAGCTACAAGTCCCATGACCCTGTGGGTCACTACTATTACGCCGTCGATCTTGGGGTACACCCGGATTACCGCAATTTGGGCATTGGTCGTCAATTTTATGACTACCGCAAAGCTCTGGTAAAAAGACATGCAAAAAAAGGCATTGTAGCCGGTGCTGTACCCATAAACTATCAGAGTTACAAAGATCAGCTTTCGCCAGAAAGTTATATAGAAAAAGTAGCGTCACGAGAAATATATGACGCTACCTTAAGTTTTCAGTTGAACAATGGTTTTAAACTAATTAAACTGCTTCACGATTACGTTGAAAATGAATTTGCTAATTCAGCTGCCTTAATTTACTGGGAAAACCCTGATTATAAGGCTTAAGCTTCCTGAACCTCTACGAACCAGGAATCGCCTTTTGCAAAAACGCGGCGGCTGAAACTTTCAAAATGTCCAAAATCAACAACTGCATTCACATAATGCTCTGCAATATGTTTACTCGAGAACGGACCAACGACACAATTACACTCGCCTTGCCAGCGATTCGGAACAATAGCCTGTTGAAAACTAAAATAACCAGATGTACTAACACTTCTGACGTAGTCCATATGCCTTACCTTCCTTTCGGTTTAGCAGAGACCCATTAACACCTAACCTAAGTCTAGCAAGAACCCAAATGATAAGAATGATGAAAATTGTTTCCTATGTACAAAGAAAAGTGTACAAATGAAGCTTTAGTATAGTTCAATTTACACCTAAAAAGAATATAGTTTTGATTTTTATGACGTATTGAGGCATATCACCACTTCACATTGTACCTTTTACAATCTTTAATTTTCCAGGTTTGGATTTTCTCCAAACATTGCGAAAGCATAAAATTGCCTCTACGTGGTGAGTCTTTCCACTATTGCTGGACATGATCTCAAATAATCCCAATGTGTAGCAAAAGAAAAACGCTGAGAAGCTTGAAGCCTCTCAGCGTTAGGAAAAGCTTAAACTTAGGCTAATTCAGGAAAGAAAATACTGATTTCGCGTGCGGCTGTTTCAGGTGCATCGGAACCGTGAGCTACATTTTCATCTATGGTGCTGGCGTAATCACCACGAATAGAACCAGGCGTTGCGTCGGCTGGGTTAGTAGAACCCATCATGGTGCGCCAGCCGGAAATGGCTTTTTCACCCTCGAGTACCATAGCCACGACAGGCCCACTGGTAATAAAACTGACCAGACCTTCAAAAAAGGGTTTGCCATTATGCTCGCCGTAATGCTTTTCAGCGGTTTCCCGGCTGATTTGCATAAGCTTCATAGCGACAATTTTATAACCTTTACGCTCAATACGAGAAACTACTTCACCTACAAGGCCACGGGCCACACCATCGGGTTTAATCATTGCATATGTACGTTCGATTGCCATAACTTGCAGAGTCTAACATGGCAAAGGACTGGGTGACAGGTAGTTTCGTCCTAAATACTGATGCCAATCTATTGAGCACCCGCCAAAACGGAAATCCATAATTGAAATCCAAGTCACTGGCCTCGAGCCAAACTACCGACTGAGACCAAATGTATATGAGCCATTTTAAGAAACCTATTTTGCCCGCTGGACTATCGTAACCGCCGTAATTTTATCTGACTCTGGCCAAAAGGCCACAACCCGGTTCTCGGTTTGTGGGTCGGTGGTAACCATAAGGTCATAGCCGTCCAAGCTGACACGCTGATTGAGTACCGGAAGGCGACCAAGTTTTTCAAGTAAATAGCTATCAATGGTGTAACTACTGCTTCCAGCCAGTTCTACGCCTTGCATAGTTAATAGACCAAGCGTAGTGTCAGGCGTTGCCAGAGCAAAGGGTTGACTGGGGTCAGTAATAGTAATGTTAGGTAGCACCTCGAGCCCTTCTAAAACAGCACCAAAAATCGAGTAACTACCATCAAGCCAGGGAGCCTCTTCCATAGTGATAAAAAATTGGGAGCCAGCTGTACCTGGGCCAGCATTGGCCATAGATACAATGCCAGGAGCGCTATGACCGATTCCTTCAACAATTTCATCAGGAATCTGATAACCCGGCCCACCTATCCCTGAACCACTTGGGTCACCCGTCTGGGCCATAAAACCTTCAAGGACTCGAAAGAAAGACATCCCATCAAAATAGTGATTTCGTGCCAGAAAGACAAAGTTATTTACTGTTTCTGGCGCAATGCCTTCAAACAGATCAATGAACAACTGGCCCTTGGTGGTTTCAATAAGCGCAGCGTAATCGGTGTTAGGCTCGAGCACGTCCTCAGGCCCGGCAAAAACGCGCACCGCTAAATCAGAGATAAAGGGTGTCAGTCTATAAGCGTTGGCGTCAGCAGGAATAACGGTTTCGGCAGCCGCAGAGCTTTCTACCGGATCAGCAAGTTGAGGCTCGGGCTCGGCGGCCGTTTGTGGCTCAACTGCCGTTTGCGGTTCTTCAGACTCAGCAGCTTGCCCCTGAGAGGCCTCTTCGATTGAACCAACCACCACGCTAGGAAGGGTGTTTTCCTTGGCGTAGTCCTCAAAACTGATGGCTCCAGGAATACTAAGACTAAAAAATTCCGGGGCATAAACCAGAATCCCATTTCGAGCATTTAGCGTATTAATCCAGAGCTCGAGGGTATTTTGACTGATTGAAAAGCAAAATCCAGCTCTGGGGGAGGCAAAACTATTCATAAAAACGCGAAACCGCTTATTGGTTGTGCGAATTTCCTCGACTGGAATTTTCGCATAGAGAACCAGTTCGTCCTCTTGATTTACGATGACTTCAACGGTATCAACGGCCGGGTAAAAACTGGCTTCAAACGGTAAAAAAAGAAACAAATCTCTTAAAACGCTATGCAGTAAACCGCTTTCAAACGCTGTATTTGAACATTCTCTAGCTTCAGCATTAACCGATAAACGCTCATAGTCTACAGTGTAACTAAGCAACTTTGCTGACTCATTGTAAAAAACGTCATCACCCTGAGCCTGGGCCAAAGATAATAGGGAAACAAAGCAAATAAAGATTAAGAGAAATAGCCTTTTCATTGGCCCCATCTTAACACTCAAAACCTAACTACCCATACCTAAGCTTAAACTCATCAGCAGTCTTATCTGAGCCGTCATTCGGAACGCGTAAATTGCAAAAGTTAAAAAGTCAGCCCGGTACGCTAAACCTTGCATGCTAGACTAAGTTAATCTTTGGGAGGGTCAAATGCAACTCACGTATCTTGGTCATTCAGCTGTTGAACTCGAGCTCAGTAAAAGTTCTGTGCTTATTGACCCCTTTATCACCAACAATCCAGTCGCTAAAGCAAACGCCGATGACTTCACGCCGTCACACATCATTCTGACGCATGCGCACGGTGATCATGTCGGTGATACCGAAGACATTGCCAAGCGCTGCGGCGCAGTGGTCATCTCCAGCTTTGAAATTGTTAATTATTTTGCCAGTAAAGACATCGAGGGCCACGGCATGAATCCTGGTGGCAGTTTTCAGTTCTCCTTTGGTAAAGTGAAATTTACCCCTGCCTGGCACTCGAGTTCTTTCCCAGATGGCACTTATGGCGGCATGCCGATGGGTGTCATTATCGAGGCTGAGGGTAAAAGAATTTATCATGCGGGTGACACCGCACTTTTTAGCGATATGCAGCTTATTGGCAAAAAGGCTCTTGACATTGCCCTCTTACCCATTGGTGATAACTTTACTATGGGCCCTGAAGATGCTGTAGAAGCAGTCAAACTTCTTAGGCCAAAGACGGTTATTCCCATCCATTACAATACGTTTGGTCAAATCGAACAGGATGCCCATGCTTTTAAACAGGCGGTAGAGGCCGAAACCAGTAGCCAATGTGTGGTCTTATCCGCCAACGACAGCTACAAAATGGAGTAAACTAAAAAATCTGAATGAGTGACGTATCGCCCCGTTTTGTTCCAGATCAGTACAAGATTATTAAGCAGCTTGGCTCCGGTCAGACTTCCTTTGTTTATCTTGCCTGGCACCCTATATTTGGTGAGGTCGCCTTAAAGCTACCACGACCTGAATTGCAGCACCGCCCTGTTCTCTGGAGAATGTTTGAAAACGAGGTGCAGATTACTCTTAGTCTAAATGGTGGTCACTGGCGCAGCTCAAATATCATTCAGGCTCTTGAAGGCTTTCCCACAGGAGATAAAGCTTTTTTAACCCTAGAGCATTGTCCTGGCGGAACCTTAGATATGCTGCTAAGCAAAGACAAACTTGATTTTGAAACAGCAACAAGGCTCATTTTAGAGGTTGCGCGTGGGCTCGAGTTTGCCCACAAACAGCAGGTCTTACACCGAGATGTCAAACCTGCCAACGTCATGCTAACCAACCAGCTTCAGGCAAAACTTGCCGACTTTGGCACCGGCTTATTTATGACCGAACGCACCAGTGAACGCGTAGGTACTGCCTTTTATATGGCCCCTGAAATCTTTGAAGGTCATCCTCCCAGTGTTCAGAGTGATGTTTATAGTTTGGGTGTCCTTGCCTATGAAGTTCTGGCGTCTGAGCGACCCTTTAAAGGCCACAGTTATGATGAGCTTATGCTGCAGCATCTGACCAGCGTACCTGTCAATCTGAAATATAAGCGAAGTGACATTTCTATTGAACTAAGTCATGTCATCGCTCAAGCCATGTCCCGCGATAAAGCAAAACGCTTTAACTCGGTCACTGCATTTATAAGTACCTTTGAACAGGTCACCCAGGAACAACCCGAAATAACCACCGGGCGCAAAGCCAGGGACAGCGCCGTTAACAGTGCTAAAAATGAGGATGAACCCAGCAAAACTCGAGGCGGCTTTTTTAGCTGGTTCAAGAAATCCAAGAATTAACTACCCTCCTACCTCTCTTTGCCTGAAAACAGGTTGTCCTGTTATTTTTTGAGGCTGCGCATAGCCTTGATAAAATCAACAATGACGCCACGACCATGAATCTCTAGGGCATGCCCTCCGTCAAGATAAATGCGGATGCTCTTGATATTAGACTTATCGGCCGTTTCACCAGGTGGTAAGGGTCTATCTATATATTCGTAGGCACAAACTTTTTCTAAAACCAGCGTGGTTTCGCCAAGCTCGAGTAAGGTCATGTGACTCCTTTAGGCCAGATCCCAGCTAATGCTCGAACCTTCTTTATCTTTACTTACCGTTAAACGAGCAGGTAAACGCTCTGTCAGGGCTGTAACGTGGGTAATAATACCGACCATCCGTCCTTCTCTGGTGAGATTTTCCAGCACTGCCGCCACAGAATCCAAGGTAATGGCGTCCAGTGTGCCAAAGCCTTCATCCAAGAAAAGTGCCCCCAGCGCATGACTGCCCGCAATGGTATCGGACAGGGCTAAGGCAAGCGCCAGGCTAGCGATAAAGGTCTCACCTCCGGAAAGGGTTTTGGCACTGCGTGTCTCCCCTACCGCCCAGGCATCTCGCACCTGATAATCTCCGTCAATCAGGCGCAGATCATAGCGTCCATCGGTTACATCACGGAGAATATGCGACGCGCGCACCGCCAGTTTTGCCTGAACTTGCGAAAGCAAAAACTCCTGAAAACGGTTGCCCTGCAAATCTTGGCTGAGAGCCCGGTAGGTATCATGCTGACGCTGATAGGCGGCCCGGTCTTTCTCCAGACTTTTTGCCTTTTTGAGCAAATCTTCAAGGGTTTTTAGTTCAGACTCGAGCCTGCCGAGATTTGTTTGGGCCGCCGCCAATTTACTTTTCAGCAGCTCTGCCTCTTGCTTTTGTGATGCATAAACCGAGAAATCAAGGCTCCGGCCTGCAATTTTCGCCCCAAGCTCAACGTCTCGTCGCTCATAACTTTCTCGTTGACTCTGGTAACTGGTCAATTCGGCTTCAAGCGCTTTCTGCTCACCCTCTGATAAGAATGCTGCTTCTGCTTCAAACTGGTTTTGAAAGGCATAAGCTTTAAGCTCTTTATCCAGAGTTTGCTGAGCTGTCTCAAGCTCGTGCGCTGATTCTGTTTGCTGTTTTTGCAAAAGTTCTTGCTTCATTCGGTCCTGCATAATGCCGCTATTAAGGTTCTGAAAGTCGCGCTCGGTATCTTTTAAGGCAGCCTCGAGTATCCTTCTTTCTTTTTGCAACTTAGCTTCCAGGTGTTCCGGGTCATGGCCGTCTGTCTTTTGCACAATCTGCTCTGCCAACGAAGCCAATAAGGCCTGCCGCTGCTGGACAAAATAGCTTTCAGCCTCTGCAACACTGCTTATTTTTAATGCTTTTAACAGCTTTGCAACTTCGGCATCCAGCTCTTTATGCTGTGCCTCGAGCCTGGTACCCGACTCGAGCTTCTCGCGCTGCCGCTCTTTAAGTCCACTGAGGCTCGCATTGACATCACGGTACTGGTTTATTGCCTTATCCAGCTCAAATTCGAATGTCTCAAGGCTCGACTTCAGTTCAGACAGACCTAATTCAACTTTGGCAGGCAATGTCTTGATTGTTTGCTCACATACCGGGCAGGTATCTCCGTCATGTAAATGTTCACGTAAGGCCATCGCCTGATTACTAAGCAGGGCTGTTTCATAAGCAAGTTTTGCCTCATTGTGTTTATTTCTGGCCTCTTTACCTCGCTCAACCCAGTGCTGAAGTTGCTCTTCGGTACTAGCAATGTCTTTACTTAGTTTGCCCAGTTCTTCCTGGCTTTTGCCGAGGTCGTCTTTTGCTCTACTTAGTTGCTCTGCTTTATGTCTGAGTAACGGGAGCTGCGCCTGGCTTTCCTGAAAAGCTTCCCAGGCTGGCTCAGAATACGTCAGGTCTGATACTACCTGCTGAGCCAGCTCGAGCCTACCCCCTCTAGATTTGAGCTGAACTAGGAGCGGTTTAACTTCGGCAACCGCGCCAAGCTCCTTTTCAATCTCAGGAAGGCGTTTTTCTGCTTCAGCTTGCTTAGCTTCAAATGACTGCTGCGCCTTTTCCAGTGCCTGTGATTTGGCTGAAAGTTGCCCTGTTAGCTCCTTCAACTCTGCCTCACGGTTCTTATAACTTTGCATCATCCGTTTCAGCTGGTTTAGGTGCGGAGCCAGTCGCTCCGCCTTTTTGGCAAGCTCGAATTGTTCTCTTTTCCGCTCTATAACCTCCGTACGGTCATAAAGTGACTTTAAAGCAGTCTGGGCTGTTTCCTTTTCATCCAGTAAACCCTTCAGCTCATCCTGCTCTTTTAGGCTGGCGATCAGGTTCTCTTGTTTTTTGTTCAGGTCAAGGAGCTGCTGGTTGGTTTCGGCAACTGCCTCACGCAGCTCGCTAATACGCTCAGGGGTTGCACCGCCATAATCCTGCTCGAGCCGCTCAGTTAACGCTTTTTGCTGAATGTCAGCCTCACGCGCTTTTCTGCCTGCAGCCTTTTGCATCGCTTCAACTCGGTCAAGCCCAAGAAGACTCACCAGCAATTTGCGCCGTTTGCTGGTATCGCCGCGCAAAAACTCATCAAAGGCACCCTGGGGTAACAGGACTGAGCGCGTAAACCCGTCATAGTCGAGACCTACCAGTTGCTCGAGTTTGGCATCGGCCTCTTTTAGCTTTTCACTTTCTGGTAGCTGGCGGTACTGGGCATTGCCAAGTAATTCTTCGATGCGGGTATTTCTGGTCACGGTGCCACTGGCACGTTTGTCGACCGTACGCGTTACTTTGTAGGTTCCGCGACTGGTCTGAAACTCAAGCACCACATACATTTGCATAAGACCGGGGCTGAGCAGGGCATCTAAACCTTTTGAACCAAGGCGCGCCGTTTGCCCGTACAGCGCGTAAGTCATGGCATCGAGCAGCGTGCTTTTGCCTGAACCAGTTGGCCCACTAATGGCAAACAGCTCGAGTGCAGAAAAATCAACGGTGATGGCGTTACGAAAACAGGTAAAACCCGAAAGCTCGAGCTTTAGCGGTGTCACGCAGCCACCTCAGTTTCAGGTTCATCCTGAACGGCATAAAGCTGGTTAAACGCTTCTTTCAAATCTGATGGCAGGTCTTTTCCGCGCTGCTCCAGATAGTACTGGGCATAAGCGTCCAGTAGGCTCATTTTTTGCAGATCAACCCCTACCTCTTCAATAACTTCCTGCTCAGGCAATTCGATTTCTACCGACAAAACCTGAGGGAACTCTGCCTTGATGCGGTCTTTTAAACCAGGGCGTGGCTGATCCAGTTTAAGCTTAAGTTTGAGCCAGCCCTCATAGCTACGAATATCCTCAAGTTTGCGGTCCATGGCATCTAGCTCGAGGCTAAGTCGCTTTAGTTTCTTCCCACCTTGCAACTTTACCGCTTCGATCAACTCAGTTGGTTTACCCGGCTGTGCGTCCACCAGATAGACAAACTTGTCATCGCCCTGTTCACCAAAATCAAGCTGCAAAATACTCCCCGAATAACGACCTGCATTTTCAGCAAAGCCTTTAATAGCTTGAGACTTGTGAATATGACCAAAGGCCGCATAATTAAGTTTATCGGGCAAAATATCAGCGTCCAGCGCATACGTTTCGGTGCAATGAAAGACATACTCTGATTGCGATAAGGTCGCCCCGTCCATGGTCGTGTGCAGCAGCATCAGATTCACAAATTCGGAGCTGAATGAGACGGTCAGGTTTTGAATGAGCTTGCGCATGCCCTGCTGGTATTTTTCCAGCCACTGCCCTGGGTCGGTATCTAAGAGTTCAGCCACTTTGACAATGCGCCTTTCACTGACAAAGGGTAAGGCAGCAACTCGAGCCGTTTCACTACCAATAGGCAAATCAAAGACGCCCCCCTGGCTCGAGACCTTAGGATGGCCAACCACATGTACATTGGCAAGTTTTAATAAATGGCTTACTGCATCAAGCCGTGACGGTGAATCATGGTTGCCAGCAATCACCACACTGGGTATGCCGTTAGACCCAACCGTTCTAAAAAAATCATAAACGGCAGCCTCGGCGTCAGCACTCGGATTTTTCGTATCGTAAATGTCGCCAGCAACCAGAATAAGGTCAACCGCCTGCTGCTGTGCAAGTTCAGCAATTTCCTCTAAAACCTCGCGTATTTCGGCAGTGCGGTCAACCCCATGCAATTGCCTGCCAGCATGCCAATCAGCAGTATGCAGAATTTTCACAGGAATACTTTAACGCAGCGAGAGCTAAAGTTTGGTTTATGACAGCAGGGCCAGACAAAGGTCACCTGACCAAGCAAGTGCTCAGGCAAGCTTGGTTTTGACCTGACTCGAGCGCCGAATAATAAGGGCCATAAGTCCGCCCAATATCGCCATAGCACCAGCAAAGTAAAAGGCAAGTGCGTAGTCGCCGAAACTATCTCTTGCAAGTCCTGCAACCCAGGCAGAAAGCGCAGCGCCAACCTGATGTGCTGCAAAAACCCAGCCATAGACCACCCCTACATTTTTGCGACCAAAGGTATCGGCCGCTAAGGCAATTGTGGGAGGTACCGTAGCAATATAATCAAGACCAAAGAGTACGGCAAAAGCAACGATGCCCAAATTGTCATGAATAAAGGGCAGAAACAGCAGGCTCAGACCACGAAAACCGTAGTAGGCAAGCAGTAAACGTCTTGGGTCAAAACGGTCCGTCAACCAGCCAGAGGCTATCGTTCCAATGAAATTAAAGGCTCCCATCAGAGCTAGAGTATTGGCTGCGGTCTGAGCTGAAAATCCGTGGTCAACCGCATGGGGGATAAAATGCTGCCCGACCAGACCGTTGCTGGTTGCGCCACAAATATAAAAAGTTAAGGCTAAAAGCCAGAAATCAGGCGATTTAAGAGCGCGGCGCATGATGGCTTCATCGGCCTGAGCTTTTGCTGGTGTTGTTGACTCGAGTTCGCCCAAGGGTTTTAAACCTATCTGCTCGGGGTCATCTCGCATAAAGAGCAAAACTGGCAGTACCAGTGCCACACAAAGCCCAGCAAGAATAAGCGCCGCAGTGCGCCAGCCCATACTCACGGCCCAGGCTGTTAGCAGTGGAAAAAACACCAGTTGCCCTGCCGAGACCGCTGCCCCCATCATGCCAACCACCAGACCCCGGTGCTTTACAAACCAGCGCGTAGCAACCGTAGCTCCTAAAACACTGGCAACCAGCCCTGTCGCCATGCCTGAAAATAAGCCAAAGAATAAGGTGAGTTGCCACTGCGTTTTGACCATACTCGAGAGCAACATACTCAAGCCACTTAAGAGCATACTTATGATGACCACATTGCGTACTCCAAAGCGGCGCATAAGATTGCCTGAAAGCGGGCCACTAAAGCCGTAAACAATCAGGCCCATAGCTGCAGCAAAAGACAGACTGGCAATCGACCAGCCCAGGTCATCTTTCATAGGGACAATCCAAGCCCCTGGTGCTGAACGTATCCCGGCGGTAATCATGAGCACAGGAATCGTAACAGCAACTATCACCCAGCCATAAAAGAAACTTGTTCGGGAATTCATAGCATCACTTTGCCTCGAAAAGGCTTGGCCTCTAGTAATCTGAAGTTATCTGACCAGTCATCTACTCAGTAATAAGAAAAAGCCTGGGAACATTAGCCACTGAATATGAGTAATAAGACAGTCAGCCGCAAAGTGGTCCTCTACTCATGTCATCTTTGAAGAAGCAAATCTTGCAAACCTTATATAGGAATAAACGTAAGCTTAAGCATACACTTCTGCCCTAAAATCCGAGGCACTGCACATGATCCATATGTTTCACCTTCGATCCTTAAAACTAACCTTCCTGGTCCTAGTACTGTTTGCGGGAATAGCGGGGGCTCAGCCTCGCAAAGCCCTATGGTTAGAACTTGACACCTTTGCAAACTCGAGCAACCTTATCAATGAGCTGATAGAGCAGGAAATTAACCACCTCTTTCTATCTGTTCAAGCCAATAAATTAAACGGCAGTGGCTTCAGTAAAGATCTCAATAATAATGGTCAGTTGGACAAAATAGATGGTGAAAATGCCTGGGCTGAATTTTCACCCTTAGGGTATGCAGTTGATCTAAATGGTGACGGAGACATGACAGATCGGCTTATTCCCCCTGCCCTGCCTTCGGGGTTTAGCGAGGCTAGCCTTGGGGTCGATCTGGACTGCGATGGTAAGCTTAAATCGTTTATTACTACCGCAATAAATGAAGAGGGCCCCTGCACTCTTTACGACGCCAGATATGAGAATGAGCTTGCTTCCTTTATCGCCCTAGCCAAGCGACATAAAATCGAGGTTCACGCTATGGTTTTGGAGGATCCAGGTTTTTCCCTTGCTCAAGAGCATAGCGGTGCATTGTTGACGATTCGCAATATCATTAGCTTTAATCAGAAGCACCCAGATAGCAGCTTTTTTGGTCTACATATTGATACTGAGCCCCATAAGCTCGAGCTTTGGAAAAAACGCCCCGGAGACGACGCCCCTCAAACGTGGGAAGGTCGAGAGCTTTTGATGCAAGACTATGTACTCCTGCTTTCCCAAATAAGGTCTTACCTGAACGATTTTGAGTCAAGGCTCGAGTTTTCAGGCGCAATCGCCTGGTGGTATAACGAACGAGCGCAAAGAGGAACCTTACCCTCAGGTTCTGCGACCGTTTTATCAAGCTATCTTGATGTACTTGTACCCATGGTTTACTTTGACACTCAGGTAAATGACTTGTCCTTCGCCGAAACAACCATTTTTAACCGCTCAATAGATGAGCTTCAAAGTGCTAACACAATTATAGGCATCAACCTGGATGAGTTTAAAAGCTACTCACCTGCAACACTAGAGCAATTTATCAAAAACTTAAATCGGCGCTATGAAACACAGACAACCTATAAGGGCATTTCGCTATTTAGCCTTGAGAATTTTTAGGTTTACTTTTTTTGGTGTATTTTTTGCCACTAAGCTGATGAGCATTATTAAGTACAAGCAAGTTAAAAAAGTAGTTTAATGAAAACGCTATTCCCCGGTCC
>JAGQHN010000082.1 GCA_020431825.1 Trueperaceae bacterium | reverse complement strand
ATCCAGTCGATGTTGGCTATAGTTCATTCCTTACTTCATCACACCTTGCCATTTGCTTGGTGTGCGTAAGTCCTAAAATATAGAAAAAGCGGTAATAATACACGTCAAACAGATGTTAATGGCCAGATATTAATGGCAAGGGCTCGAGTGAAACTATAGTGCCGACAGACACTGCAAATTTATTTTTCGACTTGCTATCTGTTAGGGTGATGCTACCTCCGAAAAAGCTATACAATAAAAACCCAAAGTCAAGGAGAATCCTGTGCTGATTTATTTTGCTGGTCCTTTATTTAACGACGCGGAAAAATGGTTTAACGAAAGGCTAACCGAGAAGCTCGAGCAACTTGGATTTAACGTATTTCTACCGCAACGTGACGGTTTTGAACTTAATGACCCTAAAGCCCGGTTTGAACCCAAAGAGCGGGCTGATTATATTTTTAAACTTGATCGGGATAAAGTCTTTGAGTCAGATATTTTGCTCTATGTTCTTGATGGCCGCGTACCCGATGAAGGTGCGGCCTTTGAGCTTGGGCTGGCTTACGCACAAAAAACGCTTCTCGCTAAGCCTTATACCTTGATTGGCTATATGACAGATAGACGAGTTGCTTTTTTAGACCGCCCGGTCAATGCCATGTTAGCTGGCGCTCTAGAGCACATCTTTACCGAAGAGGCTGACTTACTTGACTACCTGAAGGGACTGTTATGAGCGAGATTCGTATTTGTATGGTGGGCAGCGCCATGACTGATCTGATTGCCAGAGTACCGCGCCTGCCCGCGCCTGGTGAAACCCTGATAGGCTCGAGCTTTCGTATTGGCTTTGGGGGAAAAGGCTCAAATCAGGCAGTTATGGCCGCTCGGCTTGGCGCAAAGGTAAGCGTTGTCGTCAAACTAGGGAAAGATGTTTTTGGCGAAAACTACTTGCAAAACTATAAAGATCAGGGGATTAATACTGACTTTGTCTTTTTTGATGAGGACCGTTCATCTGGCGTAGCCCCTATAACGGTTGATGATACCAGCGGACAAAATAGCATTGTGATTGTACCGGGGGCCAACGACAGTCTCTGCTCTGAAGATGTGCAGAAAGCAAAAAGCGCTATTACTGAAGCTCATGTCGTCATTTGTCAGCTTGAGACACCTCTTGAGGCAAGCCTCGAGGCGTTTAAAATTGCCAGAGAAAACCAAGCCCTAACCATTCTCAACCCTGCACCTGCCAGAGATTTACCCGACGAAATCTTAGAACTAACCGATATATTTGCCCCCAACGAGGTCGAAGCAGCTATGCTTTCTGGACAAAGTATTGAAAAGCTCGAGGATGCAAAGCAGGTAGCGCAGGCTCTCCTTAAGCGTGGCCCCAAGCATGTCATCATTACCCTGGGTGATAAAGGAGCCGTGTTTGTCAGTCAGGGCGGTGAAGCCAAAGTGCATCAGGCAGAGCAGGTGAAAGCTGTAGATACCACTGGCGCAGGTGACGCCTTTGTTGGTAGCCTTGCCTACTTCCTGGGCGCAGATTGGGCGCTTGAAAAAGCCGTAGCACGGGCCTGTGACCTTGCTACGCTGTCTGTGCAAAAACCAGGCACCCAGACATCTTATCCGTACCGCAAAGAGGTACTGAACTTGTTAGAAGGCTAGGCCTCTAATAGCTGTAATCAATGAGTTGCCAGAAACAACCATTCCAGGAAAAACTGGCATGGATTGGCCCACTGGCTGAAATGCTTTCTCCAGTACTCACATCGGTAACTGAACCTGTATAAGTTGCCTCGATATAACCTGTATCGTCCTCAATGGTTGCGACTCGAGCCACGCTGTAACTCAAGTTTGTATAGGTATCGGCGTAACTCGCTTGGGACTCGACCAGCCACTTTTGCAACTCAACATCAAAGGCTTGAGCCAGATTTAATTCATCTGGTGCAGCCAAACACTCCACCGGTGGCGTTTCTTCATCCGTAGCTTGAGCCAGCACAGAGCTAAAACTCAGCATCACTAAACCTACTAAGACGAACGGAATAAACTTGACTTGAGAAATCATAGCTATCATTTTGACCTGCCTACATGACCGCACTCTGATAAAGTTTCCACTTCCTCTCATGCACATTACGAATTCCGATAAAACACTTGATAAACCCTAAAGGGATTTTTGTCGTTGTTATCGGAATCTCTATCTTTTCCTTATCGCTCCGCTCGGATTTATTTTTAGGAATTGGTATAACCAGTGAAAAAGGATGGCATAAATGCCACCCTTGACTATAAGGTTCCTGGATTTAGGGCTTTCCTGGATTCAGGGAGTGTTAATACGACCTTCGACCTCAGGTGAAATCGGAGCATTCGCACTAATGTAATTAATCACAACTTCCGCCAGTAAGGGGCCGCCTGCTTCACTTAAGATGCGCGGAGCATCGGTGAACATGGCATATCCGTCACCACCGCTACCCACAAAGTCATTGGTGGTCACCACATAAGTCGCATTGGGGTCTAATGGACTTCCGCCAATCGTCACATTGGTAATGCGCGAACCCGCGGCTGCGCCTGGGTTGTAACTGAAGCTCATACCACCAACTTGTGGGAACCGCCCGGCACCCGCTTCAACACTGCTCACCCCGTTCTCGAGTGCAGCAAGTAAATCAGAGCCACTGACCTCAAGGCTTATGACCACGTTACCAAAAGGTAAAACGGCAAAGATATCTCTGCGTGTCAGCACCCCCGGTCCATACAGAGCATCGGTACGAATGCCGCCACCATTGACAATGGCAACATCAGCCCCGGTAAAAGCAAGACTCGCATCGGCAATGAGATTACCAAAATTAGATTCTTGCGTACGAACAGTGGCGCGCTGGGCGTCAAGCGCTACCAGTGTCTCACCAATGGGTTGATTAAGCTCGGCGTCTAAAGCAGCAGTGTAACCAGCAACGACTTCAGCAACTGCAGGGTCTTCGGGCATGTCTGCAGTGATGTTGTGATTTTGTGGAATGACAATGGCTTTTTGTCCAGGAATGGTAATGACCTTTAAGGTACCAACCGTCCTGAAATCACTGCCTGTTTTCCAGATAAGCGTGCCATTGACGACTTCCTGCATAAACTCGTGGTCATGCCCACCCAAAATGAGATCAAGCTCGGGTACTTGCTCAGCCAGCACCCGGTCATTTCGCATTTCCATATGGGTCAGGGCGATGAGCATATCGGCACCTTGAGCCTCGAGGCTTTGCGCCGAAGCCCTGGCAGCTTCTACAAAATCAACATAGGTGGCACTATCACCAGCGCTGGTCAAGTCTTGCCAGTCCTCGATAAGACCCATAAGCCCAACTTTTACGCCGTTCCAGTCCACTAATGCCTCTGAAATACCATTGGCAAAAGGTTGTCCACTAGCGGTATCTAAAAAGTTGGTTGAAAGCCAGGGAAAGTTAGATTCTGATACTCTTTGCAAAGTTACCTCTGGCCCAAAATCAAACTCGTGATTGCCAAATACAGCGTAGTCAACACCCAGGTGGTTAAACACATCTACCATTTGGGAACCCTGGAAAATCCCTGACATAATGCTTGGACTAAATAAGTCACCACTAAAAAGAACCAGAGGATTATCGTATTGATTAATCAGGGCTGCGACCCTGGCCGCCCCTCCTCTGGCACCACCATCAACCGGCTCAATCTCATAAACATCATTAAAGTGCACAATAGTAAAATCTGCCTGTGCCAGACTGATCGATAGCAGCAGAGCAGCAAAAAAGACGACTAGCTTTTTCATTATCTTTCCTCCTTGTTCTTCGTAGTTAGTTTAACTTAGATTCGTCAGTCTTTTGTGACCTTGTTTGAGCAGACCCAGCATCTTGAAACTCAAAAATGGGATTTTGTGCTATTTCCAAATGACTGACTGATACAGAGCCTTCATGATTAGCTAAACTCCGGTTGGTAGAAAAAGTCGGCAAATTAAGCTTTCCTTTTTGAACAGGTTGACGCTTAGCTCGAGGCTCTCTTCTTAACAAACCATAGTGCACTAGTAAGGGCAAGGTCAGCAGGCTGATGACTGCTTTTTGCTGCCCCGCTAAGCCTTCTTTCCACGCAAAGTCAGGACTTAAGCTGACCTTGCTATCCATCCGCAGGCGATTCCCAGCTAAAACATGCCGCTGACCAGGTTCAATACCCTGCTCAAGATCAGCCAAGCAAGTTGTAAAGTCTATATTGGTTTTTTTGCTTAGCCTATTTAATGTCTGCTCTGGATTGGTCATAAAGTCTTCGTAAAGCACGCGGATATAACTTTGCGGATAGGCTTGTCCCAGATACGAACAGAACAAATTGGATACCAGCCAAGATTTGATCGTTTGCTGCACAGGTGTGGCTTTTATTTCGCGTTGAACACCCTTTTTTAAATTTTGCTCAAATGACTTTGACATAGACCAGACCACACCTCGGCTGTCGCGTACCAGATGCAAAAGCGTTACCTCAGTGTCTGGCACCAGCGTGGCAAAATAGGCATCAATAGGGTTTTTAGATGAATCAACAATAATATTCTTGCCACTGATTTCAAAAATAGCCTGGTAAAAGGACTGCTTAGCTTTTATAAACGTTTGAAAATCCTTCTTTTTTGAAAATTCTGAGGGCTTTAGCAAATACCAGCTGCGGTAAAACTGATCTTTTAAGGCCATATACTGGCTTTCATCAAGACCAGAAAGCTCTTTCCAGCGTTCACTCACCGTAGACCAGAAAGAACACTGCTGCAAATGGCTACCACAGGAGCAAAGCTCATTGTTTTGCCAGCCAGATTTAGCTAACTTAAACAATTCTCCAATACTTAAGGCATCAGGATGTGAACCTAAGAGCAAGTCAAGAAAAGTCGAACCGCTACGTGAATTCCCCATGATGTATATAATTTTTTTGCTCACATTTCCATCCCTAAAGTTAGATTTACCTGCAATCAAACCACCTGATTATTTTAAGAAGATGTGTAGGAACCCTAAAAAGATGTGAAAATGGTGGTATTTCTTTAGAAAACCCGGTAATGGTATAAGGCAGACAGTAAAGGCAATCGTCCGAGTGAAAGGGTAATTCTGACGGATACTTTAAAGCTAAGGCTAGACATGCTATCTGTCAGGAGGATACCCCGCCAAAAACCAAAACTCGAGGCATCAGTAAACAGGCGGACAAGGGACTGAGGAGAATTGTCTTACATTTGAAGTAGGCATTCTCAGGATGAAACAGACCCTTCTAGCTGCTTAACTAACTATGACGGCAGGTTCTATTCAGACGAGCGAGGCGGCAACCCCACAAGGGAGGCAACAATGCTAGGCCGTAAAGCTTTTATCTACTTAATTTTCCCCTGTGTCCTTATTGTTTCTTTGTCCTTTGCACAAACGCAGAAAACCAAGCCCATCTATATCCATACGGATGCTCAAGGAAAAGCCATCAACCTTGTAGCCTGGCAGCCTGATTTCTGGGAAAAATGTTATTTCCCTGAGCATCAGGAAGTGATGAATGAGCAGATACAGCAGCTACAAATGTTGCTCGAGTCCCTGAAGCAAGAAAGCAGTCTGGGTCTTCCTTTACTCGAGACAGCCCTCAAAACCAAAGTCGCTTTTTGCCTGGATACCCGCAAGGACGTTAGTTACAGCTACTATGACAAAAGCTATAACATCATCGTCATAAAGGCCTTTTTAGACGCCGATACCCAGCTGCTTTTTCTCGTCCACGAGTTGCGACATATCGATCAAATTGACCGAGGTTTTTGCCCTTCTCTGGCTTATAGCCTTAAATCTATGGCGCAACTAAGCCTGGCTGACGAAGCAGACGCTCAAGCGGTTACCACCCTTTTTGCCTGGCGCCTAAGCAAGTTAGGTGAGATTGGTCCCTGGCAAAGCCTCCTGGCTTTTGAAACCTATGGTGATATTGCAGAAGCTTTTGCTACTGAAATGTCTAAAAGTCATGATGAGTTAAGGGCCACGCAGTGCGCTTTCCAGCAGTGGTACGAGAACAGGTGGCGTCCAGATGCCTACTACTTTGCCGCCTGTATCGGCTATATGGATGACCTGGATGAACAATACAGGCTAGAAAGTAATGAGCCTTTACCTGAAAATTATTATCAGAACCTCTCGCTTTTGCCCGGTGGCAGCAATTATGATTGCGTAGCCACCCAAAAAATCGAGTCTATTCCGTAGCTTGCTGCTCGAGCCCCTGCCAGATCGCTTCTATCCCCGGTGTTAAAACCCCTAGTTCTGCACCATTGACATAATCCATGAGCGCACCATAAAAGGCGCCTCTGACCGGACCGGGCATCTGCTCTGAACCATCAAACCGAAAACTCGTCGCTGAAGTGAGTATTTGCGCCTGCTGCACATAATAGCTTGTTGGATAAAGCTCGAGCCTCAGATCGCTTCGGGGACTTAAGAAATGCCCTTGCGCTGCCCAAAGCTCGCTGGCTAAGCCTGTCTGCAAGTAGGCAATCAGCGCCCAGGCTGCCTCACTCTCTGTAGTAAGCGTAACCAGAGGCGCGCTCACCAGTACGGGTCGTTCCTGACTCGAGGCAAAATTTGGCAAATAAAAAACACCCAGATCACTGCTTGCTGTCTGGTCTTTAAGTTCTTCAGCGATAAAACTTGCCTGATAAGTTAAATAACAACTGGGAGGACTGGTAAATAAACCCGCAATGGCCTTATTAAAGTGCAGATTGCTTTGCCCTACCGCTCCTCCAGAAACAAACTGGTCATCTCGAACAATGCGGCCAAAGAGTTCAATAGCTCTGTCAATATGAGGGTCAGAAAAAGGCAGCTGATGATTTACCCAGGCATCATAGACCTCGAGCCCTGACTGCCTGAGCACAAAATCTTCGACCCAGTTACTGGCTGGCCAGCCGGTATTATCTCCTGCGGCAAAACCGCTACACCAGGGATGCTTGCCTTCCGCAGCTATCTGTTCTGAGAGGGCAAACAAGGCTTCCAAACTTTCAGGTATCTGATAGCCTTCCCTTACAAAAGCTTGCTTCGAGTACCAGACCAGACTTTCTGGCTCAATATTAAAGTAAAAGCCATAAAACGCTTTTTGCCCTGCCCCATTTGCAAAACTGGCTAGTTCAACCCAGTCTTCCGCCTGATTGTAATTGGCTAAAACCGCATTTTTGTTCTTATCTCCCAAGGGGATGAGTAAATCCTCAGCAGCCAAGTCCTTTGCCAGACTGGGTTGCGGAATAATAGCGATATTGGGCAAGTTACCTGTTTCTGCAGCTTTACGAATCGAGGCTTCATAGGTTTCGCTGGCGCCGTACCAAACCTTTGCCCCTGTCGCAAGCGTAAAGTAGGACAGTAGCCCCTCAAACTGTGCCTGCTCTTCTTCTGTCCAGGGTCCAAGAAGCGTCACCTGCTGACCCCTAAAATCAAAGCCCCGAAAAGGCTCGAGCTGATCCCAGGAAAAACGCTCATCCTGCAACGAATAAGGCTGCGCTAACACCAATGTGGCCCCTAGTAAAGCCAAGCAAACCCATAACCTGCTTAATTTCATACCATAACCTTATCAACTTCTTTAGCGCTTGGTCAGTTTAAAACCTACCTCAGCGAGGTAAAGTGTTAGACCGCTCTCGCTACAGGCGCCCGGCTAAACTAGGGCCAAGGATGTTTAACAGGCGTAAGCTTAGAATTTTACTGGCTCACATGTGCTTATTACTGGCTATGGCCCAGGAAACGAGCCCTTTGGTCATTCCCGATTTGCCTTTTGCTGATAACCCTGATCCAAACCTGTGTGGCATACCTGAACCCTGGCTCGAGGACGACCCTGCCTGGCTTACCGGCTACTACGAAGGCAAGCTTATCGCGCCTCAAATTTTTCTCTATGATAGTCATTTGCGCCGTAAGATCGTGGCGCAGGTAAAGAGTGGAGCAGAAATAAAAATCTTGCTCCGGCAAGTCAACCCAAGCCTGAATTATTATCTTGTTCGCACCCTATCAGAAGACCCAGCGCAAGAAGGCTGGGTCCCTGAACCTTTTCTAAGCTTTGAACCACTAAATGATTAGGGTTGAACTCGAGGAAAGCCTGTGATTGCTTCCAAATCGGCAGCCAGGACCTCGAGCCCTTCGGCTGCGTCGCGTTCTTTTATAAGGATGGTGTGCACCGCCCGGTAAATAGCCCGACTCACCGCCGCGTAATTTGGCGACGTCACCGCCGAAGGCCTAGGAACTGCATGTTCCACAATAGTCCTAAAGTCAGCAAAAAAGGGAACGGCTGCCAAAACCTCTTCATCCTGATAAAGCTCCGGATAGGTTGGCGCAAAGCTTCCTGCTATAGCACGCTGCTTTTGCTGCGCCTTAGACGATAAATAAAGCGCAAAAGCGGCGGCCTCTTCGGGATGTGCTGAATAATTCGGTATCCCAAGACCCCAGCCTCCCAGTCCAGCGACCGACGCTCCCTCTTCACCAGCCGGTAGTGGGGCTACGGCAAACTTTCCAGCAATGGCGCTGTCATCAGCATTGCCTAAGCTATAAGCGTAGGGCCAGTTACGCATAAACGCTGCATTGCCTGACTGCCAGACACTGCGTGACTCTTCCTCAGAAAAGTCCACCACACCAGGAGGCGAAATGCTATCAACCCAGCTGGCAACAAGCTCGAGCACCTCAGCCGCTTCAGGGTTAGCCACCGTGACTTCCCCCTCAGAACTGATAAAGGTTCCTCCCTCATTTGAGGCAATCCACTCGAGGGCATCAACTGTCAAACCCTCATATTCCCGTCCCTGAAACACAAAACCCCAGAACTCTTCGTTCCCGGCTACTCGCTCTCCGTCCTGAATGACCTGCGCCATAGACTGCAACTCCTGCCAGGTTTCGGGTGGATCACTAAAACCGTACTTTTCCAGTAGATCTGTACGATAATAAAGTAGCCCAGCATCAGTAAACCAGGGAATTGCCAGAAGCTCTCCCTCCAGAGTCGTGTTATTGGCAATAATGGCCTCAAAGTGCTCGTTAGCAGCCTCACTGAACCCTTCAAACTGGTAAAGGTCCAGCATAAAATCACCCATATCACCCGGCCAGATGACATCTAAGGTAAGGATGTCAACCCCTTCTTGAGAGTTGAAATAGTCCTCATAAATCGCTAGCAAGTCATCGGTTCTGGCTGGCCCTTCCAGAACTTCTATCGCAACTTCAGGGTGAAGCCGCATATACTCGTTAGCGGCATCGCGTACAAAATCGATACCGCTCGAGCTTCCAATCATTATAGATAATTGAATGGTTTCCTGCGCCAAAGCGCTGCTTAAAGCAAAACTAATAAATACTAGTAAACGGAATCGGTTCATCACTTTAACTCCCTTCCGAAGTTTTAGTGAATGGGCCCCTCCACTTTCTTTAAGCCACTAAACCTAGAAATTAAATCAAGCAGCTAGCCCTTTACAGCACCTGCCGTAAGTCCGTCAACGATTCGGTTTTGGAAAATCAAAACCAGCGTAATGAGTGGAACCGTGATGATTAAGGCGGCGGCCATTAGTTCGCCGGTTGGCTCTTGCATGGCAAATCGGCCCCCAAGTTGCGATATAGCCACAGGAACGGTACGTGAACCCGGCTCCTGTAACGTAAAGGTAAGCGCAAACAGGTACTCGTTCCAGGCACCAATAAAGGCCAGTAAACCAGTCGTAACCAGAGCTGGAGCAGTTAAGGGTAGCAAAATGTACCAGAAGGTCTGCAAAAAGGTAGCACCGTCTACCTGGGCAGCCTGAAGTAATGAGTCAGGTAAGCCTCGGAAAAATGAGGTAAGTACCCAGATGGTAAAAGGTAAGGTGAAAACCATATAAATTAGAATCAGCAAAACCAGGGTAGGAACGTTTAACCAGGCAATATCTTGAATGGCTTTAATAACCTGAAACAAACCTGACAAAATGGCGACAGCTGGGAACATGGTCATAGCCAGAATGGTGTAGAGAGTAGGCGTACGCCCCCTAAACCTTAATTTACCAAGTGCATAACCCGCAAAAGCCCCTACCATAAGGCTAAACAGGGTCGTCGAGCCAGCAACAATAAAACTGTTCAGTATGCCACGCAAAAATGCCGTATTGGTAAAAACTGCCTGGAAATTTCTGAAAGTAATTTCTTTAGGGAAAAAGGTTGCTGGTGCCGCAATCAATTCACCTTCTGTTTTTAGGGCAGAAATGAGCGCCCAGTAAAAAGGGAAAATGAGGTAGATAGCAATGATAGCAATGAGAATATAGAAAAAGATTTCTCCTATAATTTTCCGAGTTTGTTTATTCATCAGGCATCCACCTTTAACGAACGCATATAGATAATGGCAAAAATGAAGAGAATAATAAAGATGATGACGCTGGCGGCTGCCGATAAGCCCATATCTTTGTTTGAGACCAGCGTAAACTGGGCAAAGGTTGCCATAGAGTAGCGCCTTTCACCAAAAACCACCTGAAAAAGGTCAAAAACACGGAGCGAGTCCAGGGTACGGAAAACCAGGGCAACGGCCATTGTTGGTAGCAGAAGTGGCAAAGTGATCGAGAAAAACTTGCGTATTTTATTTGCACCATCAACTTCAGCTGCCTCGTAGAGTTCACGGGGAATGGTTGCCAAGCCAGCCAGGAGTAAGAGAGCCATAAAGGGTGCGGTTTTCCACACGTCAATGGCAATAATACTGGGCATTTGCAGTGCAGGGTTGACCAGGAAAACGGTATTGCCATCTCCCCAGCCCAGGCGGTCAAATAAGGCATTGAAAAAGCCTGAGCGGTTTGACTTGAACATCCATTCCCAAATAAGCGAAGAAACTACCGTAATAATCGCCCAGGGAACAAGCATGGCGGTACGCATAACACTACGCCCAAAAAACTTACGGGACAGCGCAAGCGCAATGATGAGTCCGATAAGGGTTTCAAGTGCAACCGCTACAACCGTAAAAACAATCGTATCCCAAACAGACTTTATAAAATCAGCGTTGACAGCACCAATCACGTAACGTTTGCCAAAGAATCCAAATTCGAAGGCTGCACGGTAACGGAGTGGTTCTCTGGGTAAAACTCTCACCCAGGATTCGTACTGCTTTTTGCCATCTTCAATAACGGGCTGTCCTGCCTCATCAAGTTGAACAGGAAGTTCTCTAACGGTCATGCTTAGAAGATCGCGATAATTAGCAAATCCAATAAATTCTGTGGGTTGTGAACTCGCAAAACGTTTATTGGTGGTGCTGAGATAAAAAACCTGAGCTAAGGGATAAATACCAATAAGAAATAACAATAATAAGGACGGAAATAATAACCACCAAGCAGTTCTTTCTTCCTGACGTGCCAAATCGGAAAGTTGCCTCGCCTTAGGAGCCTTTGTAGATACGGCCACCCTTACACCTCCTTTATAAAATTTTTCTGATTGCCCAATTATATTAGCATGTTTCTAAGCTTAGGCAATTCGCAGATGCTTTTTAGATATTTAGATATAAAAACAAGGAGCCGAGAGGACTCGGCTCCTTAAAACTAATCTTATCTAGCGATTGCTAAACTTATTGAGCCGTTGGAAAACCAGTTAAAGACTCGAGGTCAAGCTCTAAGAGTGCAAGCGCTGTTTCAGCATCTTCTTCACCGGTCAATACACTATGAACGGCGCTAAAGAAATACTGGGAAGCTTGCAAGTAGTTAGGAGCAGTAGCCGTTGAAGGACGAGCAACAGCACCCTGGAATACGGGCAGGAACTCGGCCATAAAAGCTGAACCTGAATCTAACAGAGCCTGATCTTCGTAGACAGCAGTACGGGTAGGCAACAGACTACGAGTAATAGCATTGTCAAGCTGGTTTTCATGGTTGGTCAGGAACAGAGCAAAATCGGCAGCAACTTCTGGGTTTGCACTGTACTTGGAAACGGCTAACTGCCAGCCACCAAGGGTACCAGCGTTACGAGCACCTTCGCCTGAACCCATAGGTAAAGCGGCAACACCAAACTTACCAGCAACAGCACTATCTTCACCGTTACCTAAGCTGTAAGCATAGGGCCAGTTACGCATAAAAGCGGCATTACCAGATTGCCAAACTTCACGAGCATCTTCTTCTTGATAACCTGTTACACCATTAGGTGAAATGGTGCCAACCCAGCTAGCAGCCTTTTCAAGAGCAGCAATAGCATTTTCATTGTTAATAGTAATGAGTTTGCTACCGTCTTCCTGAACTTCTACAATTTCGCCGCCACCATTTGAAGCAACCCACTCGAGTGCGTCACAGGTAAGACCTTCGTAAGCATTGCCCTGCCAAACAAAGCCCCAGAAATCAGGGTTACCTTCAGCGCGTTCACCATCTTGGATGGTTTGTGCAGCAGCGGTAAGCTCATCCCAGGTAGTCGGAACACTTAAGCTGTACTTATCGAGTAAGTCCTGACGGTAGTAGAGCAGACCAGCATCTGTGAAGTATGGAATGCCAACCAGACGTCCGTCTACGGTGTTGTTAGCAACAATCGCAGGGAAGAAATCGGGAGCAGCTTCGTTGTAACCAGCATAGTCATAAAGGTTAACCAGATGCTCGGCCATATCGCCAGGCCAGATAACGTCAATCTCAAAAAGATCTACTTCGCCTGATTGCGCTTCAAAGAACTGCAAATACTGCTGAGCGCGGTCAGTTGCAGACTCGGGTCCCTGAATAACATTAATGGTTACTCCAGGGTGATCAGCCAT
Organism: Trueperaceae bacterium; assembly: GCA_020431825.1. Classification (GTDB taxonomy): domain Bacteria; phylum Deinococcota; class Deinococci; order Deinococcales; family Trueperaceae; genus JAHEBB01. The sequence continues at coordinate 10,674 of JAGQHN010000082.1, read as the reverse complement.
ATATTCTTGGGCTTTGCGGGTAGCATAATCTACGTCAGAGCCTCTATTGCCCGTGATGTAGTTAATCTCTTGGGCTGAAGCGAAAGCTAAGATCGCAGCAGCTAATGCAAGAAATACCTTTTTCATTTCTCACCTACTCCTTAAAATTTGATTCAAGTCACCATAACAGACCACGGTGTCTGAAAATGCGTGGTCACATACAGTTAAATTGAATGCTCTAGAACTATACCAATCTCATGAGAGGTTTTGCAAGTAGTTTCAGATTTAAGAATTCTTAATGTAAACATTGCAATTTTTAACATAAAATCACGTAAGATATACACAAAAGCGCACAAATTTTCTCGTAGAGCTTAAGTGCAACCCTGAATTTTGTGAAGGGTGTAAGCTAAAACCCCCGATATTATGAGAGTGAAAAGCCTGAGGGCAATCATTGGCAATGCGAGTAATTCTATACACCTGTACTTCAGATAGAATCTAGCTGATATAACGCATAAGTTTTTACAATGAAGACTAGTGAGGTAGTGAAATGGTTCTCTATATCAGTATAGATGGTGTACGCCCTGACGCACTCGAGCCCAGCCATGCTCCAACATTGACAAGGCTTATGCAACAAGGCTCTTATTCTTTATGCGCTCGTTCGGTCATGCCTTCGATTACGCTGCCCTGTCACATGAGCATCTTTCATAGCGTGCCACCTGAAAGACATAACATCATGAGCAATCAGTACACCCCAATGGTTAGGCCCCTACCTGGGCTTATAGAGGTACTCGCACTAGCAGGAAAACGCTCTGCCAGTTTCTTTTCCTGGGAACCCCTGCGAGATATTAGCCGTCCGCTAAGCCTACATCACAGCAGTTTTAGTGCCTACGAAAATGATCCGGAGTTTGCCGATAAACGGGTACTGGATAAGGCCTTACCGTTAATTTCGAGTGCAGAGTTTGACTTTTACTTTTTGTATTTTGGCACCGCCGATGAAGTTGGGCATTTGTCAGGCTGGATGAGCCAGCCCTATCTTGCACAAATCAGGCATATTGATAGTTTGATTGCGGAGGTTTTAGAGCACTTACCTGCGCAGGCTCGAGTCTTGATTCATAGTGACCACGGCGGTCACGACCGTATGCACGGAACAGACAAAGACGAGGACATGCTGATACCCTGGATACTTTGGGGACCCGGCATAAAACAAGGCCACGAACTAGAAACTACCATCAGCCTGCTGGATACTGCTCCCACAGTTGCCCATTTGCTTGGCGTCAGCGGTCATTCCCTTTGGGAAGGGCGTATTATTGAAGAAGCTCTGATTTAGCACTATGTGTTTAGGTCTTGTCAAAATTTAGAGGTAGTCAAACCGGGCTAAGCAAATGCCTCATACGCTTGGCAGTAGCTTCCAGGTCAGACCAATTTTCCAGATGGGCATTGTAAGCAAGGTGATCAAGCCCAATATGCAGATAGCAGACATCCAGACGATTCTGGTAGTTAGTGGGGAAATAATTTCCGTTTCGCCAGCTTTGCTCGAGCGCTGACTTTAGCAAAGCCAGATCATGCTCAGGGTACCAGGGTGCCCAAAACTCGAGCCAGGCCAGATCATAAAGATGGTCACCGTAAAGCGCACAGCCCCAATCAAAAACACCTGAAATCTGATGGTCTTTGACCAGCACGTTACGGTTAATGAGGTCAGCATGCACCAAACTACGGGGAATCGCATCATCGACACGTTCCTGTAGTAGCGAATAGGCCCAGGTAAAAGTTTCATCAGCAAAGGCGTGCTTCGCCAGTTTGCTGCGCCAGCCCTGAGTTCGCTGCGCTGGTGTATCAAGATTTACCCTAAGCAAGTGCTCTGACCAGCTAGCTCTAGTACCTTCACCTGTTTCACGCCAGGAACCGTAACCTGTGCTGCCAGAAAGGTCAGCAAAACGCAGCGCTTCCAGACAGGATATAAGCGAAGGCAGCGTTTTGAGCCAGTCGTGTCTGCCGAGCTTTTCAAGAGGGCTACCAAAGGCTCGAGCCGAAATGGCGTAGAACCCCCCATCTGTCTTACCAATATCTAAAACCTCGGGGATGGGCAGAGCCTGCCCACTATACTGAGACGCCAGACGATCTTTCAGAAAATCATCCAGATGCTGACCAAAGCGAATAACCAGCTCTTTCCCCTGATAGCTAAAGGCAAAACACTGAGACCAGGCTCCTCTACCCGCCGGAAAAACCTCGAGCTGATCTTGTTGATAGTAGTTAAGTAAAAAGGCTCGAGCGTGCTCGAGGCTGAGTTCCTTAATTGCAGACACAAGGTACTATAGCGCCAAACCAGGCTAAAAACACCCTTGCACTCATTGCTACAGGTTGGCTATAGGTCTTTTTCTACTGATTGTGCGCATAGTGCAGTCTGGTCAAATGCAAAGGCCGAAAGCAGCAAAAGGTGACTAAGCTTTAAAATTTTTATTTAGGCTTTAATATCTTTATCTAGACCTAATTCTTCGATATCTTCCAGATAGCACAAAAACCAGGCTTCATCACCATGAGCCTCATCAAGTGCCTGAACAATAATGTAGGCATTGGGATCGGCGTGAAACTCGAGCAGTTCATTTGCCAGCACTGTTTCTGCCTTTAGCAAATTTTCATCCAGGACTTGATCTTCTGCATCAAAATCAAAGTCAACAATATCTTTGGCCTGTAACCAGGCATTGTAGGCATGCCTGAGCGGTCTGAGCAGCTCGGAGTCTTCCTTGTGATAGTTTGAGAGAATCGCCAGCGCCTCGTCATTAATACCGTCCCAAAACCCGTAATCATAGTAAAAAATCGCCAGCTCAGATAGTTTATTGATGAGGGGTAAGTCCCAATCGGTATGAACAGTTAGCGTTTTTAACGATGGATGACTCAGCATGACCTAAAAAGGTAATCTAACACGAATTTCCCGTGATGGTATCAGCTGTAATAGCGCGGCAAACAGGTCTGCCCGTTTCAGCTAATTTGCAGTCAGCAACTGGGCACCCACAACTATATCTTGCAGCTCTTCGGTAATGCTTTCCTGCCTGATTTGATTCAACTCGAGCGTTAGTTTGGCCAATCCATCTTCAATGTTTTTTTCGGCGGCCTGCATAGCCTCGAGCCTGGCAGCATGCTCACTGGCTAAAGACTCGGCTAGAGTGCGATAAAGCGACACAAAATAATATTCACGCACCAGCGCGGCAAACAGCTCCTGCCAGGGCAGGGTGTAAATAGGCAAACTTCTGGAAGGCCAGGGCTTCTGGGCAAGGTGCTGTAACCAGGAGAGATTAAGCGGATAAATCTGCAACTTTCTGGTTTTAAAACTCGCATGTCCGTTTGGGCGGTTATAAAATAGCAGGAGCCGCTGTCTTCCCTTTTTGATTTCCCAGTCTTCCAGAGTGGACAGAATGGTTTGGGCAGTTGTGGTTAACGATTGCAGCGAGCTTGGCAAATGCAGGGTGATTTCAGGGTTAAGTTCACGCATGCCCAGCTCGAGTGCCACCCGGTTACCTACCGCAATAAGGGGTAGGGTGCTGGGCTCGAGGCCAGCTTTGGTGAGTTCCTGCAAGGCAAAGCTGACAATTGCTTCATTAAAGCGACCACATAGCCCGGTATCGGATCCAAAAATAATGGCAGCACTTTGCTTGGCAGGGGGTTCTTGCGCATGCAGGTCTAGCAGACGGTCACGCACCACAACCTGCAAGCCTAATCCTACCGTCTGAGCATATTCAGCCAGCGCCTGAGCTGCCGCTTCATACTGCCGAATATTCACGGCAGACAGCGTTTTCATGGTACTCACCACCATATGCAACTCTTTTATGGTAGCCAGCCTGCCTTTGAGTTTTTCCAGACTAGCCATGACCTTCCCCTTGGTGCCGCGCTGCAATAACCCCTTTAACAAGCCCTAAAAGCGCCTCTTTATCTGACACGGTCAAGCTTTGATTTTGCTCAATATGCTCTTCGGCCTCGAGCTTTTCTTCTTTTAGCCTTCGTCTTATCTCCCCTTCAAGCTGAGTCAGCATGGCGTAGGGCAAATCATCAAATAGCCCTTCATTGACCGCCAGCAAGAGAGTGATTTGCTCGCTAACCTTTAGCGGATTATAGGGAGCTTGCTTTAAGATTTCACGAATACAGCGGCCTCTTGTCAGCGTCTGCTGCGTTGTTTCATCAAGCCGGGTTCCAAACCGGGCAAAAGCCTCGAGTTCTTCAAACTGGGCATAAGCCAGACGAAGAGGTCCGGCCAGTTCACGGTAGGCACGCCGCTGCGCTTTGCCACCCACCCGCGACACCGAAAGACCAATATCTATAGCAGGTAAAACCCCCTTGTAAAACAACTGCGGTGAGAGGTAAAGCTGCCCGTCCGTAATGGAAATGAGATTGGTTGGGATATAAGCCGAGAGGTTTTGCGCTTCGGTTTCAATAATGGGAATGGCAGTCAGGGAGCCTCCGCCCATTGCTTCATTGAGATGGGTGGCCCGCTCTAACAGCCTCGAGTGCAGATAAAAAATGTCACCAGGAAAAGCCTCACGTCCAGGTGGTCGCCTGAGCAGAAGGGATAACTCGCGGTAGGCTCTGGCATGCTGGGTCAAATCATCATAAATAATTAGGACATCTCGGCCCAGATGCATAAAGAACTCAGCAATGCTGGTGGCAGCGTAAGGTGCAATATAAATGAGGCCAGGCGGGTCTTCGCCATTGGCAAGCAGCACCACGGTATAGTCCATTGCCCCATGCTCCTGCAAATCACTGATAACTTTAGCCACCGCGGCGCGGCGCTGACCAATGGCGCAGTAAATGCAAATCACCCCTGTCTGTTTCTGGTTGATAATGGTATCAACGACCAGACTGGTTTTACCTGTCTGTCGGTCTCCCAGAATGAGTTCCCGTTGCCCTTTGCCAATGGGCACCAGTGCATCAATGATTTTTATACCCGTTTGTAACGGCTCGGTTACCGGAGCACGCTGTATTATCTCCGGCGCAGCTTGCTCTATGGGCAGACGTTTTCCTTCAATAGGTCCAGCTTCATCAAGCGGTCGTCCCAGTGCATCGATAATTCTGCCCAGGACTTGCTCGGTCACCTCAATGTCCAGCACGCGCTTCGTACGCTGCACCAGATCACCCGCACCTGTTTGGGCAGCGTCAAGCAAAATGACCCCGATATCATCTTCGGTCAGGTCAAATGCCAGACCATAACCGCCACTGGCAAAACGCAGCAATTCCTCGGAGCGAACCCCCTGTAAACCAGAAACTCGAGCAACCCCCTGACCAAGTTGGCTTACCCGTCCGACTTCCTCGAGCGTCAGATTGGCTTTAAAGCTGAGTCTATTTTGCTCGAGCCCCTGAAAAGTCTCATCCAGTACCTGTTGCAGGTTTTGCTTAGCGCTCATAAGCCACCCACTTTTGCTTGCGCTTCCGTCGTTAACTGCTCATTCAGGCTGGCTTCTAAAGCGTCCAGATAGCTCGCCAGTGACCAGCTTAGTTTCTTATCTAAAAGGGTCAGTTCGAGCCCACAGATGAGTTCGGCGTTTTGCTGATAGCTAAGCTCGAGCTTTGAGTCAAGTACAGACTTTAAGACGGTCTCGAGCTTACTACGGCTTTCTGCTGCCAATGGGTAGGAACTTAGCAAGCACGCATTTCCACTTGCCTGTTTAAGTGCCTCTTGCAAGCTACTGCGCTGCGCTCCGTCCAGATTTTGCAAGCGCCGAATGAAGACCTCAGTAATCTGAGCCTCGAGCTCAAGATCTGCCAGATCTGCTAACGCACGATGCATGCTTTTATAGAATTCGCGGCTGCTCCGTTTTTGCAGGGCCTGTAAAAAACTTGTTTTTTCGCTATCCAGGGCCTGATACCACTGTTCTCGCTGCCCCTCGAGTTCGGCCTTTGCCTGCTTCAAAAGGCTAGTTTTCGTCTTATCAGCTTCTTGCCTTGCCTGTTCTATAAGCCTGTCTCTTTGGTTTGCCAGTTCTGCTTCTTGCTGCTGATAGCCTTGCAGCGCAAGCTTGGCTGCCTGTTTGGTCGCCTCAGCCTCTTCCAACTGGCTGCTGATATGTGCCTGACGCTCTTCCATAATCCGGATAACCGGAGTAAAGAGAAAACGCCGGAGCAAAAAGAGCAGTATCAGAAAGTTGATAAGCTGCGCCAGAACGGTAAAGAGGTCAATCGTCATAGCTCAGTCCTAAAGTGCTGCTGAAACTCGAGTCCAGAAAGGATTGGCAAAAATCAGAATGAGCGAGACCACAAAACAGTAAATGGCAACCGATTCAATCATTGCCAGACCGACATACAGCGTGCGGCTAATAGCACCTGCTTCATCGGGTTGCTGCGCAATAGAGCTGAGCGCTTGTGTGAGAGCTTTAGACTCCCCAAGAGCGGGCGCGAGACTACCAATTGAAATGGTAAGACCCGCCGTGATGATTGATACGGTACTTATAAGTCCAACATTATCCATAAAAAACCTCCGAAAACATTTAGCTTAAGTGGGTGCCACTCTCTCATCAGAGTTTTTAGCCTTGGCACTCCCTGAGGCAATAAACACCACTGCCAAAATTGAAAAGATATAAGCCTGAATCACCCCAATAAGTAAGCCAAAAATCTGCATGATGATAGGGAAAAACAGCGGGGCAATAGCCAGCAAAATAGCAATAATGACCGAGCCACTCATGATATTGCCAAAGAGCCTGATAGCTAAGGAGAGCGTGCGCGACAGCTCACCAATAATGTTAAATGGCAACATAATGACATTGGGCTGAATATATTCTCGTAAAAAGTCCTTGAGCCCCCTGGCAGCAATGCCGAAATAGGGCACTGCCAGAAAGACGCAGAGTGCCAGGGCTGCCGTGGTTGATAAAGAGCCTGTCGGCGGTTCGTACCAGGGCACTATAGTCAAAACATTAGACAAGGCGATAAAGAGAAACAGACTGCCGATAAACGGTAAGAGAATCTTGCCAGGCTGCTGACTGGCATCTTCTATTTGATCATTTAAAAAGCTAATGAGCGCCTCGAGCATTGCCTGACCCCGACTCGGATGCAGGCCCGAGCGAAGCCTGCGTGTCAGACTGAAGGAAGTCAGAACCAGCACAAGCATAACCAGCCAGCTAAACACCAGCGTGGCATTTAGCTTGATAAAGCCATACTGCCAGAAAATCAGTTGGTCAGGGCTAAGTCTCATAGCTTGCCCCCAGACTCGAGGTCCTCTTTTGAACCTGAACTAGCTGTTGCGAAAGGAGAACTCGAGCCAGCAAGAATCCAAGTAACGCCACCACCACACGTAGCCAGCTTGTACCCATCAGCAAGTAAAATCCCAAGACCGTGAAACCTGTTCGCAAGCTAAAACTCAAAATCACCAGAGGTGCTAGCTTCGGCCGCCCCAGCACAAAAGTCACAGTTAGCCATAAGCCCGCAAAGTAGAAGCCCCCCAGAGCCATCCCGGCAAGAAAAATAAAGAAAAATGTTGCCATACCTTAACCTCTTTTCAGCATACTTAGCTGTCATCCTCCCCTTCTTTTTTAAGCCAGTGCCAGGCATTCAAACAGCCAAGCAAAATGCCCCCAACCAGTAGCATCAGGGTCCAGGAAAAACGGCTGGGAAAGCGTCCATCAATCCAGACCCCCAGCGCAATCCCAAGTAGCGTTGGGATTGCAATTGACCAGCCCACCAGTCCAAACATCCCCAGACCAAACCACAAGCCTCTTTTATTGCGCCGCGCCTTGAGCTTACGCTCAGCTTTTTCGCCAACGGTCTGCTCGAGTCCGGAGCCTTTGTTGCCTTCTGGTTTACGCTCAGCCATGACGCCCCTCCAGTTCTAAAAAGCGCCGCACGACATCCGCTTCTAGACGTGCCAGGCTCGAGCGGAGCTGTTTTTCTTTTTCATCAAGCTGCCCGAACTCTTGCTTGACCGTCTGCCGCAAGGTTTCCAGGCTTTCACCCCTGATCGCTCTACGCGTCGAAACCCTCACGTGTTCGCCCTGTTTCACCAGAATGCCTTCGTCAACTGCCAGGAAATGTTCCTTATTGTCAGCGTCGGTATAGAGCAGTAAGCCCGGAACCAGTGCAGTTACAAAATCAATATGTCTTGGTAGCAGGCAAAAAGAGCCGCCGGGCGCTTCGGTGATGATTTTTTGCACCTTCTCGCTAAGCAAGATGCTACTTGGCGTAAGTATTTGCAGTTGCATTTGCTCACCTCACGTTTGCCTCGGCAGCGGTCTGGAGATCAGCCAGACTGCCAATCATATAAAGCTTGCTTTCTGGCAAATCAGAGAATTCATCAGCCAGAATGCGCTCACAACCTGAAAGCGTATCCTCGAGGCTGACCTGCCGCCCTTCCAAGCCGGTATAGACCTTGGTGCTAAAAAAAGGCTGAGTCAAAAAACGCTCGAGCCGCCTTGCCCGGTAAACCGTATTTCGATCTTCCTGAGACAATTCTTCTAAACCGAGCATGGCAATAATGTCCTTAAGATCTTCGTAGAGTGCCAGACTACGCCTGACTTCCTGCGCAATGTCGTAGTGGCGCTGCCCTACCACCAGTGGACTCAGCATTTTGGAACTGGATTGCAACGGGTCTATCGCCGGATAAAGCCCTTCACTGGCCCGCTTGCGAGATAAAACAATGCTCGAGGACAAATGAGAAAAGGTGTGCACTGCTGCCGGGTCAGTAAAGTCATCAGCGGGAACATAAACCGCCTGAACCGAAGTCATCGAGGCATTTCGCGTGCTGCAAATACGCTCTTCGAGTTCGGCCAGTTCAGTACTCAACGTCGGCTGATAACCGACCCTCGAGGGAATACGCCCAAGCAGACCCGATACCTCTGAACCTGCCTGCACAAAGCGGAAAATATTGTCAATAAGGAGTAAGACATCTTGCCGTTCTTCATCACGGAAGTATTCGGCAATACTCAGCGCTGCGTGTCCCACCCGGAAACGTGCGCCGGGCGGTTCATTCATCTGGGCAAAGATCATGACGGTATTCGTGAGTGCGCCTGTTGCCTGCATCTCGCGGTAAAACTCTTCCGCCTCACGGCACCTCTCACCGATGCCACAAAACAGACTGAGCCCCTTATAGGTCTCGACCATGTTGTGAATGAGTTCGGTAATCAGTACCGTCTTACCCACACCCGCCCCACCAAAAAGCCCGGCTTTACCGCCACGCTCGAGTGGTGCCAGGAGATCAATTGCCTTGATGCCCGTAAAAAAGACATCGGTATGTGTTATTTGCTCAGTCAGACCTGGAGGAGTCTGCTGCAAAGGTCTAAGCAGAGGATTTTTCAGGGCATCCCCGAGGTCAATAGGGTCACCAAAAACATTTAGCATGCGCCCCAGCAGATTTTTGCCCACGGGTATCTGCAACAAGTGACCGGTATTAAAAACCACATCGCCTCGAGCCAAGCCCTGAGTCGAAGTTAGCGCCATGCCCCGAACAGTTTCGTGATCGAGGTGAGCTACGACTTCAATGACAACTTGCCTTTTTTCTCCAGTTCTTAACTCTGTATGCAGTTTGGGTAACTCTGATAAGAACCGTACATCGACCACGCTGCTGCGCACGGCAACAACTTGACCACCAGAACTTTGGTCTTTGAGGGTTTCATTCTGGTTAGTATTAGCTGCGGTGAGTTTCGTAATTTCACCTCCTTTAACCAGCCCCTTGTTTAGTAGAGCACAGGCAGCCATGGTCAAGGTACGTGAAACTCTGACACTGATTGTAAAACTTTGCTTGACCCAAGCTGGCTCGCCTTATTTAGCCTCATAAAGCGCTGAACTCTCGACTCGTTTGATACCTCTGAGGAACGCTCGAGTAACGCTCCTGCGCCTAAACTTCGTCTGGAAATAAAAAGCTGGAGGTAACTATGGCTTGTCACCCAACCCATGTGCAAGATTGCCCGGAACGCCTCGGGAACGCTAACTTTTTTAGACTAAATCAGGAGGCAAAAATGCTAAGACGCTTCATTCTTTCAAGTTTAATCATCCTTTTAGGTTTTACGTTTGCTCAGTCAGGCTCAGCCAGGCAGGTTTATATAAATGGTGAAATCATCAGCACAGAAGATGTCATGGCGCTCGAGGCCTATTATCAGGTTTATATCCCGGACGGTGCTTACTGGTATGACGGCATTTCAGGTCTGGTAGGACCCCAGGGTGGCCCGGCAGTAGGCCAGATTATGCCCGGTTTAGCCCTCGGAGGTCAGCTCAGTCCCAATGCCTCAGGAACAGGCACTGGCACTTTTATAAATGGCAGAGAATTGCACTGGCAGGAAGTCCAGGGCTTGCAACAACTGCTGGGCCGGGTCGATCAGGGCTATTTCTGGATGGATGCTGGGGGCAATATTGGCTACGCAGGCGGGGGCTATCTCTTTAACCTCTTTGACGTTATGCGTCAGGCAAGTGCTAGCCCTAGCTATAACCGCTCTATTTTTGGACACGAATTAACTGGAAGCGTGATCGGCGATGGTACAACCGTAGGCTTTATTGATGGTGATTTAGGCATTACCTGTGGTCCAGATGGGGGTTGTACTGGCTGGTAGACTTAGCTAAAAAAAGCTCGAGGCAGACACCAAGTCTGCTTCTTTTTTACTGCCTCTCTAGGACGTGGATTTTTGTCGTAAAACCACACATTTTATTTTCTTAAACTCAAGACTTGCAAAAATAGAGAGACTTGAATAAAAAAGAATGCTGGGCGTAGTTTAGTGTGTGAAAACGAAACTA
>JAGQHN010000081.1:16780-23316 GCA_020431825.1 Trueperaceae bacterium | reverse complement strand
AATCCAGTCGATGTTGGCTATAGTTCATTCCTTACTTCATCACACCTTGCCATTTGCTTGGTGTGCGTAAGTCCTAATGATTAGGGCTTGCTGTGTCATACGTGCACAAGGTTAAGGTTTTCCGTGAATGGCCGGGGGTAACTGAACACTTTGCACGTGGCTTTGCCAGAGATTTTTTATAGATACAAGGGCTAGTAGCAAAAATGCAATGGCACAGGCGCGGTAAGTTAAGCTTACCCAGAGACCCCCAGCGCGGCCCACAAAGGCATGGACAAAACCCGCACAAATAAAGGACCAGAGGACTGAGGCCACCATAAACCCGGCAAAGAAGATGCCATAGTGAATAGGGCCAGGGTTTGTTATGCCAACTGCGCCAAGGGCACTGCCTAACGCTGCCCAGTAGGCAATATTTTGCGGATTGGTTATGGACAGGGTTATGCCTGAGCGCAGCGCTTTTTGTGATTGCTGGATGCTTGGCTCGAGCCTGATCTCCTTACTTGCTTCACGCCATGCTTCCCAGGCAAGGTAGAGCAGATAGAGGATGCCAGCTATAGCAACAGGTAAGCGCAAAATCTCGAGCTGTAAAAGTAGCCCCACGCCTGCTAAGCCCAGTATTGCCCAGAGAGCATCGCCGCTCAAAGAACCCAGTTGTACACTCAGGGCAGAGCGAAAGCCCCCGCGCAATCCTTGCTTAACGGTTTCGGCAAAAACCGCGCCAGGTGCGGCATTAAAAACAAGTCCTAATAGTAGAGCAGAGAGAAATAAGCTAAGCACAGGTTTCCTTTAAGACTGGCTTTGCGACTGGGTTTGAGTAGCGGTTACTGGCTCTGGGCTAAAGTAAGCACTACTAATGGTGGTTGACAAATCAGCAATCTGATTAATAAGTTCCTGCATACTCGGACTTTCCTCAACCGAGATTTGGGCTTCGTCTTTTATAGCCGCCATGTGCTGAGTAAGGCTTCTTGATGCTTGCAGAGCCTGGGCGGAAGCATTTTGATTTTCCTCGTGAATTTTTTCCAGGCTTTCCTGAAGTAGCTCGAGGCAGTAGCGCACACTGCGCGGAAAACGGTTGCTTAAGAGCAAAAACTCGTAAATTCGCCTGGAGTTTAATCCAGTGTCATAGGTTTTGCGGTAAGCCTCATAAGCACTGAGGGACTTGAGCAGCGCAATGTCGCGGTGTATTTCTACCCCGGCAGATACTGGGGTTCGCCCACCTGAGCGCCAGAGATTCATAATGAGGGTGCGCAGGGTATTATCTGCACGTTCAAGAAACTGTCCTGCGCGCATAAAGTACCAGCCTAAATCGTGAGGCAGGGTGGCATGGGCGATGCCAAAGAACAGGTGACTGGCTTCTCTGGCGGCGACACAGTAGTCATGCAGTGCATCTTCTTCAATGTTTTCAGGGGCATTGACACAAAGTGCCAGGTAGCTGCTATTTATAGCTTCCCACATTTCTGTTGAGATGCGGTCACGCAGGGCTCTCGCATTTTCCCGGGCAAAGCGCAGGCTCGAGCGAATGCTGGCAGCATTGTCCGGGTGAATTGCCAGCCAGTAAGGCACATTTTGCCCATCGGCACGTTTATAGTGTTCTTTAAATTCTTCTTTGCTCTCCATAATGTCAAGTAGAGGCGCCCATTTTTCCGTAACGATGCCTCTTGCACCAGCTACCTGGGGTGCTTCGATAATGGCCAGATAATTGACATCCAGAATGCGAGAAGTGTTTTCGGCGCGCTCGATATAGCGCCCCATCCAGTAAAGGTTTTCAGCAATACGGCTAAGCATCGGCAAGCACCCAGGTATCTTTAGAACCACCGCCCTGCGATGAGTTAACGACCAGCGAACCGCGTTTTAAGGCAACTCGAGTCAGTCCCCCCGGCACAATGGTAATTTCCTCACCCATCAGGATATAAGGTCTTAAATCAACGTGACAGGGTTCAAAACGTTTGCTATCCGGATAATAAGTGGGGTGGCGAGAGAGCTGAATAATGGGTTGGGCAATATAGTTTTTTGGGTCAGCCCTGACCGCTGCTAAAAAGTCCTTACGTTTTTCCTCATCGGCTTCGCTGCCTACCAGCATGCCGTAGCCACCCGCACCACCAACTTCTTTAATAACAAGCTTTTCCGCGTTATGGAGCATGTACTCGAGCCCTTCAGGTTCTGCTCCTAAAAAGGTCTCGACATTTGGAATGATGGGCTCTTCATTCAGATAGTACTTGATAATACGCGGAATATAGGCGTAGGTAGCCTTGTCATCGGCGACACCCGTACCTATGGCATTGGCAAGGGCGACATTGCCCTTTTTGTAGACTTCTAAAATACCAGCGACCCCCAGCATGGATTCTTTATTAAAAACCTGTGGGTCAAGAAAATTATCATCAATGCGGCGGTAAATGACATCAACTTTTTCACGTCCATTGGTAGTGCGCATCCAGACGTAGTCATCGGCGACGAACAGATCGCGGCCTTCGACCAGCTGCACACCCATTTGCTGGGCTAAGTAGCTATGTTCAAAATAGGCACTATTGTACTGACCAGGCGTTAAAACGACGATGCTGGGTCTGGACTTATCGCTCAGGCTGCGTAAGGTTTTGAGCAACTCGAGTGGATAATGGCTGATTGGGCGCACATCTAAACCCTCGAGTAACTTGGGGAAACTGCGCGCCATGACACCACGGTTAGCAAGCATATAGGAAACGCCGCTGGGGCTACGCAGATTATCCTCGAGTACCCGGTAGCTTCCTTTCGCGTCACGTATGAGGTCACAACCAACGATATGGGTATAAACGTCGTGGGGTAAATCAATGCCCTTGACCTGCTTGCGGTAGTTGGGGTTTTGCAGTACCAGTTCTGCCGGGATGATGTCATCTTTTAAAATTTCTTGCTCATGATAAATATCTCGCAGGAACATATTGATGGCTTTAACACGTTGCTTGAGCCCAGCTTCTAAGTGGGTCCATTCGCTGGCAGTGATAATGCGCGGAAAAGGGTCAAATGGAAAAGTACGCTCGGTGCCGCGTTCGTCACCGTAAACGGTAAAGGTAATACCCTGATTGCGAAATACCAGCTCTATAAGCGAGCGCCTGCGCTGAAACTCACTTTCCCCGTAAGCGATAAAGCCTTCGATGACTGTTTGATAATGACTGCGGGGTGCCTTCTCACGTTCAAAGGCTTCATCAAAAAAGTGCGCAAGATCATAGCTAAACATAGCCTCAGCGAACGACATACTCGAGCCTATCACAAAATCCTGGCAACGAATAGACGGCTGTTTGGTTTTTTAATAACAATAGTCGGTATTCTAATGAACGTAATGAAATAAATCGTGCAAAAATGCTAAGGATGATAAAAGTAATGAGGACGAAGGAGCTGTTTGGTTTGAACTAATTGCCAAGTAAAAGCTGTACTCTCGAGTCTTTAGCAGGCCAAGCGCGACATGGGCTGAACAAAACCGTAGAATAGAACCAGTTTGGGAAATGAGGCCGAAAGATGGCAATTCATGTTGCAATAAATCACAAGACGCACTACCAGTATGACCGTCTGGTTAGTCTGAGTCCGCATATTTTTAGATTGCGTCCAGCACCTCATTCACGTACGCCAATCGAGGCCTATTCTTTGCGGATTCGCCCGGAAAATCACTTTATTAACTGGCAGCAAGATGCCTTTGGCAACTATCTGGCCAGGGTGGTCTTTCCTGAAAAAACCAGTGAGCTTTATATTGAGGTTGATGTGGTTGCTGACATGACCGTCATTAACCCGTTTGATTTTTTTGTCGAAGACTACGCCGAGCATTTTCCCTTTGCCTATAAAGAGCAGGAAAGGCGGGAGTTAGCGCCTTATCTGGAAGTGCGTGAAGCGGGCCCTTTGCTGACCGCGTGGCTCGAGTCCTTAGACAAAAGCAAAAAACCTATCGTTGATTTTCTGGTGGGAGTCAATCAAAAACTCTGGCAAGATATCGCTTATTCCATTCGCATGGAACCTGGTGTGCAAAGCTGTGAGGAAACGCTAAACCGTGCCATTGGCTCCTGCCGTGACTCAGCCTGGGTACTGGTACAGGCGTTTAGACATCTGGGGCTGGCAGCTCGCTTTGTTTCAGGCTATCTGGTGCAGCTCAAGGCTGATGTTGCAGCACTCGACGGACCTTCTGGCCCTGAAGAGGACTTTACCGATTTGCATGCCTGGGCTGAAGTTTATATTCCCGGTGCTGGCTGGGTAGGGTTAGACGCGACCTCAGGGCTTTTTGCTGGGGAAGGGCATATACCGCTGGCCTGTACCCCTGACCCCTCGAGTGCGGCCCCTGTCACCGGAGCAAGTGATAAGGCAGACGTCAGTTTTAGCTTTGATAATTCTGTGACGCGTCTAAAAGAAGACCCGCGGGTAACCAAGCCCTATAGCTCGAGCCAGTGGCAAAAGATTCTGGCTTTGGCCCAAGAGGTTGATAAAACCTTGGAGGAGCAAGATGTCAGACTCACTATGGGTGGTGAACCTACCTTCGTTTCTATAGATGACATGGAGGCTTCCGAGTGGAATACCGCAGCCGATGGTCCGCAAAAACGCAAGCTTGCCAATGAACTTATGAAACGCCTTCACCCGGTATTTGCTCTGGGGGGGTTCAGACACTATGCGCAGGGTAAGTGGTATCCGGGAGAACCCTTGCCGCGCTGGAGTCTGGCGGTCTACTGGCGCAAAGACGGTAAAGCCATCTGGCGAAACCCTGAGCTTTTGGCTGATATTGATAAAAGCTATGATCTGCCGGAAAACATCAGCAAGACTTTTCTAGGGACCCTGGCTAGGTATCTGGCAGTTGCGAAAGAAACCATACGGCCTGCTTACGAAGACATCGTTTACTTTTTATGGTCAGAGCGAAAACTTCCCAGAAATCTTGACCCCTTAAAAGCCAATCTGAAAGACCCTTTGGAGCGGCAGCGCCTGGCAGAACTACTCGAGCAAGGTCTTGATACGCCGATTGGACATGTTTTACCGCTGGACTGGGACTATCCTAATAACCGCTGGCTGACCAGCTACTGGGAACTGAGGCGCAGAGAAATCTATCTGATTCCTGGAAACTCTCCTCTGGGTTTGCGCTTACCCTTAAATGAACTGAGCAGCGAACCTGAGCCAGAGGTGCCCTATCTGGTTTCACCGCTCGAGCCTGCCGATGCCCTCACTGATTTTCATAGTCGGGTGTCGGAGCGTGCTGCTATGGCTCCTGCGCTGACTGAGCAGCTTATACGCACTGCCCTATCAGCTGAAGTGCGTGATAATAAGCTTTATGTCTTTTTGCCTCCTTTAACAACGCTTGAGCCTTTTCTTGATCTTCTGGCAGCTACTGAACTGACTGCTACGGAACTCAAGATTCCGGTGGTACTCGAGGGCTATACACCGCCCGCCGATGCGCGGCTGGAAAAGATTCAGGTAACTCCTGATCCAGGCGTTATCGAGGTAAATATCCATCCGTCAACAAGCTGGGCTGAGTTGCAGTACAACACGGAAACCCTTTATGAACTGGCCTATAAGTCAAGGTTAGGTACCGAAAAGTTTATGCTGGACGGTCGCCATACCGGAACAGGGGGCGGCAATCATGTCACCCTTGGCGGCACCACTCCTGCCGATAGTCCTTTTCTGCGCCGCCCCGATTTACTTCGCAGTCTGATTACCTTCTGGCAGCACCATCCGGGCCTGTCTTATTTGTTTTCAGGGATGTTTATTGGCCCGACCAGTCAGGCGCCACGGGTGGATGAAGGCAGGCTCGAGCAACTCTATGAGCTAGAAATTGCCTTTGAGCAACTGCCGAAAAAAGGTGAGAGTGCGCCGCCCTGGGTTATTGACCGGGTACTGCGCAATCTTCTGGTAGACATTACCGGGAATACCCACCGCGCCGAATTTTCCATAGATAAACTTTACTCGCCTGACAGCATGAATGGTCGCCTGGGGCTGGTTGAGTTTCGTGCCTTTGACATGCCCCCGCACGCGCAGATGAGTCTGGTTCAAATGTTGCTTATACGAGCACTGCTGGCCTGGTTCTGGGAAATGCCCTATCAGGGAAAACTGATTCGCTGGGGCACCGAACTGCATGACCGCTTTCTGATGCCGCACTTTGTCGAAGCAGATATGCTGGATGTTTGTGAACAGCTAAACCGCGCAGGCTACGCCTTTGACTTTGCCTGGCTGGCACCTTTTATGGAATTTCGCTTTCCTCGTTATGGCACAGCTCTGGTAAAAAATATGGAGCTCGAGGTGCGTATGGCCATTGAGCCCTGGCATGTCTTAGGGGAAGAAATGTCGAGTGGCGGTACGGCGCGCTATGTAGACTCATCTGTTGAGCGCGTGCAGCTTAAAGTACGCGGTCTTACCGAAGGCCGCTATATTTTGACCTGCAATGGGCAAAAGCTTCCGCTGCGCTCAACCGGGGTACACGGAGAGTATGTGGCAGCGGTGCGCTATCAGGCGTGGCAGCCACCCTCCTCGCTGCATCCAACCATAGCGGTGCAGTCGCCGCTTATTTTTGATGTGGTCGATACGCTTATGGAGCGGGCTATTGG
>JAGQHN010000081.1:0-16680 GCA_020431825.1 Trueperaceae bacterium | reverse complement strand
GGATGCACCTATCATGTGGTGCATCCGGGTGGCAGAAATTATGAAGATGTTCCTGTCAATGCCAATGTGGCTGAGTCGCGCCGGGTAAGTCGCTTCTGGGATTACGGCTATACCCCGGGTGTAAGCTACCTGGGGACCACGCCCCCGCCAGCACAGCGGAGCTTTAGCCCTATGGGCAGTCAGGAACTCCTCTGGACGGGTACCGAAACCATTAATCCTGAATATCCTCACACCCTGGATTTGCGCCGTAAGCTAAGCTAAAGGTCAAACGGATCAGGTAGCTTAAACTTGAGATTCATATGACCACGGTGAGTGCGCTTTTTAAAACCTATGCTCCGGCTTCAGCCTTTGATGAACTTTTACAGGCTGATAAACCCAAGGCGCACTGGGAAGCCTTTATTCGTGAATTTGGTCGCTTAAGCCCGGAAGAACTCGAGCAGGCCAGCAGTGAAATCAGGCGGCATCTTAAAGAGAATGGTGTCACCTACAACACCCATGGTCAGGAGGGGCAGGGTCGCGCCTGGCTCTTAGACCTGATGCCCAGCATTTACTCGCAGGACGAGTGGCAACTAGTGAGTCGCGGGGTCAAGCAGCGGGCGCAGCTTTTTAAACTCATTTTAGATGACTGCTACGGAACGCAGGAACTGATTAAAGAAAAAATCATCCCGCTTGAACTTATCTATAATCACCGCGGCTTTTTGCTGCCCAGCCATGGTTTAAAGCATGACCTGAGTTTTTATGCTACCGATCTTGCCAGAGGCGCTGATGGTAAGATGTGGGTGCTTAATGACCGGGCACAGGCACCCTCTGGCGTTGGTTTTGCCCTGGAAAATCGCACGGTTATAAGCAGTGTGTTTCCGCATCTTTTCCAGTCCAGTCAGGTTGCTCGCCTGTCAAGTTTTTTTAGGGATATGCAGGGTAGCTTTGCTTCCTTAAGTCCAAGACAGGGGGGCGAAGCGAATATTGTCATTTTGAGTCCGGGGCCGCGCAGTGAGACCTTTTTTGAACATGCTTATCTGGGCTCTTATCTGGGCTATAACGTGGTGCAAGGCGATGATCTGACAGTGCGCGACGGCTATGTTTACCTGAAAACCATTGAAGGTTTAGAGCAGGTGGACGTGATTGTGCGCCGTCTTGATGATTACAACTGTGATTCCCTCGAGCTTAATGGCAGCTCGAGTTTAGGCACGCCGGGTTTACTTGAAGCAGTGCGCCGCGGCACTGTCAGGGTTGCCAATTCGATTGGCTCGAGCCTGCTGGAAAACCCAGGCTTGCTGCCTTTTTTACCTTCTATTGCAGACTATTTTCTGGGTGAAGCGCTTATTTTGCCTTCGGTTGCCAGCTGGTGGTGTGGTCAGGCCGCTGAAAAAGACTATGTTTTAGCTAACCTCGAGCGTTTGGTGATTAAGCGCATCAGTCGCCAGAACAAAAGACAGACTGTGTTTGGTGCGGGGCTTGATGAAGAAGCGCTGGCACAGCTGAGAGCGCAGATACGGGCCGAGGGGCATCTGTTTGTTGCTCAAGAGGTTTTAGAGCATGGCACGTCGCCCACGCTTGATGGGGGCAGGCTCGAGCCCAGACATACCCTCTTGCGCTGTTTTGCCGTGCAACTCGGTGAGACCTATTCAGTTATGCCCGGCGGCTTAAGTCGCAGCTCAGCCCGGCTTGGTAGTGTCCTCATTAATAACCGTGCTGGAGGTACCAGTAAAGATACCTGGGTACTGACCGATAGTCCGCAGGAGCATATCAGTCTCTGGCAGGAAGGCTACCAGGCTGAAGATTATTTGCCGTCACAACTGGCAAGTCGCACCGCTGATAATTTGTTTTGGGTAGGCCGCTACGCAGAGCGTGCCGAGGCTTTTGCTCGCCTCTTGCGTAGTCTATTTCAAGTCTTAAATGAACTGAGTGGCAAACGGTCCAGTCAGGATAGGCTCGAGTGGAGTGCTTTTGGCAGTCAGCTTGAGGCGCTGGGCAAATTTAGCTTGCAAGACCTCGAGCTAAACAGCAAAGCTTTTGCCAAACTTCAAAAAAAGTTGTTCACTCTGACCTTAGCTCATGATCATCCATCAGGCTTGGCTGCCAATCTTGGCTTTCTTTTTGCGGCAGCTTATGGGGTTAAAAGTGCCTGGTCCAGTGATAGCTGGCGCGTTTTAGACGCCTGTCAGGATCTCTGGCGAGAAGAGAAGACTAGCAAGCCGCAGGCGGTTTCCAGCAAACTTAACGATCTGATTAGCCTGCTGATGGCTTTTGCGGGTTTAAATAGTGAGAGCATGAGTCAGGGTCTGGGCTGGCGCTTTTTAGACATGGGCAGACGCATTGAGCGGGCCCGTATGATGATAAAGCTGCTTGACGCCATGCTGGTTCCTGTCTTTAACGACTTAGAAGAAGATATTGTTTTAGAGAGGCTTTTAAGCACGACAGAAAACATCATCTCGTATCGGCGGCGTTACCGCCGGATCCTGACGGTAAAGCACGCCCTCGAGTTGGTGCTTTTTGATGAGGCCAATCCACGGGCCGTTGGCTTTCAGCTACGAAGGCTCGAGGAACACCAGCGTCAGTTGCCCAGGTCAAAAGGCTATACCCTGTCGGTTGAAGAAAAATTGCTTATTGAAGTAACAAGCCGTTTGCGCCTTGCTGATAGCTTGAGTTTAAGTCAGGCAAGGAGTAAAGAGCGCAGTAGCCTGAAAAACTTGCTCGCTCAGCTCTTAGAAGGGCTCGAGCACTACGCTGTCGTTTTGACCGGGCACTACTTCAGTCATACGCAGGTAGCGGTTCAGCTAAAGCGTCAGGAGGCAGGCTGATGCAGCGCTACCGGGTTCAGCACCTTACCTCTTACGAGTACAGTGAGGCAGTGAGTCTGGCCTATAACGAGGCCAGGTTGTTGCCACGTTCCTTTGAGACCCCACTTTATGCGCAGCACTGCTTGCATCATCAGTTAAACATAAGTCCAAGACCCAGAGATCGTCATGGACGAGCTGATTTTTTTGGTAATCATGTGATTTTTTTTAGCTTTGATGAGGGGTATCAGGCTATGACCATAGACAGTACCAGCTATGTGCAGCGCAGCAGCCCCTTTGATCAGGCAGGGGTCAGAGCTTATCTCCAGGAAGGCCTTGCCGATTTAAACTGGGCAGATGTCATAAAGACCTTAAAGAGTGGGGTAGATAGCTGGCCCCCGGTACAGCAGTTTTCTCTGGCATCGGTTCAGGTTCCTTTACTAGAGGAAGCCAGAAATTACGCCGCGCTTTCTTTTGACAGGACCACCAGCTTTATAGAAGCCGTGCTCGAGCTTATGACGCGTATCTACGAGGACTTTAGCTATACGCCTGGGGCAACCCAGATTGGTACACCTCTTAAAACCATTGCGGCTGAGAAAAAAGGTGTTTGTCAGGATTACAGTCACTTTATGATTGCCTGTTTGCGCAGTCTGGGTTTTGCCTGCCGTTATGTCAGTGGTTATCTTGAGACATTGCCTCTTCCGGGTAAAGAGCGCCTGGTGGGTGCCGACGCTTCGCATGCCTGGTGCTCGGTTTATATTCCTGAGTTTGGTTGGCTTGATCTGGACCCGACAAACAATCAGGTGCCTTTAGAGCAGCATATTAGTGTGGCCTGGGGCCGTGATTATGATGATGTAACCCCGCTAAAGGGTGTCATTTATAGCAGTGGTAAACAGACACTCAAGGTCTCGGTGGATGTAGCGCCGCAAGCTTAGTTGAGGCTTAGCTCAGTGTCAGGCAACAGCGTTTGGCCTAGAAGCGCCGAACATTGTTCATGGGTCAAGGGTTTGGCAAAAAGGTAGCCCTGACCAAAATGGCAGTTGGTTGCTTTTAAATGCTCGAGCTGCGAAATCTCCTCGATGCCTTCAGCCACCACTTCCAGATTGAGCCGTTTGGCCATAGAAAGCAGCATGTCGATAATGGCGGCACTTTTGCTATCAGGTAAATTCTGAATAAAGGAGCGGTCAAGTTTTATGGCGTCTATGGGAAACTCTAAGACATGTTTGAGGCTCGAGTACCCGGTACCAAAATCATCAAGATAGATGCTAGTGCGCAGCGCTTTAAGTTGCTGCAGTTTTTGCTGGGTTAGGTCACGGTCAGACATAATCAGATTCTCACTGATTTCCAGATGCAGATTTTTTGGGTTAAGACCCGAAAAGCTCAGGGCATTTTTTACCGTGTCGATAAAAGCGTAGTTTTCAAATTGCTTTTGTGAGACATTGACGGTTATGGCAAAGCTTGTGCGCTGCTGCATGCTGGCGGCCCAGGTGCAGGCCTTACGCAAAATCCATTCGGAAATAGCAACGATGTGGCCGGTGCTCTCAGCAATATCTAAGAAAGCATCTGGACTAATGAGTTTGCCCTGCTTGCGCCACCTTAGCAGCGCTTCAAAACCAAATATCGTGCCTGATCTTAAAGAGACAATAGGCTGGTACAGCAGTTCAAACTCATTAAGACTGAGAGCCTTTTTTAAATCTTGCTCTATGCGCAACTGCTCACTCAGTTGCTTATACATATAAGAGTCATAGACTTCTACGCCATTACCACTCTTTTTCTTGATACGGTACATAGCAATGTCAGCGCTGCGCAGCATCTCTTCGTGGCTGATCATGACAGGTGTTGAAAAGGCAATGCCGATGCTGGCACTTAAATGAACATCGGGGTGGGCATGAAAGCTAATCGGCTTGCGGATTTCCTCGAGTAATCGCTCGGCGAGTTGCAGTACCTGTCTTTGTGACTCCTGATCTTCAATCAAAACCGTGAATTCATCGCCGCCAAGACGTGCAACGGTATCTGATATACGAATAACCTGCTGCAGGCGCTGTGCAATGATCTTAAGCGCCTGATCGCCAATATCGTGGCCATAACTGTCATTTATGGGCTTAAAGCCGTCCAGATCAATAAAGAGTACTGCCAGTTCGCGGTTATTGCGCTGCCACGATTTAAAGGCGTGGTCCAGACGATTTAAAAAGAGCGCCCGGTTAGGCAGTTTGGTAAGCGAATCGTAGAAAGCGGTGGTATGAAGTTGCTGTTCGCTTTTGCGCAAGGCTGCCAGGGTTCGGTGATTGCTAATGGCGTAGCGAATGCTTTTTTCCAGAGATCTGGGTTTAAGCTCTTCTTTGCTGATAAAGTCAGCTGCGCCTGCATGCATGGCCTGAACATCGATCTCGTAGCCCCCTTGACCCGTCATCAGGATGATCGGTAAGTCAAGCCCCAGGCTTTTCACCTGACGGATAAACTCGAGCCCTGTATTCCCCCCCATATAATAATCGACCAGACAAACATCGAAATTCTGTTCCTGTAAAACTTGCAGGCCTTCATTGGCTGATTTTTTACTACTTACATGTAAAGAAGAATTTATGTCTTCTAAAAGATCATTTAATAAAAAGAGATCGTCATCGTTATCGTCAATTACTAAGACCCGACAATCCTGTAAGATTGATATGTCTTCGGCAAGCATTCGTTAGGTCTCCTTCCTACAACGGGTTTCGTAGTCTGAAAAATCAGACCAAGAGGTTACGAAGACCTGATTTTCTTGCCTAATCTATAGCAAGAATAGGTTACAAAAATATTACATGCTTTCTTGGGGAGAGCTAAATGAACTTAATCACCTGACGGGCTACCAGATTTTGTGGCTCACCTGAAATGACTACCGCTAATGACCAGATTTGCCTTCCGCTAGCTACTCATAACCCGGCATTTTAATTGTTGTGTAAGCTTAAAAGGGCAAATTGGAAGAGGTAAATTAAGCGCTAAAAAAGGATAAACAGGAACAGATTTTTGTCAGATAGCTTAAAACTTTAGGGAAGAGCAACGGTATCGCGCCAGTAGAGTTTTAGTTTTTGCATGACCTCGAGTAAACCTTTATAAGTGACGGGTTTACTGACATAGCCGCTGGCACCGTAGTTGTAGCTTTCTAAAATGTCTTCATCGGCTTTGGAAGCAGTAAAAATGACAACTGGAATATGTTTAAAGCGTGCATCTTGCTTGATTTCTCTGAGGGCTTCCCGACCATCTTTTTTGGGCATGTTTAGATCAAGCAGAATAAGCGTAGGGTCCATACATGGTTGACCGCTGTACTTTCCTTCACCGCAAAGACAATCCAGGAGCTCCTGACCATCAGTAACAAACTGCACTTCATCAGCTAGAGCTTCTTCCTCGAGGGCTTCTTCCATAAACATACGGTGGTCAGGATCATCTTCGGCAATGAGTAAAGATATTTTTTTCTTATGCGCCATACATACTCCTAAACTTGTCTGATTGGTAACTGCACGTCAAATCTAGCACCTTTGCCCACTTTCCCAAAAGCTTCTATGCTACCTCCGTGCCGTTCAACTATCTTACGGCAGATGGCAAGTCCTACGCCGGTGCCATCATATTCACTGCGTCCGTGCAGCCGCTGGAACATAATAAAAATCTTATCCTGGTACTGATTGTCAAAGCCAATGCCGTTATCTTCAAAGCTAAGCTGACAAAAATACCTACCGCTTGAGGATTTAAATCGCCTGGTAGAAATCTGAATTCTAGGTTTTTCATCTGCTTTGCGGTACTTAAGTGAATTAGACAGCAAGTTTAAAAATAAGCGCTCAATTTGACCTGGGTCTGCTTCAATTTTGGGCAAGGTTTCAGCAATGATTTCAGCCCCGGACGCTTCTAAACTTTTCTCGAGGTCTTGTTTGACGTTGTCGAGCGTGACATTCAGGTCGACAGGTTCAAAGGGTTTGGCTCGAGTCGTTATGCGTGAGAGCTCGAGGATATCGGTAATCAAGGTCTGCATGCGTTCGGCGGCATTATTCATACGCCTTAAATATTCCTGAGAGCGCTCAGATAGCCCTGTTTCCTTTTCAATAAACCGGTCAATAAAAGCCCGTATTTTTAGCAGCGGTTCTTGCAGGTCATGCGAGGCAACAAAGGCAAATTCTTGCAGTTCGCTGTTGCTGCGCTCGAGCTGCTCATTTTTGACTTGCAGCAGTTCTTTGGCCCTTATTTGCTCTGAAATGTCCAGATAGCTACCAACAAAGCCGTCAGAACCATCTTTTAGCTTCAGGCGGTTAACACTGGCTTTTAGCCAGACAATATCTTCATCTTTATCCTGGTAGCCAATTACTTTGTTCAGGTTTCCAGGGGTCTTTTGCATGACATGAATAATGCGGTAATCCTCTGGAGCCAGTAACTCGCCTGCTTCATTAAAGAACTTTCTTTCCTGCCGAGCATAGTCTGGGGTCAGGACCGTCTCGCGGTTTTGACCTGCTAATTTAATTGCTTCATTGTTGATCAGCAGATAATTGCCTTCGTCATCTAGTACAAAAACCGCTTCAGCGAGATTATTGAGGATAGTATTTAAAAAGATTTCATTTTGTTTAACGCTAAGGTAGGCGTTTTCAACCTCTTTATTGAGTTGCTCGAGCTGCTTATTTTTTAGGCTTAACTGGTTTTTTGCCTCTACTTGTTCAGTAATGTCAAGATAACTTGCCACATAACCCATAGAATCACTGCTAAGCCTCAAACGGTTTATGTTGACCTGTAACCATAGAAACTTATTATCCTGCTGTCGCTGATAGCCCATGACTTGCGAAAACGAGGCCTGCCCCTCCTGTAAAACCTTAATGATGCGGTAACTCTCCGGGGGGAGACGTTCACCCTGTTCATTAAAAAAGAGTCTTTCTCTTTTAGCATTGGCAGGATCTAAGACTTCCTCTCGTGTTTGTCCGGTAAGTTTGATGGCTTCCTGGTTAACGTAGAGTGATTGCCCCGAGGGGTCTACCACAAAAATGGATTCGCTAAGATTATTAAGAACATCATTTAAAAAGGTTTCTTTTTGTTTGAGTTCGCTGTTAGCCTTTGCAATTTCCTGGTTGAGTTGCTCGAGCTGCTCATTTTTTAAGGCCAGCTGGTTTTTTGCCTCTATGGGTTCAGTAATATCTTGATAGGTTGCCACAAAGCCCAGGGAACCATTGGTGAGCGTTAAACGGTTAATGTTTGCCTGTAACCACATAAATTTGCCATCGCTTTTTCGCTGATAGCCCATAATCCGGGACAAAGATGCCTGCCCCTCTTTTAAGGCAAGACTAATTCGGTAGTCCTCTGGGGCGAGGCGTTCACCTTGTTCATCAAAAAAGAAGCGTTCTTTTACAGAATTGGCAGGGTCTGTTACTTCTTTGAGCGTTTGCCCCGTGAATTCAACGGCTTTGCTATTGGCAAAAGTAGAGGTGCCAGAAGCGTCCACCACAAAGACGGCTTCACTAAGATTATTCAGGACATCTATCAGGAAGGTTTCGCTTTGCTCGAGTTTTTTGTTGGCCAGGGTCACTTGCTGATTGAGTTGCTCGAGCTGCTGATTGCGGTTTGCCAGGGCTCTTTTTGCTTCCTGCACTTCGGTGATATCAACAAGTGCGGTGACCGCTCCCTCAGAACCATCCATAAGGGTGATGAGGGTTGTGGTAACCTTTGACCAGCGCAGATTATCTCCAAACTTAATGCCCATAATGGTTTCCAAGCGGCCTGTTTTGCTTTGACGAGTTAATTCGATGTTGGAGTGGTTTTCGGGCAAGGGTTGCATAGCTTCATCAAAAAGCTGAGCATTCAGGCTTCTTACTGGTTTGCCCAGCAAGTCTTTACGCTGAACACCTGCTAGCCTGGTACCTGCTTCATTTACCATCAGGTAATTATTCTTGCTATCAGAGACACCAACCACTTCAGAAAGGCTGTCCAGGACGTTATAGAGAAATGTCTGATTGTTTTCAATTTGTTTATACGCCTGCTCGAGTTCCTCATGCTGCTTGCCTAGCTGCGCGGAACTGTGGAGCAGGTCAATTTCTAAGCGATTAAACTGCCGGGCAAAACTCCAGATTAAAATAAGCGATAATAAGGTGTTTAAACTGGCAAAAAGGGTTAATTCAAAGGCGACAGGAACGATACCCAATCTTCCTAATTTAGTGATGGCTAAAACCACCAGGATTGGCATGACAATAACCAGCAACATAAGTCGGCGAATTAACTTGCCACTTTGCCCCTGGCTCATCACAATGCTAATAAGTCCTTTGTGCCGATTTAAAGCCAGAATGCTATAACTAAGCAGCAAAAAGCACAGGGCCGTATGGATAGCCATGCCTATCTTGAGCGATTTGTTAAAAAGATAGAGGGCTTCTACCCCAGATAGATAGGCCAGAAACATAAGCAGAGCTGTAAAGGTGGAGGTAAGCGCAAGGCTTTGTGAGAGGATAAGCCGCTTAGTGTGCAAAGATAGCAGCGCCAATGATAGGAGCAAAAAGCAAATCAGCGTCTGAGGGGAAGAGGGTTTGGGATAAAGGGTAGACAGGAGCTCTTGGAAAAAGCCAAATGGCTGCCAGTAGCCCAGGAGCATAGCCAGACTGCTAAAAGCTAAAAGTACCAGACCCAAATAAAAAACAAACGTTAATCCCTGTTTTGGCTTACTTTCTTTATAGATGACTAGGCCAATCAGCAGGCTTGCGAGGACAAAACCAGAAGCTGTGAAACTTACCATCTCAGGAGCACTGGGGAGAATGCTGGTTAAAAAAGCGATACCAAAAGCATGTCCTAGCAGTACCAGAAGGCCAATACCAAAGGACAGGCTCGAGGCGAGGTAAACACTGTGTTTTGCACTCATACTTGGTGGTTTGCCAGATTTTGTGTAGGGCTATCTATAAACTCCCATGAATACTGAGGGCAAAGGTCTCCAGATACACAACATCGGAAACCTTTTCTAGTCAAGCTGGTTTTTACAGGCACCTTGTCCCAGTTAATGTGGTCAAGCATAGGTATGACTCCCCACTCTCTTAACCCTGAACCTCGAGGTTTAGCTTAGTAAGAAAGCGAATAGGTGCCCTGTGAAGAATTTGATAATGCCGGTCTTGCCAAAAGAGTCAGCTAGAAAGTGGGTTAGTCTCTGATCTGGCGGGACTTAGACATGGGCTCGAGGGTAAAACCTCAGTCAATAATAGCCTTGAGTTTTGCATCGATTCTAGGTCTTGCCCCCAGTTGCTCAATCACCCAGGCGGAAATTTTGGTGGCAAAGTTTGCCGCCTCTACGGCATTTTTGCTTTTTAAATAATGAGCTAAAAAAGCACCAGCAAACGAGTCTCCCGCACCTGTGGCATCGACTAAGTTGTTGGTTTCAGGAGGGATACGGGTGGTTTGCCCGCCTTCATAAACCAGCGCACCCTTTGAGTCCAGCTTTAGCACAATAATGGCTCTGGGAAACATTTCGACCAGAGCTGCCGCAATTTCTTCGGGTTCTTTTAACCCCGTTAATACGCTACCTTCTTCATAATTGGGAAAGAAAATATCAATGCCCAAATCCTGGGTATAGCGTAAAAAGCGCTCAATACCCATTTCCCGAATCATTTGAAAAGAACCAGGGTCAAAAGACAGTGTCAAACCTGCTTGCTGCGCTGAAAGCGCCGCTGTACGCGCCGCCGTGCGCGGTGGGTCAGAAAAAAAAGACCAGGCGGTTAAATGGAGGTGCTTACCACTATGCAGCAGCGATTGGGGCAACTCTGAGGGCAAAAGATAATGATCAGCCCCTTTGCCTGAAATCATACTGCGCTCGCCTGTGTGGTCAACAAAGACGGCAACCGAGCCAGTTAAGTGAGCAGTATCGTGCACAAAATAAGCACTGACCTGTTCATTAACCAGATCTTCTTTGGCAAGTTCACCCAGACGGTCTCGCCCAATCTTGCCAACGAAGGTAGTGGCAAGACCGCAGCGCTGTGCCCAGACAGCCACATTGGCGGCACTGCCACCAGGGGTAAGCATAACTTCGCCGTAGGTATCGCCGCCGCGTAAAAGTTCGGCATTGGTTCTTATCAGGACATCCCAGGCAAAGTCGCCCAGTACAAGAAGCGGTGTTGACATGCTGGCGAAGTTTATCACATACGCTTCGGACTGTAAGCATGCCTGAAGAGATGGCACAGGAGATTGTCTAAGGTAAGGGCAGTTTTTAGCTAGGGCAGCGGCCTTTTAGCAAATTTAATCATCTGGAGTTTTTATGCCTGATACGATTCTGGGCTTACCCACCGAGCAGCTGATTCGCTACGGTCTCAATGTTCTTATGGCCATTATCATTCTGATTGTTGGCTGGAATCTGGCCCGCTACGTTTCTGCTTTTGTTCGCCGAACCGTTGTAAGGTCAGAACGGTTTGACCGAACCCTGGGGCTTATTTTTTCGCAACTGACCCGCTGGGTTATTTTGGTATTTACCGCTATTGCCGTACTTAACCGCTTTGGTTTTCAGACGGCCAGCTTTATTGCCCTTTTGGGTGCGGCAGGTCTGGCGATTGGTCTGGCCCTGCAAGGCGCACTCAGCAATGTTGCCTCTGGGGTTTTGCTTTTGTCACAGCGACCTTTCCGAGTCGGTGATGCTGTAGAGATTTCGGGCATTTCAGGCATTGTAGATGAAATTGGCCTGTTTACCACCAAAATGCATACCTTTGACAATATTGGGGTGCATGTGCCCAATTCCAATGTCTGGAATAGTGCCATAAAAAATATGAGCGAGTTCGCTACTCGCAGGCTCGAGCTTACCTTTGGCATCAGTTATCAGGATGATATTGGCAAGGCTATGGGGATTATTCAGCAGGAACTCGAGTCTGATGAACGTGCCCTTAAAGACCCGGCTTACCGCATTGGTGTAACTGAGCTAGCTGACAGCTCGGTAAATTTGCTGGTCTGGGTCTGGGTTAACCGCCCGGATTATCTGGATTTAAAACTTGATCTTATCAAGCAGATTAAGGAGCGATTTGACCAGAATGGTATTTCGATTCCCTTTCCGCAGAGTGAAATCAGAGTGGTGGGTTCTGCTCAGTTGCCTCAAACGGGTTCCAACTAAGTACCTTGTATAGGAAGTAAAAGCGAAAAGGCTTAAACTTCGAGAAAGCGAGCCTGAGTCAAGCCTCATAAGTAGCTAGGTCAAAAAGACCGTCTTGGAGATAAGGCAAACTCAGGCTGTTTTCATAAGGCAGAACGGTATCTTAAGGCGTGCGAGCCTGTATTTACAAGACTATGCCAAAGAAAACATCGCTTAGCTTAAGGAGGCAAATAATGTACCTCGGGATAGATATTAGCAAAGAAAGCTTAGATTGCTATCAGATTCTTGAAGCTAAGCAAGAACATAAGCAATTTAGGAATACAGTAAAAGGTATTCGAAGTCTGATGAACTGGTTAAAGAATAAGGATGTTCATACTGTCATGGAAGCAACAGGGGTGTATTGGGAAACAGTCGCCTACACTCTAAATGAAGAGGGTTACAAAGTCAGTGTGGTGAACCCCGCAGCCATAAAGTATTTTGCCAAATCAAAGCTCAGACGAGGTAAAACTGACAAGATGGATGCAGAACTACTTGCTTTGTACGCTGATCAAGAGAAACCTAAACTTTGGCAAGCACCAAGTAAAGCGCTTAATGAGCTTAAATTACTTGTGAGGGAGCGTGATGATCTAGTGTTAGCTAGAACAAAACTAAAAAATCAAGCGCATGCTCATAAGCATCGCAAGGATTGCTCTAAGCTAACCTTTAGCTTACTTAAAGACCGCTTGAACTTGTTAAACAAACAGATTAAGAAACTCGAGCAAGCTATTCTTAAGCTTTGCCAGACAAGATTTCAAAAAAGTTTTGATGTTCTAACTTCGGTCCCTGGCATTGCTCTGATTACGGCTGCTGTACTTATTGCTGAGACTGAGAATTTAGAGGGCTTTTTACATTCCAAACAACTTACGGCCTATGCTGGGATTGCGCCCGAACCTAATCAATCTGGTACCAGGCAAGGACGGGCTAGAATATCTAAGATAGGTAATCCTCGTATTCGTCAGGCTATGTATATGGCGGCTAAGCAGGCTAGGCATAAAGCTATGTTCAAAGATTTCTATCTACGACTCCTGAGTAAAGGAAAGCCACCAAAGCTTGCCCTTGTGGCTATTGCTCGTAAGCTGCTCGTGATTGCTTTTGCTTTAGTTCAATCCAAACAACGCTTTGACCCTGATTTCTTATCCAAGAAACAAACTCAAAAACTCA
The DNA here is from genome assembly GCA_020431825.1 of Trueperaceae bacterium. GTDB lineage: Bacteria > Deinococcota > Deinococci > Deinococcales > Trueperaceae > JAHEBB01. The sequence goes on along the minus strand of JAGQHN010000081.1, from coordinate 3,657 downwards.
TACCCTAGTCTTGACATGAGGGTGATTGACACGGTATCTCCAAGCTGAAAATCAAGGATTTTCAGCTAGCGTGTAGCGCTTATGGACCGGGGAATCCCGTTTTCATTAAACGACTTTGTTAGCCTGGTTGTACTTAATATGAAGCTGCAAGCTATGAGGCTTTTTACTTTTTACTGACTTAACCCACACTGCGTCTCAGTACCCAAAGCTTTATCAGCACAGATAACCCCGTTTCCATATTCTTCAGGGTTCATGCTTTCAGGGTCAAAATAGGCTGATGCTGTTAATTTGGCTTTAACTTGATCAGGGCTTAGCGCAGGATTTTGGCTCAGTAATAAGGCGGCAACCCCGGCGGCAAAAGGCGAAGCCATAGAGGTGCCGCGTAAGCAACCATATTCCGTGGTTTTAGGAAAGGTGCTTAGTACTTCGTTGCTACCATTGCAGAAGCTACCAGTCGTTACGCCCCCAGGCGCCATGAAATCAACGGTGGGACCACTCGAGGCGTAGTTAGAGAAGCCTGAGCGCCCAAAGCCATCATCAACTGAACCAATGGCAATCACATTGGGGTCACTGGCAGGTGTCAAAATAAGATCGCTCTGCCCGGCATTGCCACTGGCGGCAAACATAACGACACCCTGCGTCTTTGCCTGAGCCAGCGCTTCAGAAAGACTGGCAATCTTATCGGCAATCATAGAGGGGTCGACACCCAGGCTCATATTGATAATATCAGCAGGTTTAGGGTTATTGGCTACGCCCTCGAGGGGGATACCAGCGGCCCACAAGATGGCATCTATGAGGTCATCAACCTTACCGGTTATGCCTCTATCATCAAAGACCTTAATCGGTAAGATTTTGACGTTCGTGGTATAGGCCACGCCAGCAATGCCTAAGCCGTTATTGCCTGTAGCTGCGGCAATGCCTGCGACATGGGTACCGTGCTCTGATTTACCGCCATTGGGTAGGCCCGGGTTAGGGTTATTGTCATCATCGGCAAAGTCACAGCCGGGCAGCATTTTGTCAATCAAGTCTTCGTGGGTCATATCGACACCGCTATCGATAACGGCAATAACCACATTATTGTTACCAAAGTCTTTGTCCCAGGCCTGCTCGAGTCCAAAGTTTTTCAGCGTCCACTGTTCACTATAAAGAGGATCGCTGGGCGCAGCTAAGGTCTGTAAATAATAGTTAGGCTCTGCAAAGGCAATGCGGCTATCTTGACTGAGTTTCTTGGCATAGCTGAGCACATCTTCACCTGCAGGTACCTTAATTAAAGAAGGACGATAAAGGCTGGCAGTTTTCTTGACGGCAAACTGATACTGACTTTGTACACTCGCCTCGAGTCGCTCGAGTTGCAGTTTGCGCGAACTGGCATCAAGGCTCAGGCTGGACAGGGGAGTAGCGTAACGAATCAAAAGCTCATCTGGAGCATAGGCCCCTACAGGATCGGTGTAGCGGGTTGAGCCAGCCGTTTGAAACTGCTCAACCGGGAACGTGCCACAAGCAGCGAGGCCCGTACCACTCAGTCTAAAACTGAGCGCAATCCGTTTGGTACCGCCATTAGAAACAACACTGATTTCTTCAAAAACAGGGGTATTGGGTTCAATTTTTTCCTGATCTACGGTGATGGTAACGCTCTGCTCTTCGTCTTTATTTACAAGGCCCTTAGCTGGAGAAATAATAACGAGGTCAGACTCACTGGTCATGCTCCACTCGAGCTGTGAGCCTGCTTGACCAAGGTTACGCACCAAAATGGTCTGAATCGGTGCATCTGCAGTTAAAGATAGTGTGGCATTGGAAATGTCAATACGTGGCACAAGATCTGGTCTGGGTTCGCCGCCCCCACAAGCTACCAGCATAAGCAGTAAAACCAAGATCGGTGCGCGCATACCATTTACCTGCATACCATTTACTTTAGCCATCTTTTGCATCCATTACCATAAAAATTACTACCTCAACCACGAGGCCTTATCCATGCTAAAGGATAGGGCCTGACAAAACTATGATTTAAGGGTGACAATCATGAGTGTAAGCTTTCACATTTGCTAACTGAAATTAGAAGCTGGTGAACAATGTTTGCCTGGCACTAAAGGCTATGCTTAGTTAGCTTATAACAGAGAATAAATCAATGGATACTTTAGAACTGGCGACACGAAAACTAAAACATCTAGATGTTTGTCTTAATTACCCGGTGAACTATCAAACGCGGACAACGGGGTTTGAGTTTTATGACTTACCTTATCAGGCTTTGCCGGAAACAGATTTGGCCAAGCTGGATAGTCGCTGCACCTTTTTGTCTAAGCCGCTTTCAGCACCCATTTTGATTGGCGCCATGACAGGTGGGGCTGAAAAAGCCAAACTCATAAATAAAAATCTTGCGCTTGCGGCTGAGCAGCTTGGTCTGGGTCTTATGCTGGGGTCGCAGCGAGTAATGCTCGAGCACCCCGAAGCCAGTGAAAGCTTTGCAGTGAGAGCTTACGCACCAAGCTGTTTACTGATCGGAAATTTAGGCGTGGCTCAGCTGAATAGAGGTTACGGCAGTAGGGAAATCATTCGTGCGATTGAAACAATTGGGGCAGATGCTTTGGCTTTACATACCAACCCCTTACAGGAAGCCCTGCAAGAAGCTGGAGACGAAGATTTTAGCGGGCTTTTGGCTAAGCTCGAGACCATCATAAAAGAAGTCCCTTATCCATTACTCTTAAAAGAAGTAGGTCAGGGACTCAGCAAAGAGGTCGTAAACCAAGTCAAAGATTTTGGTTTTGCTGCCCTGGACATTGCCGGGGCCGGGGGAACTTCCTGGGCAAGGGTTGAAGAATTTGTCAGATATGGCGAAATCAGGCATGCCGAGTTGACAGACTGGGGTATTCCTACAGCAAAAGCTTTAGTGGATGCAAAGCAGGTCACTCCGGCGCACACGCTCATTGCCTCTGGAGGCATTCGCACAGGACTGGACATTGCCAAGGCGCTTGCTTTAGGCGCCGATGTGGTAGCCATAGCGCGGCCCCTGCTGGCTCCAGCGCTTGACTCAGCCGAGGCGGTCATAGAGAAACTGCAAGACCTGATTGATGAACTTAAAATAGCCATGCACTGCACAGGCGCTAAGGATATTGCAGCCCTAAAGACCCTCGAGCTAAGTAAGCGCTAGACCAGCAGGAGTTGTTTTTGCTAGATGCGGTAGTTCGTATTCGCTAAACGAGACTAAGTACAACCAAGTTAAAAAAGTAGTTTAATGAAAACACTATTCCCCGGTCCATAAGCGCTTCACGCTAGCTGAAAATCCTTGATTTTCAGCTTGGAGGTACTTAATCATTGTCTATGGGGTTTAGTTCCCCGCCAGATTTTCCTCGAGCTGATACACCGTATCATCGCCTTCCCAGAACTGCTCAATAAAGGCATTACGTCCTGAGCCGGTGCGGTAAAACTTATAGCGCCCTTCATTTTTCAGGTAATAATCCTGATGATAGTCTTCAGCTATATAAAAGGGTGTCGCTGGTAAAATGGCTGTGGCAATAGGATTTTTAAACTTACCTGAAGCCTCGAGCGCTTCCCTGGCGCCTTCTGCCAGGGTCTGTTCCTCTTCATCATTGTAAAAAATAGCCGAAGTGTACTGAAAGCCTCTATCGACAAAGGAACCTTTGTCATCGGTAGGGTCATGAA
>JAGQHN010000080.1 GCA_020431825.1 Trueperaceae bacterium | reverse complement strand
TTTTGACTGAACCCATGATGGTTCATGGAATCGGCGATACGAAAAGCCGTTTAGCCGCAGCACAGCAGCTGCTTGATGAAGTTGGGCTGCCTGATGATGCACTCGAGCGTTTCCCGCATGAATTCTCAGGTGGGCAGAGGCAACGGATTGCTATTGCTAGAGCTTTGGCGACCAATCCTGAACTTATTGTTGCTGATGAACCCGTTAGTGCTCTTGATGTCTCGGTGCAGGCACAAGTGTTAAATCTACTTCGGGACTTACAGGACCGTCACAAAACCACCATGCTTTTTATTGCCCATGATTTGCGTGTGGTGCAGTTTATGTGCGATGAGGTGGCAGTTATGTATCTTGGTGAGATTGTTGAGCAGGGGCCGCGTGAGCGTATATACAGTTTCCCAAGCCACCCCTATACTCAGGCCCTTCTGGCTTCTGCCCCTGGTGCAGAACGTGAAGGAAGACGCTCAAAGCTTCGAGGTGAAATTCCGAGTGCAGATGCTGTGCCTACCGGATGCGCGTTTCATACTCGTTGTCCTGCTGCCTTTGGGCGCTGCAAAGTTGAGGCTCCCGTTTTTCACCAGGTAGCAGCCAATCATGCCGCAGCTTGTCACCTCTTGGGAGAATCATCATGAAACAGTTAACGGTTATAGCTCCGAGTGCTCAGTATATTGGTTTACAAGGTGAAAAGGCAGCATACTTTTTAGGCATTCCCTATGCAAAAGCACCTCTAGGAGAACTAAGATTTAGACCACCTCAACTCTTAGATTTGGCTACACACACTATTATTGATGCAACTAGGCAGGGCAAATCGCCACCTCAGCGTGTGTGGGAACGTCCTAGCTGGGCAGCTAAAGGTCCGGTACTCGAGCTTGACGAAGACTGTTTAAATCTAAATGTTTTTACACCTGAAGTTGACGCTAAGTCCAGACCTGTAATAGTCCATGTTTTCGGTGGTGGTTTTGAAGGAGGCTCTGCCAATGGGGGCTATCTGGATGGGGAAGCTTTTGTGGCAATGCATGATGTTGTTCTGGTCAGAGTTAATTTTCGCGTTGGGGCTCTAGGCTTTCTTGATTTGCGCTCTGCAATGATGGATGAGACTCTTACAGCCAATGCAGGTTTACTTGATCTGATTGCTGCCCTTAAATGGGTGCAAACAAACATAAATGCATTTGGGGGCAATCCAGAAAAGGTTACGCTTGTTGGTTTATCTTCTGGGGCCTTTATGATTGCCTCGCTATTTGGAGTGCCTGCTTCAAAAGGGCTTTTCCAGCGTGCCTGGCTCATGAGTGGGTCTGCTAGTCGCATTATTGCTCAGGAAACAGCTAACGCTATGGCTGAAAAGTTTCTGCTTGAAGCTGGTATTAAGCCAGGTGATAAGCAAGCGCTGGCAGAGTGCCCCATTGAAACTTTACTTAAAGCGCAGACATCGGTTATAGCAACACATCTTGGTGTCAGAAATGCACCCGGAGGTTGGACTCTAGGTATTGTCGCTGATGGACAAGTACTTGAAAAACATCCATTAGTTGCACTCAAGGCAGCTGAACGAACTGACATCAATCTTGTTTTAGGCTGGACCCGTGACGAGGCAAGGATGTGGTACAGCTTTGGCATTATGCCTGCACCCCAGGACCGCGAAAATTTGCTAAAAACGGTTCGGCTTTTTCATACTGATGGCGCACAGGTACTGGAAGAACACGAGTCCCGCTATCCAGAAGCAAGTCTGGCTGAACTTGAAGAGCGATTTCTCTCAGAAACAATCTATAAAAAACCCGCACTAGCTACAGCACAAGCACAACATGATGCCGGTGGGATGTCCTGGGTATATGAATTTGCTTGGGAACCAAGGATTGAAGAGGGGCGTTTAGGAGCATCTCATGGTTTTGATGAAGCCTTTGTCTTCGGTCAGGTGAACCCAGAGCGAGTGCCTTATACTCAGGGTAGCCCTGAAGCTTTACCCTTAGCAGATAAGATGTCGTTAGCACTAATTAGTTTTGTCCGTGAAGGTGATCCGGATTGGGAATTATTTAAAGGATCATTGGAATACATTCAGGTGTTTGACTAAAAACGGTTTCGGGATTTTGGTAGCCGTCAGGAAGAAAGTAACGCTAAGGATTTCATAATAGCGACAATTCAGTATAGTTTCTTGTTTATCTGGTATCTAAATTTTGTCTAGGACGCGTTTTCTTTATGCAATGATTCAAAAAGCTCAGATCATTTCAGTTAATTGAACTTTGATTTATTGAATCAATTTAGTAATTTGGTTAAAACGGAACAGATACCGTTGCCAAATTAAGCAGCCAGCCTTCCAAAACGAGAAACTCTAGTTTCAGCCCTGGGTCTTAAGGCAAACCAATCCCTAAGTCTGACAATGTTTATGGCAGTAGCAATGGCTTCATTTTGGAAATGGGTTTTGACATGACCGATATACCGAGACCTTCTCATACCAAAGGCTCTGATACCTTGGGAAAGGGTTCCTTCAATGCCTGCTCGCTTTTGATAAATAGCTTGCCATTCAGGCGTTTCTTGAGCTTTTAGGGCAAGTTGCCTGGCTTCAAAAGTCTCTTGAGGCGGAAAACACAAACTGCGTCCTGTCTGTTTAGAGCGGTGGCAATGGACGCTTTGTTCACACAATAAGCAGTCCTTTTTATCAAAGAAAATCTTGATCTCAGGATGATTACCCTTTCTATCTAAACCTTCATACCAATAGAGGTTTTGTTTGCCGTCAGGGCAAGTCACTTTTTGTTTGCTCCAATCAATGCTGAAATCTTCAACTTGATAAGCACCATCTGTTTTACTGCGCCAGTTGTGATTAAGGCGCATTCTGCCATGTAAGCTAACACCATAATCTTTTTGACTCTTAACCATTAACTCCGTGTCCATATAGGCCATATCAACAATATGCTTTTCGGGTAGAAGTTCTTTGGCCTTTAGAGCCTCATGGATAGAAGGAATTTGCATGTTGTCATGACGATTGGGCTTAGCCGTTTCGACATGGATAATCAGGTTGACTTTATGATCATCACAGGTCTCAGTGACATGAATTTTGTAGCCTGTCCATCTGATATCCCTTTTAATACCTAATCTGGCATCTGCATCATAGGGCGACGCAATCAAAAGACTAGCTGGAGGAAGGTCTTTGGATTCTCTTTGTTTGACCTGTCCTTCATCAAGCCAGAACTGTTGCAACCACATTTGCCTAAGTAGTTCTACCGCTTCTAGTTCGGCTAGCCAGAACGGAGAATCAGAATGGTAAACCTTTGCTAATAGCGCAAACCCATCCGTGCCTACCAGATCAGCTAGAGCTTTAGCTTCTTCTTTTTCTTTAGGTGAGCGAAAACTTTCAAAGCGTTTACTATAGCGTTCATACCAGTCTTCAGGTACCCACGCTTTTAACCACTCAGGCGCTAACGTTGCCAAGCTATTCAGACAGACTCGCATCGCTTCTATATGACTTCCCAATCGGTTTAAGGCTCTGACTTTTGCCAGGACATGTGTTGAGTCTGTCCTGGCATTGCCTCTTTTTCTGATTAAGCTTTTTGCCTGGCAGGCTTTTAACAGTTCATCAAGCAAACGATGTTCTGCACCCCCTTGATCTAAACGCTTCCTGAATTTACTTAATACCGTGAAATCAAAACCTGTATCAGTTAATTCGAGACCTAGTGCATATTTCCAGTCAATTTTACTTCTTACCGCATCAGCCGCTTCTCTATCTGAGTAATCTTCGGCAAATTGCAAGATCGTCACAATAGCCAGTCGCCAAGGGGCTTCAGCAGGTTTACCTCGTTCTGGATACAAATCAGCAAATAGTTCATCATTATACAAACCCTCTAGCTCATCTCGCAAAAATATCGCCAGGTTACCTTTGGGAAACGCCGCTTTAGCAACTCGTGCAGTTTCTTCTGGCACCTATCTGGCATCACTTGGCTTTAAGGACATGACTACACTCCTTTTTACCTTAGTTTATGCCTTCAATAACTGCCTTTCTGATTTTGGCAACGGTATCTAACTAACAATACCCAAAATCTGCTAATCCACCTTTCTTGATGCTTAGCGTTGGTAAGGGACAGCTTTATCTGCCAGATTTTCAGTAAGACCCTCACTATGAACAGGAAGTTAGAGTGTAAAGTTGTTTTCCCTGGTAGACTCGAGTACCTCAGTTATTAAGGAAGACTTATGAAAATTGCAGCATTTCCCAAGTGTTATTTAGAGAGCATTACCGAGGGTGAGCTCTCCGTTTTTGACTGGATTGAGATGGCTAAGCCTTTGGGTGCTGAAGGACTCGAGATGTATGAAGGCTTTTTGACAAGTCTGGATGATCCTTATCTTGACGAGCTTGCTGCTGCTCTAAAAGAAGCGGGTTTTGCCATGCCCATGCTTTGCTGTTCGCCAAATTTCACCAGTCCTGATGCCAAGGAGCGAAAGGCTGCCATAAACCATGAGATTAAGATGGTTGAGGTGAGTCGAAAACTGGGTGGACCGAAAACCGTGTGCCGTATCCTGACTGGTCAGCGTTACCCTGACCTTAGCCTCGAGCAAGGTCTTAGCTGGGTCAAAGAAGCCATAATGGCCGTTTTGCCTGTAGCAAGAGAGCACGATGTTGTTTTGGGTCTTGAAAACCATTATAAGGATGGTTACTGGCATTACCCTGAGTTTGCGCAGAAAAAAGACGTCTTTTTGCAGGTGCTTGCGTCTATAGAGGAGACAGAGCATTTTGGTGTTCAGTATGATCCGTCAAATGCCATTGTTGCAGGAGACGATCCAATTGAATTGTTACGAGAGGTCTTGCCTCGAGTTGTGAGTATGCATGCCAGCGACCGCTATCTGGTAGAAGGAGCAAAGCTAGAGGACTTGCGTCTGAGCGATGGCACCCTGGGCTATTCGCCTGATTTAAAACATGGCGTGACGGGGCAGGGTCTAAACGATTATGATGCTATTTTTAGCTTGCTTAAGGAAAGACAGTATAGCGGCTGGATAAGTATTGAAGATGGAATGAACGGCATGGATGAAATGAAGGCGTCGATAGACTTTCTTAAATCTATGAGACAGAAATATTTTGCCTAAAGGTTTTGCTCCCACCCTGCTTGTGTTGTCTGCAGAGTGGGAGCGCTTCGTTTTAATGTTTCGCAAGGCGTCTTTTTGGAGTTTTGCGTTGTTTAGGCTCGAGCCAATTTGCCAGTCCGTGGAACAGGGTAGCTAAGCTGCCTCTAACGTTTGGCTTAAAAAGTTCATTTTCTACTTTTGGCACTTCGCCAATCAATTCTTTGTATCGTTCTCTAGCTAGATAGATAGTGTCAAGATTCATAACACTTTCCTTCCTAGTGAATAATATCACTAAATGAACCTGCTTAAAGTTTGTGACTTATCTTCTATTCGATTTTGGGTTTGGATTTTTTAAGCACTGCCTCATATGGAGGTGAGGTACTTTGCTTTTGGAGATAGTTCAAAAACTACCCAGCTCTAAAGTGCCACAGAAAAGCCTTTATCGATGTAGTTTTGTTTACAATTGTAGCCTAAATATTGTGCAGTGTTGCAATAAAACGTTTCAAGTGACGATTTTATTTAGAACAATGTGTCAATTGTATGAGTAAGGACTATATTTGCAATATTTAGGGTGTCGTTGACGCATTCGGTAATATAGCTATTGATTCTTGACTTTTCCCTTAAACTTCATCATCAAAAATCCTCGAGCCCAAGGTATCAACCAGTGCGGAGTGACACTCGACCTCAAACCAGTCATAAAACATGCCCAGAGACAAGTTTTCTGGCCAGGCGTCTTGATCGGTATACCAACCCTCGAGTTCTGTTTCGAATAAATTCAGGTAGTTTCTTTCAATCCAGTCTGCTAACGCTTCTTCGTCTGCCGCATCTTCTTCGCTTATGAGATAGACCAGCCGGTCTTTATTAACGAGTTCAGGGCTTGCAACAAAGTCTTGGTCGTCTGGCTCTATGCCATTTATCCAGGCGATGGCAGGTTCTCTATATTTCAGGATGACAGCAGCGCGATTGAGCATAACTTGATAGTACTTTATCTTTTACTGAATTATAGAATCTGACTTGCATTGGAAAGTATTTTCACGAGGCATTTAGGGTCTACCGTGAACACGGGCAATCCTTGTGATAAAGGCACAGTGCTCAAAAAAGCCTAAGACCGAAGACCTTGCTAAAAAACTTAGGTGGCTTGCTTGAGATACAAATCTGAATAAGTAAACCCAGGTTTTACCCGAGAACGCATTGAATCGATTCCATGTCTCTTGTTTTGATTTCTCCCAAGAATTTAAAAGGCGCTTTTCATAAATTTCTAGTCTGGGATTGAAACTGGGGTTCGGGGTAAACTGCTGACGATGTTGACTCGAGAACTGCGGTAAACTCTGGTAATTTAAGCGAAATTGAGGTGTTATCTGGTGAAACCCGTCGTGCAAATTTCTCTTGATTTGACCAGTATCCCGGAGGCTCTAAAAACCGCAGAAATGGCGTTGCGAGCTGGTGTTGACTGGCTCGAGGCTGGTACTCCCCTGATTATTGCTGAAGGGGTTAACGGTGTTAGAGCCTTGCGTAAAGCCTTTCCTGAAGTTCCCATTGTGGCAGATTTGAAAATTATGGACGGAGGTTACCTCGAGGCTCAGATGATGGCAGAAGCGGGCGCGACCCATGTCGTGGTGATGGGGCAGGCGAGGCCCGAAACGGTTGAGCTTGTCGTGCGAGCAGGAAAGGAGTTTGGCTTAGAAGTGATGGGCGACAATCTCGGAATGCCTGACCATGTTGAAGGGGCGAAAAGGCTCGAGCAACTGGGCTGTGACTATGTGATTCACCATATTGCTTATGACCAGAGAACCCTTTCCGCAGAGCGCGGGATTCCATTCCCAAGTCCGCTAGATGAGTTAAAAGCCATAGTAGAAGCTGTAAATGTCCCGGTTCAAGCAGTAGGAGGGCTAACGATAGAACAGGCCATGAAAACACCAGACTACGGCGCGCCACTGGTGGTTTTGGGTGCGCCTTTAACCATTGACCCCCATTCCTTTAAAACTGCCAAAGGTGACCTCGAGGCGATTTTGCGAGAAATCTGTGATCACGTTCATGCGTACGAGGAGCTCACAAAAAATGGCTAAAACTATGCCTGCTGTGGTGAATTACGGCATTGAACCCCGTAGCGTTGAACTGCGTGAGGTGCCAATTCCTGAAATTGGCGACCATGATGTCCTGTTAAAAACAGAAGCTGTCAGCGTCTGTGGCAGTGATCTTCATCAGTGGTTAGGTGGTATAAGCTGGCAGGTTAACTACCCTTGTATTCTTGGTCACGAATTTGGTGGAACGATAGTCCAGCTGGGGAAACGGGTAAAAGATTATAGCCTGGGCAATAGAGTCGTCAGCGAAACGGCTGCCGTAATTGATGAAACGTCTCCGTTTAGTCGCCGTGGTCTGTACAACCTTGATCCTCATAGACTAGGTTTTGGATACGGGGTGAACGGCGCAATGACCCAGTACGTTAAAGTTCCAGAGCGTTGCCTCCACCGGATTCCAGACCACTTAGAGTTTGAACGAGCAGCCCTGACCGAACCCTGCTCGGTTGCCTATAACGCGGTGTGTATGAACACCACCATTCGCCCGGGAGATGTGGTGGTGGTTTTGGGACCTGGGCCCATTGGTTTGCTTTGTGCGCTAATGGCAAAGTTGAGTGGGGCAGGACATCTGGTAGTAGCAGGCATACCAAGTGACGCTAAAAGACTCGAGGTTGCCATGCAGTTGGGCGCAGACATTACGTTGACGGAGGGAGTCGAAGAGTATCTAAGAGGTTTTGGAGATGGCTTTGGTGCCGATGTCGTGATTGACGCCGCGGGTGTTTCGGCAACCCTCGAGCTGGCGCTAAAACTTGTTCGACCTGCCGGACAGGTCACTAAGGTTGGCTGGGGACCGCAGCCCATGAACTTTAGCTTTGATGCCGCTGTGCAGAAAAACGTCCGGGTACAGGGGAGCTTTTCGCACAACTGGCCCATCTGGGAGCGCATTATTGCCATGATGAGTTCGGGACAGCTGGATGTTTCTCCGCTTATCAGTCAGACAGCCAAGCTGGAAGACTGGCAAACCTGCTTTGAAGGCATGCACTCAGGTGATTTTGTAAAGGCAGTCCTATTGCCCGCATGAAGCCTATTTTCTCTGTTAGTGAATTTACTACCTGGAATCTTAGTTTTGAAGAGGATGTCGCCCTTTATCTGCACTTAGGTATTAAGGCTATGGAAGTATGTGAGCGGAAACTTTCCCCAGATAGGGAAAAGTCGAAAGAGCAGCTTGCCTACCTGAAAGGCACCGGGCTTAAGGTTAGTTCGGTTCAGCCTCGAGTCCACGCTTTATTCCCAGATTCTATGTCGCCTGAACCTGATAGCCCTGACATGAGGGCTGAAGCCTACAAAAACTCAATTGATCTGTTCTCTGAGTTTTTCCCTGGGGCTCCGCTCGTGGCAATTTCAGGCAATGCGCCCGACTATAATTACCGTCTGGCTTATGAAACTGCCTTACGTTTATATCCTGAACTGGCAGATTACGCAGCGTCCAGAGCTATGCGAATTATGTTTGAACCCCTTCATCCCATTCTTATGAACAATGATTCCTTTATTGGGACTTTGCAGGCCGGGCTCGAGCTGATAGATGCAGTGAACCGCGAGAATTTTGGTCTCATGCTGGATGTCTGGCACGTATTTCATGAACCCGGTATCGAAGAAAGAATTGCCGCATTAAAGGGCCGTATTTTTGGAGTGCATATTTGTGATTGGTCCAAAGCCTGGCCTCGTTGTGTCGCAGACAGGGCGATTCCTGGACAAGGGATGATTCAATTTCCTGCACTTTTAGCTGCGATTGAGGCGTCGGGCTATGACGGAGCTTACTGCCTCGAGCTGTTTTCTGCAGAGCATCTGCCAGATTCGCTCTGGCGCCAAGACCCCGAACACGTTATTGAACAAAGTAAAACCTATTTCTATAAAGCCTGGGAGGCGAGACATGCTTAAAGGACAGAACTTATTCGCCGAGGTTGCAGCCTGCCAAACGGATGCTTTCTGGTGGTTAGGGCAGCACAGCTTCATCGTGAAAATGGGCGGTACAAGTATGCTCATTGACCCCTTTCTGACCGATTTAGAGCGGCGCAATGTGCCACCGCTTTTTGACGCTGCCGATGCGAATATTATTTCTCTGACGCTGTGTACCCACGATCATCTGGATCACCTTGACCCCTTTGCGGTGTCCGAATTGGCCCAAAAAACACAAACCCATTTTATTGCGCCAAAGGCTCACGAAAACAGGATGCTGTCGCTGGGCGTAAGTCAGGAACGCATGACGCTACTCAATGATGGTGAATCCTGCCAGCGGAATGGTTTAAAGATTACGGGTATTAAGTCGGCGCATGAGTTCTTTGATGAGACGCCTGAAGGTTATTTCCCTTTTATGGGTTACGTGATTGAAGCGGGTGGCAAAACCCTTTACCACGCTGGTGATACCGTTTGGTGGGAAGGGTTACAGCGCCAGCTGTCTCAGTGGCACTTTGATGTTGCTCTGGTTCCCATAAATGGACGAGACGCTGTGCGTTACAAAACAGGCATTATCGGGAATATGACTTATCAGGAAGCGGCAGATTTGTTGGGAGGGCTCGAGGTTAAACTTTCGGTGCCAACGCACTATGACATGTTTGATGGCAACCGAGAAGACCCGCAACTTTTTGTTGACTATATGGCGGTAAAATATCCAGGCAGAGATGTATGGGTAGGTAGTGTAACCGAAGAGGTGCAGTTCTGATGCGGCTTGAGGACAAGGTTATCCTGATTACAGGCTCGAGTACTGGAATCGGCGAAGCAACAGCAGAACGCTGCCTTGCAGAAGGCGCCAGGGTCATGATTCATGGTCTGGATGAGGCAGAAACGGCTGAAACTGCTGGGCGTCTCAGTCAGCCTTACATGGTTGCTGATTTAGCCTTAACTGAAAGCGCTAACACCGTAATTGCAAAAACGATTGAGTACTATGGCCGCATTGACGGCTTAGTCAATAATGCTGCCTCAACCGCACGTAGCGATCTTAGTAGCACCCATCCTGACTTTTTTGACCAGATGATCGCCATTAATTTGCGTACGCCTCTCTTTATGATTCAAGCAGCCGTTCCCCATATGAAGGCTCAGGGCAAAGGTGCCGTTGTAAATATTGGCTCGGTCAATGCCTACTGTGGGCATCCAAACTTGCTTGATTACTCCATTTCTAAAGGTGGGCTGATGACCCTAACCAGAAACCTTGCCAATGCGCTTGCACCTGACCATATTCGTGTGAATCAACTGAATCCCGGCTGGACCCTGAGCCGAAATGAAATTGCCCTGCAAATCAGTGAAGGGCAACCAGAAGACTGGTACAATCAGGTCTCGCCTCGTCTTGCGCCAACTGGAAGACTTCTTGAACCCAGTGAGATTGCTGCGCACGTTGTCCACTGGCTATCAGATGCATCAGCGCCAGCTTCTGGAGTTATTTATGAAGTTGAACAGTTTCCTGTTATCGGAAGACCTGGAGGAGGATTATAGACCGCAACTGCTGTAATAAAGGATGATCGTATCGCCGTCTTCGCTAACTCTAATCGTGCGCTGAATATCTGCCAGACCTCTTAAAATGCCTTTATTAAGCTGTTCAATATTCAGGTTGCGGTACCAAGTCCTTACCTCTTCTTCAGTGTCTGAAGTCGAAAAGATCATTTCAGTGTTGCCCAGTGCTCTGAGCCTAAAGGAATCGGATTGGGCACTCACAAGCTCGGCGTTTGGGTAGTAGGGTAAACGTCTCGAGATGTCATAGCGGCAAAGACCGTCCGCAGTTGCAAAAAGAATCAGGGTTACTACAACGCCGCCTATCAGTAAGCTTAGGAGTGAACGGAGGGTGGAAGGACGTTTCCGCATGGGATGCATCCTATCTTAAAATTGTTTGGAAAAAGGTAAGGGAACTATGTAACTACCTGGAAATCCAGGCTTCACAATTTGCGGTAAGCTTGATGAGAAATTCCGGAGGTTAGTATGGCTAAGGCACTTGATTTTGGCGTACAAAGTTACTGTTTTCGTGAGTTTAAAGATAATGCTGATGTCGCAAGAAAAGTAAGAGAAATTGGCCTGGATAAGATAGAGTTGTGCCGCATTCATGCGGACTTTCATGACTTGGAGAGTTGGAAAAAGGTATTGGCAACCTATAAAAATGAAGGGGTTGAGGTTATTTCTCTGGGCGTAGAAGCGTTTCATGGGCTCGAGAACGAACGAGACCTTTTTGAGTGTGCCGCGCTTGGGGGTTTTAGCCATATTTCTGGTACCTTTCGGGTAGATACCTATACCAAAGCCATTCCCTGGGTAAGAAAACTAAGTCAGGAGTATGGCGTAAAAGTAGGCATACACAATCATGGCGGCTATGATTTTGCGGGTAACACCGAAGTTCTGAAACACCTCATTGGTTTAGGTACACCTGAAATTGGACTTTGTATTGACACTGCCTGGGCGATGCAAATTGGTCCGCGTCCGGGTAACCCGGTAGCTTGGGCGAAAGAATTTGCTGGGCATATAACGGGTGTTCACTACAAAGACTTTCTGTTTGACAAGCACGGTCAGTGGGAAGATACCATTGTAGGTCAGGGAACGTTGCAACTAAAAGACTTTGTGGCTGCACTTGAAGCAGGCGGATTTGATGGTATGGCTGTTATTGAGTACGAAGCTGACCCGGAAAACCCTGTACCTGCCCTAAAGGCCTGTGTCGATGCTATGAGATCAATGACCGCTTAAAGGCATTATCAACCAGTAAAGGCTCGCAGGTACTCTGCGAGCCTTTTTTCTTGCCTTTTAGCTGATTGGAAGGGTATTTGAAGGCTTTGTCTTTAGTGGCGAATTGAGATGGCTAATACCAAAATGCTTGAATGATGTCATAGTCGGAGTCGTTTAAAAGTACTCTCGATTCGTTCTCATTTCACTCGGAACACGAGAGGTTTTAACGTCTTTGATAGCATTAAAACGGCACTTTGGACTAAGCATTCGAATTTTTAGGATTCACAAGGTACTTTGCTCCACATGGGTAGAGATGAAGGTTGAGCTAGACTTCATCTGCTTTGCTGGTAGACGCTTCAAGATGGGGCTCGAGTCTTAGTTTTTTACCTACAGAGCGGCCAAACATCGCCTCGCGCAAATCTTTGACTTCGGTGGGTGGCGCGGCAAATTGATTAACATTCATGGCTTCTTTGGCCTCGAGTCCCCATGATTCATACTGATCCAAAACAGCCAGAGCAGTAGAGCCTTCATAGGCGAAATCGGCTCGAGCTTTCCTCAGACTGATGACTGTATCCCTGACGCCGTACAGTGCACCAATACAAAAGGAATTTTCATCAAGGTCATTGCGGGTACTTCGAGATTTATAACCCTCCCACTCTTTTTCAATGCTCTCAATAACAAATTCACTGATGACCTGAACGGTGGCGCGGTTGTTATCTCGTCCATAGATAAAGACGTCACCAAAGTTTTTTGATTTTTCGTTGGTGGGCCAGCAGACCGCACAGCCATAGAGAGAGGCGATTAGGCCAACGACGCTTCTTTTCCAGTTGCTTATACCAATATTCATCTGCTCACGGTCAATGCTTCCCATTTCATCCTGGCTGACCTCGAGCATTGAAATGGCGTGTTCTTCCATGAGGCGGTGGGCGTGTCTCAGAGCGGCATTGCGCTCGTGTTCATTACTGTTTTGTTCTTTGCTGGCTCTTGCGAGTAATGCGCGGATGGTGGAAACGATTTTGTCTTTCGGCATTCCTTCTATCATGCCCGAGATATTGGGCTTCGTCTGTAAAGTGTCATAGATATCTTTGACCTGGAATAGAGTATGAAGCTGTCATGCAAGGTAAACTGCCTTATGTCAGATACTGAAACTTATGTCATTGATCGTTTTGAAGACAATAATCTGGTGGTACTCGAGAACCATCAGGGTGAGAGCCTCATTTTGCCCAAGTGGCTCATACCCCTAAATGCCAAGGAAGGGGATACCTGCATTCTCAAGGTAGAGCAGCGAAATGAACTTAGCAGGTGCACGGTACTACGAGACGCGCAGGCGACTGAGGTGCGAAAACAGGCGCTAAAGGCCCTTAGAGATAGTTTGGTAAAGGCACCAGAAGGTGATATTAGTTTATGAAACTCAAATTTTTTAGCTTTTTGGCTGTGCTCCTTCTTTTTCTGGCAGCCTGCGCCCCAGTTACTGAAAATCCCCAACTTTTGCCAGCTGGTCAGGTCAAACTGCACTTTATTGATGTAGGTCAGGGAGACGCAGTACTGATAGAAGGCACCGGTGGTCAGACAGTTTTGTATGACGGTGGTAGAGGAGACGCTGCACTAGATTATCTAACAGCCATAGGGCTCGAGACGCTGGATCTTGTTATTGCTTCACACCCTGATGCCGATCATATTGGTGGCTTAGACAAAATTGTTGCCAAATATAAACCCAGGTTCTATCTCGATAATACGATGGCTGCAACAACGCAGACGTACGAAGACCTGCTTAGAGCTGTAGCTGAAGCTGGAACGCAAGTTTTAGACCCCAGTCGCAGGAGCATCGACTTAGGGGCAGCAAAATTGCTAATTATACCGCCGCCTCTAGATGAAAGCTTTGACCGCAATGATAATTCTGTAGGCGTTATGCTTGATTTTGGAGACTTTGAGGCTGCCCTAACCGGAGATGCCGAAGATAAAGAATTTCAGTGGTGGCTAAGTCATACGCCAACGTATTTGCAGCAAGTTGAGGTGTACAAATCAAGCCATCATGGCAGCAAAAATGGTGATTCAGAAGCCAGTATAACGACCTTTCTCCCCGAACTTGTTGTGATTAGTGTAGGTGCGTCAAACCCGTATGGGCATCCAACTCAGGAAGCACTGGACCTTTATGCAAGTGTTGCTGCAACTGTGCTGCGTACTGACCAAAGCGGCACAGTGATTGTAACTGGCAGGGCAGATGGCAGCTTTCAGGTTGAAACAGAAAAGTAATTTCAGGATTGGGGATTTGTCTCTAAGGTGAGACTTTGGGTTAGCCTTGAGCCTGCCGCGAACACCAGTAAGACTGCCAAGAGTGCAATCAGAGCTGCTATGCGAAAGGTGAATTGCGGCCCCATTTGGTCATAGAAAAATCCACCTATTAGGTTGCCTATGGTGCTGCCCAGACCCATCATGACGGCGGTAAACAGGCTTTGAGCCGTCGCTGTTTTTCCGGTTGGTGCAAACTCTGCTGCAAAATTAACCCCTGCTATCCAGATGACAGAGAAGCAAAGACCATGGAGAAGCTGAATAGCAAGCACAAAAACTGGCACGCTGGCAATGCTATAGAGAAAAAGTCTAAGGGCTAGGGCAAGTAGTGCTATGAGCAGCAAACTCCTGGTATTAAAACGCTCGAGTAGCTGTCTGCCAAAATAAGTTATAGGGAGTTCGCTTATAGTAGCCACGGTTAGTGCCAGACCAATAACCCTGGCAGGAGCATTAAGCTCTGTAAGATAAAGATAGAGAAAATTATTTGATACCGCCAGACTCAGTCCGGCCATAAATATGGTTGCCAGAAAAATAAGCCAGGCAGGCTGAAGAAAACCAGCAAAGCTTCGACTTTGTTGCGGTTGTCCTGGTGGAAAAGTTAGTCGGTAGATGCTAACTAAGCAACCCACCATCAAAAGGGCGAAACTGTAAAAGGCCCAGCGGAGGTCGAGCTTTTCTGTAATGAAACCCACGATGGGTGCGCTGAGCCCCCAGCCAACTGCCCCCCATACTCTTAGCCTGCCATAGTTTTTTCGCTGCTCACCAAGCAGGCGCAAAATGGCGTTGTCTCCTAAAGGCATAACAGGGGCAATCACAAAGGCAAAAAGGAGCATAAGTGCCATGAGGAGAGTGAATGTAGAAGAAAAGCCCATACTTATGCCACTTACAATTGCAACCAGTAAAAGGCTAACCAGAAACGTTTTTTGACGTTTGCTCGAGTCCACCAGATTTGCCCAGAAAGGCGCTGCCAGCATCGTCATGAGTGGCATAATGGCCCCCAAAATACCTATTTGCCCGGCACTGAACCCAAGCTTTTCAAAGTAAACAACCAGAAATGGCATGAGAGCGGCATAAGCCGCGTAGTAGAAAAAGTAAAAGGCTTTTGGAAGAAACATCAGATGAGCGTATAGGAAATGGTGAACAAAACGTGTGGTTTAAAAGTCTAAGCCGGCCTATTCTTTTAAAAGAGTAGTGTTTGTTGTATCAACGAATACTAAGCTTATTCTTCTTGTTTGGGGTCTAGGGCATCCTGAAGACCATCGCCCAAAAAAGTAAAACCGAGCATAGTTAACGCAATGGCAAGGGTAGGAAATAGTGCCAGATGCCAGTAAACCCGCACATAAGCATTGCTCACACCTACCATTTTACCCCAACTGGCAATAGGATCATTTACGCCCAGACCAAGGAAGCTTAGCCCTGCTTCGGCAAAAATGGCTGATGGAATGCCAAAACTTACTGCTACTAAGATGGGACTTAGGGCATTGGGTAAAAGGTGGCGCATCATAATATGCCATTCTTTTACACCCAGGGCTCGGGCTGCTAGAGCATAATCTTGTTCTCTTAGGCTCAGGATTTGGGCCCTGGCAAGACGAGAGATGCCAATCCAACTGGTAATGCTTAACGCAACAATAATAGTTTTAAGTCCGCCTCCTAAGACGGAAATGATTAGAATTGCGAAAAGCAAAGAAGGGAAAGCTGTCATGACTTCGATGATACGAGAAAAAACAAAATCAAATCGTCCGCCCAGGTAGCCCGCCAGCACGCCCAAAGGTACCCCGATAAGAACGGCAATCCCTTGAACTGAAAGGGCCACAATCAATGAGGTACGTGCGCCAAAGATAAGTCGACTCAGGTAGTCGCGCCCAACCTCATCTGTTCCTAAAATATGTTCGGGATGCTGTAAGGGTTTTTGTAAGACCCTATCAAAATAGGCCCTATCATAGTCATAAGGAGCCAGTATATCTGCAAAAACGGCTAGAACTACAATGATAGAAACAATAATCAAGCCTATAACCGCCAAACGATTTCGAAAAAAACGTTTGCGTGCGTCTTGCCAGAAACTACGACTTTGCCGAATTGGGGAGGCGGGTGCAAGAGGTTCTTTGGTTTTTGATTTTAGAAATGCCATGATCAGGCTTCCTTACGTCCACCAAGACGAACTCGAGGATCAATAACTGTATAGGCAATATCAGTAAGCAAATAAGTGATTCCCCAGAGTAAGGCAATAAGTAAAAAGGTTGCCATAATCATCGGATAATCACGGTTTAAGGTGCTGGTAACAAAAAATTTTCCCAGCCCATTGATGCGAAAAATAGATTCAATAAAAATACTACCTGTAATAAGATTAGGAATTTCGGTACCAAGAGCCGTTACCATAGGAATTTGTGCATTGCGAAAAACATGTTTGCTCATGACTTTGCGTTCGCTCACACCTTTGGCTCTGGCAGTGCGTATATAGTCAGCACGTTTTACATCGACAATGCTGGCGCGGGTATAGCGTGCCACAACGGCCATTGGTGCCAGAGAATATGCAATCACGGGTAGAATCCAATCCGTACAAAAGAAGCTTCCAATGAGGCACTGACTCGACCCCCATCCACCCATAGGTAGCCACTGGCGAGCCACCGCAAAAAACAAAATAAACCACATGGCAACCACAAAGTTGGGTACAGTAAAACCAAGAGTCGTAGTAAAGGTCACCAGGTTATCTACCCACGAATTTTGATTGTAAGCAGCAAACATCCCCGCGGCAATACCTATGCCAAACGCCACAATGAGTGTCATAATGCCTACCTGGACAGTAACCCCCCAAGTTTTTCGAATAAGGGCTGCCACAGTTGTATGCGGTTGCTGATAGGGTATGCCAAAATCAAATCGGAGGGCATTGCCCATATAATTCAGATACTGTTGCCAGACAGGTTTGTCAAGCCCGTATTTCCGCATAATATTTTCCATGGCTGCTGGCGGTAACTTTCCATCGGTTGCATCAAATGGACCCCCTGGCACAGCATGCATGACTGAGAAAACAATCACAGAAACGGCAAAGAGTACAAACACTAAAGATAGGATGCGTCCTAAGATGTAGCGGGTCATCTAACTCCTATGAAGCAGGGAGAATAAGAAGTAGAGGAAAAAGTAATTTGCACTCTACCTCTTATTCTTCTCTACATTAAGCCTTTAGTTAAAAGCTACGATAACTATTTCTGCCCGATGTAGACATCACCCCAGAAATTGTCATTGCCCCAGTGTACGCCGCTAATACCGTTGGAATCGGGAACACGGAAGCTGTCACCTAGAACGTAGGGTTTAAAGAGATCGCCTTGCCAGCGGTGGGCAATAAAGACGCCGCCAACATCGTCAACCAGAATGCGCTCAGCATCTTTGAACATCTGCGTACGTTTCTCATCGTCACCAACAAGAGCGCTTGCTTCAGCTACGAGATTATCAAATTCTTCATTTACCCAGGCATGACGACCACTCGAGACCCAGATGCCTAGCAAGTTTGAGGGATCAAGAAAGTCCATACCATAAGAAACGGCACCAAACTGAAGTTCTTTGGCATTCATCGCATCGGTATAAACTTTGCCGTCCTTGTTTGATACCTGAATATCAATGTTGAGACACTGTGCAATAGAGGCTGCTGATGCCTGATAGACGGCGGCCATAGCCGGACCTTCGCCGCGCAACCACATTTCTAATGCAGGAAATCCTTCGCCCCCTGGGTAGCCAGCTGCTGCTAAGTGCTCGTTGGCTTTTTCGCAGTTAAAGGCTTGATACTCGGCTAACTCACCTTCGGTATCAGAAGCAGGATAGCCTGGCATAAGCATAGAATGAGCAGGCATGGCTTTGATTTCACCATAAACATTTTTGACAATAGCATCGCGGTCAAGTGCCATTGCAAAAGCCTTGCGGACATCAAGGTTGTCAAAAGGTGGATTCATAGTGTCAAAGAGCAGGTAGTCTGTGCGGAAATCACCAAAGTGCCTGAAATAGTTGGCACTAAGTTCAGGATCATTCTCAATAATCGTGAAGTCAGCCGGGGTTAAGTATTCATAAGGAACACGGTCAACCTCTCCGGCTTCAAAAGCGGCAAAGAAGGTTGCAGGGGCCATATAGATGCCTTCAATGCGTTCGAGTCTGGCAGGTCTATAGCCTGTGTAGTTTGGATTCTTGACAAGGACGATTTTATTGCCAGGATCAAATGACTCGAGCATAAAGGGACCTGCTGAAACAGATGTGGCAGGATCATTGTTGTAGTAAGGACCGTGGGCTTCAAGCGCTGCCTTTTGTAGAACAAAGGCAAACTTCATGACCCCTGGTAAGGGTGGGAAAGGACCCTCAGTTGTTACTTCAAGGGTTAAATCATCAACGGCAACCACACCAAGTTCTTCGGGAGGTAATTCACCGGCAACAACCTTATCCCAGTTCTTAATGCCACCGGGTCCAATAAAGGAGTAGAACCAGGTGAAATCCCAGGCAGTGTCTGGCATTGCTGAGAAACGGTAGGTGGCTTCGTAGTCATATGCCGTGAGAGGGGTGCCATCACTCCACATGAGGCCAGGCTTAAGTTTAAACGTCCAGGTTAAACCATCTTCTGAAACCGACCAGCTTTCTGCGCTCGCAGGAATAACATTAAAATCTTTATCAAGATCAATTAAGGTGTCCTGGAATAAGTCTGACACACAAGCGTAACGCTGATAGACAGATACGGCAAAGTCAAAGGTGACTTCATTGCGAGTGTTATCACAAGGTACTCGTAAGACCTGCTCTTCTGTTGGGGCTGCGTCTGCTGGCATTTCTTGTGCAAAGGCTATGCCAAACACTAGCAGTGTACTTACCAAGCTATACAAAAGTTTTTTCATAGTACTCCCTTATTTAAAAGATTTGAGGTTGGAATGCTTTACTGACGATATCTAAGTACTCAAACGCCTAAATCACCTCCTTTGTATTGATAGCGGATGTTTGAATAAGGTCGTGCTCGACTTGGTGCAGTAAATCAAGAATGGTTTGTCTGGCCCTTTCAGGATCCCGGCTGCGAATATGCTCAAGTGTTTTTCGGTGAAGACCGAGTGTTTTTACATCGACGTTTTTTGAAGGCCTTACTTTTAAGCGTTCTATCGTTTCCCAGATGGGATTAATAATCTGACTGAAAAGCGGATTGCCAGAGAACCTATAAAGAGCGAGATGAAACGCCTTATCAGCTTCAGGAGCAAATCCGTGTTGCACATGCTCGAGTTCAAGCCTGTCAACCAGAAGCTCGAGTTCAGAGATTTCAGGAGGTGTGGCTTTTAGAGCAGTTAGGGCGGCAGCTTCGCTCTCTAAGGCGCGGCGTAACTGAAGAAGTTTGACAAGAGATTGCCTTTCGGACTCGAGCTTCATGACAAAGCGCTGGTCATGGGGTGAGACATCATCAGTAAGGTAGCTGCCACTACCCGTTCTAGTCTCAACAATGCCCAGAGCCGCCAAATGCT
Source organism: Trueperaceae bacterium (assembly GCA_020431825.1). Taxonomy (GTDB): domain Bacteria; phylum Deinococcota; class Deinococci; order Deinococcales; family Trueperaceae; genus JAHEBB01. The sequence goes on along the minus strand of JAGQHN010000080.1, from coordinate 3,851 downwards.
TAAGAGCTTCTCTCAAAATAGGCCGACTTACCCCTAAGGCGTTAGCGAGTTCACGTTCGGCTGGTAGGCGGTCTCCGACAGCTAAAGCCTCCGAGGCAATGAAATTAATCAAATTCTCCACAACAGCATCGGCTCGACTTTGAGCTATGACTGGTTGCGGTAGGGTCATCTTGCCTCCATACTTTGGTAAAGCTGTCTGACCAATTTTATGTAGGACGGGCTACTTTGTCAAGCGTAGTGTTTTCATAGATTAGTTTATTGCGCCAAAATGTTTAAACACTTGGCAAGAAACCAAAGACAGGGGTACTACTGTCGACAAAAACATAACGTAATGCTAATTAGCGAGTTGACAGTAAGCATTGGAAAACAAGCCACGTCTCTGCACAAGGGAGCGCGGTTAGAGCTAAATTATTTATTTCCTTAGATTATAGGATATTTTATGAAAGGTCTCAAATGTTGGGGTTAACAGAAAGGCCTTACCTATTGAGACCTATTCAAAAAAGCTTGTGACCAAAACCCTAAGCTTAGTCTAGGCTAGTAGTTTTAGTCTAGGCAAGTAGTTCAGCTAAGGCGTTTACAAGAGCCTCGAGGTCACTGCTACTTGTATAAGCCTGTACCGAAATGCGTACATAGTTCCTACCTAAATGCTGAGTCACCGGTATTTCAATGCGGTATTTATCATAAAGTACATTTTTAAACGTTTCTGGGTCGTCCAGGTCGGGCAGCGCGGCGATGGCAAGCTGCCTGTAAAAACTGCTGCCGATTGGGTAAAAGGTCTTTTGGCCTGTTAGCTGTTCAATGGCCTCGAGCGTCTCAGAGAGCCGTTTATGGCAGGCCTGCCTATGGCTTTGCCAATCGTGTTCTGCCTGAAAGGCAATGGCACTTGGCACCGAGAGATAGCCAGCGGGGTCATTGGTGCCGGTCCAGTTAAAATTGTCCAGATAAATAGAGCCGGCACTATGCCTTGGTTCTCTTGTCCAGCCCCAGCTTACAACCAGGGGTTCTATCAAGTCCTGACAGTCGTTGCGGCTGTAAAGAAAGCCGGCTCCTTTCGGGCTGCACAGCCATTTGTGACAGTTTCCGGTATAGAAGTCCGGGGCAATATCACTCAGGTCAAGCTCGAGCTGACCCGGAGCATGTGCACCGTCAATCAGGGTTAAAATGCCTTCCCTTCTAGCTCTATGACAGATTTCTTTGATAGGCAAGATAAGTGCGGTAGGGGAGGTAATATGACTGAGATAAATAACCTTGGTTCGCTCATTGACCTTTTCCCAGAGGGCCTCGATAATTGCCTCATTGCTCTCGACGGGTGTTGGCAAGGCTGCTTTCAGGTAACTAAAGCCCTTTTTTTGACTAAGAAAGGTCCAGGCATTGTTACAGGCACCATATTCCTGGTCACAGGTAAGGACTTCATCGCCCTCTTTTAAATTAAGTGAGCGTGCCACAATGTTGACACCAAAAGTGGCATTGGGTACATAAATAAGATCATTGGCTGGCACGTTTAGATAGGTGCCTAAGGCTTCTCGAGCCTCTTTGAGATAATTGGACACTTCACGGCCCAGAAACTTTACGGGTTGGTGCTCGAGTTGCCGCTGCCAGTTCTGATAGGTTTCAAATACGACCCTTGGTGTCGCGCCAAAGGAACCGTGGTTTAAAAAGATGACTTCTGGATCGAGCATAAAGTGCTCGCGCATTTGTTCTGGGCTTACCATTCGGTCACGCTGCCATCTTCGTTGTACCAGATAGGGTTTTTCCAGTTATGACCAAGTTTGTGCATTTCACGTATCTTTTCTTCGTTCATTTCTATACCTAGTCCTGGTTTCTTAAGTAAGGGAACATAGCCATCCTGATAATTAAAGACGGTCGGGTCGGCCAGATAATCAAGGATGTCCGAGCCTTTATTATAGTGAATACCCAGACTTTGCTCCTGAATAAAGGCATTGGGTGTGCAGAAATCGACCTGCAAACATGAGGCCAGCGCAATGGGGCCAAGGGGGCAGTGCGGGGCAACCGCCACATCAAAGGCTTCCGCCATGGCAGCGATTTTTCTGGTTTCCCAGATGCCACCCGCGTGGCTTACATCAGGTTGAATGATGTCAACGGCACCTGACTTAAAGATTTCCTTAAAACCCCAGCGGGTGTACATACGTTCACCTGTAGCAATAGGAATGCTGCTAACTCGAGCTAGTTCAATCAGTGCCTCATTATTTTCGGAAAGAACAGGTTCCTCAACAAACATAGGGCTATAGGGCTCGAGGGCTTTAATCAGCTGTTTTGCCATTCCCTTATGGACACGCCCATGAAAATCAATGCCAATCTGAATGTCTCTACCCACCGCCTCACGTACAGCTGCTAAATTTTCTGCAGCTTTATCGATTTTCGCGGGGGTATCAATCCAGTGGACTGCTCCTGTGCCGTTCATTTTTAAGGCCTTGTAGCCAAGCGCTAGCTGTTTTTTGGCAGCTTCCGCTGTTTGGGCAGGATCGTCGCCACCAATCCAGGCGTACACCTGAACCTTTTCACGCACTGCACCCCCCATAAGCTCATAAATGGGGAGATCGAGTGCTTTACCTTTGATGTCCCAGAGGGCTTGCTCAATGCCAGAAATGGCGCTCATCAGGATTTCGCCACCTCGGTAAAATCCGCCGCGGTAAAGAGTCTGCCAAAGGTTTTCCACATTTCTGGGGTCTTTGCCGATCAGGTAATCCATCAGTTCGGTAACAGCTGCTGCTACGGTAGCCGCTCGACCTTCGACGATAGGCTCACCCCAACCAACAATGCCATCGTCTGTTTCCAGGCGTAAAAACAACCATCTGGGGGCAACGGTAAAAAGCTCAAATCGTGCTAGTTTCATCTTGGACTCCTAAACAAGCTTACTGTTGTACAAACGAACACTAAGTGCATTATCCATAAGCAGCTCTGCACCCGTCATGGAACTCGAGTCAGACGAGGCTAAAAAGACTGCTAATTTTCCTATTTCCTCTGGATAGGCGATTTTACCACTGGCATGTAAGGACATAATTTCATCTTCAATGACCTGGCGTTCACCGTGACTGGCTAGCCACCGCTCATAGTGAGGGGTGGCTGTGAAGCCTGGCATAATGGCATTCACACGAATTTTGTAGGGGCCGAGGCTGAGCGCAAGCGCCCGGGTCATCGCATTAATGCCCCCTTTACTGGCAGCGTAGATTTCGGCATTGGGAATCGTTGCTAGAGCATGATTAGAAGAAATATTAATAATGGAGCCGCCCCTAGTTTTCATGACCTCGGCAACATACTTGCTGCACAAAAAGGTTCCGCGCAAATTGATGTTGATAAGCCGCTCCCAGTCATCGGAAGTTGCTTCAAACAGGGATTTGAAGATGGTAATACCGGCATTGTTGACCAGCGTATCAACCTTGCCGTAGGTTGTTACGACCCTTTCCACCATGCCCCTTATACTGGCTTCGCTGGCAACATCGGTTTGAAAGGCTTGGGCGCTTCCTCCCTGAGCTTCGATGAGGGCTCGAGTCTCTTCGCCCTCTTCTTCAAGCAGGGTAGCAATAGCAATCTTTGCTCCTTCGTTAGCGAGTGCGAGAGCGATACCGCGTCCGATTCCTGTACCAGCACCTGTGACTATGGCAATCTGATCTTTAAGTTTCATATCCTTGAGCGGCAATTATATGTCTTTTTCATCCGGCCCATAGTCTCATACTCGGGGAATTTTAGTCAAAAATATTGGTATGAGAGAGGTCTAACTGACTTTCCGCCCCCCCTCTGAATAAATTAGGAATAAAGCTGTTGATAGGGGTTCCTAGTAGCGAGAGAAGAACTCTAAGTTCGTCCTGGAGGTTTAGAACCAAGGTATGTAG